>JAZKYH010000068.1:0-20445 GCA_045612065.1 Bacteroidaceae bacterium
ATACGCCTCGCACCGGGCGGACACAATGAGGCGCCCACCATCTTCAAACGCGACGGGGTGTACTGGATGATCACAAGCGGATGCACGGGATGGGAACCCAACGAGGCACGTATGTTTCGTGCTACATCGATATGGGGGCCATGGGAGCAACTGCCCTCACCCTTCCGTGGCGAGGGGGCGGAGAAGTCGTTCCGCACACAGGGTACCTACATCTTCAAGGTGGAGGGCACGGAGCAATATATCTTCATGGCCGACCGCTGGATGCCCCGAAGCCTGAAGTACTCACGACACATATGGCTGCCCATCACCTTCGACGCCGATGGCACACCGGAACTGCACTGGAGGGAGGAGTGGAAAATAGCTGTGGGCGATGAGCTTTGAGCAGTGAGAGGTGAGCAGTGAGATATGAGATGCCATCCGGATGGCAGTTTTCGTCTTCGTCTTCGTTTTCGTTGAAAGCTCATAGCTCATAGCTAACCCTTACACTGCCTTATACACGAACGTGTGCCCCACGAACTGCTGTTCGACTAAGCCGAAACGGATGAATTGCGCCAAGAGCTGCACGGCACGATGGCGGGGAAGACGGCCCAGGCGAGCAAAACGGTTGAGCGTAAGAGGTTCGGAAGCAACGGCAAGGAGCCTCAAGAGCGACTGCTCGCGCTCGGTGAAGGACATGAGGGTACCATAATCTCTATCGGCCTCGCGCCACAAGGCCATCTGCACGGGCGAAGCCACGATATTCTCATCGGCAATGCGCATGAAGGCACAGAGGCTATCATCATCCAGGCGGGCACGAACGGGGAGCTTCCCGGAGCGCTCGACCTCGGCAATCACCACATTATGTCCCTCCACGCGATGGATGCTCATGCGGCACTCCACAGGGGGCACACAATAGAGTGCGGCGGCGGCCTCGACCATATAAATCTCTTCGTCGCTACGCACACCGGCTATCTTGCCATTGTCCTTCACACCGATGAGCAACCTGCCGCCGTCGGTATTGGCAAAAGCAGATAGAGTGCGCGCAATCTTGCGCACATCGGAGATCTCATACTTGAAATCCTGTTGCTGGTGTTCGCCCTGGGCGATGAGGTGGTGAAGCACGGTTTGTTTAGGGTGTAGAGTGTAGGGTGTAGAGTTTAGAGTTTAGAGTTTAGAGTGTAGGGTGTAGAGTGTAGGGAAACTTTCGAGTTTACCTGCCGGATGGCACACTAAACACTAAACTACGAACACTAAACCGGAGTCAAGCCCATCTCCTTGGCTTTCTTCATCATGTACTCGTAGGCAGCATCGTGCTCGTTGGGGATGATGCCGTCGAGGATGGCATCCTTGATGCTGCTCTTGAGGGCCCCCACCTCGGCACAGGGTGTGAGGCCGAAGGTGCGCATGATTTCGTCGCCATCGACAGGGGGCTGAAAGTTGCGTATGCGGTCGCGTTCCTCGAGGTCCTTGAGCTTCACGCGCACGAGGCGGAAGTTATCGAGAAAGCGCTGCTTGCGCATCTCGTTCTTCGAGGTGATATCGGCCTCGCAAAGCATCATCAGGTCGTCGATGTCGTCGCCAGCCTCGAAGAGAAGGCGGCGCACGGCGCTATCGGTGACCTCCTCGTCGGCAATCACGATGGGGCGCATGTGAAGGCCCACGAGCTTCTGCACATACTTCATCTTCTCGTTCATGGGAAGCTTCATGTTGCGGAAGATGGTGGGTATCATCTTTTCGCCAATGAAGTTATGGTTGTGGAAGGTCCACCCCAAACGGTGGTCCCAACGCTTGGTGCGGGGTTTGCCGATGTCGTGGAGCAGAGCTGCCCAGCGGAGCCATAGGTTGTCGGTCTGACGGGCTATATTGTCCAGTACCTCAAGGGTGTGGTAGAAGTTGTCCTTATGCTTGCGACCATTCACGGCCTCGACACCCTGCAGGGCTGCCAGCTCGGGGAAGATGAGGGGGAGCAGACCGCAACGGTCGAGCTCCACGAAGCCCTTGGAGGGGATGGGCGAAGCGATGATCTTGTTGAGTTCGTCGATGATGCGCTCCTTGGAGATGATCTTGATGCGCTCGGCATTGCGGGTGAGCGACTCGAAGGTCTCCTCCTCGATGTAGAAGTTGAGTTGCGTAGCGAAGCGTATGCAACGCATCATGCGCAGGGGGTCGTCGCTGAAGGTCACATCGGGGTCGAGGGGCGTGCAGATGAGGCGGTCCTCCATGTCGAGCAGACCATCGAAGGGGTCGGTGAGCTCACCGAAGTGAGCAGCATTGAGGCACACGGCCAGGGCGTTGATGGTGAAGTCGCGGCGGTTCTGGTCATCCTCGAGGGTGCCATCCTCGACGATAGGCTTGCGCGAGTCGTGCGTGTAGGACTCCTTGCGGGCACCGACAAACTCGACCTCCATATCGCGCCATTTGAGTTGCGCCGTGCCGAAGTTGCGGAAGATATTCACATGAGCACCTCGGCCAAGCTTCTTGCGCAAGGCCTCGGCAATCTTGATGCCACTGCCCACGACAACCACATCGATATCTTTCGAGGGGCGTTCCAGGTAGAGGTCGCGCACGTAGCCACCCACGGCATAACATTCGAGACCCAACTCGTCGGCCGTGTCACCGATGAGGTGAAACAGCTTGGTGTCAAACATCTTCTTCAGTTCTTCGGGAGATATATGTCGCATAATTCCTGTTTAGTGTGTAGTGTGTAGTGTTTAGGGTTGAGAGTGTAGTGTGCCAGCCAGATGGCCTATTACCTATAACCTATAGTCTCTAACCTTTCACCATTTTTGTTTTCGTTCCTTTTAGAACTGCGAAGTTACTCAAAAAAAACTATTTTTACCCTCTCCTACGGCCACCTTTTCACTTTTTCATACTATTATGACCAATATGTGAAAGAATAGCATTACTTTTACATCAGAAAAAAAAGAAACTTTATGAAAACTCGCAACCTACTCCTTGCCCTCGCGGCAGGCCTCGCATTCAGTAATTGTGCCGAAGATGTAGAGAAACAGGCTCAGCCCCACCTCACCCGCGCCAAGCAATCCTACGAGAACCGACAATATGCCCTGGCTAAGTTGCAACTCGACAGCATCAAGCAACTATACCCCAAGGCCTTCGAGACTCGTGCGCAAGCCAATGCCCAGCTCATCGAGGTAGAGCTTTCGGAGGCCCGCACAGGCAAGCACTATACTGATAGCCTACTCGCCGAGAGCACGACTCGAGCCACCTCGCTCGCCGCAGCCCTCTACCTCGACAAAGATGCCAAGTATCAAGACTACGGCACCTACTATGCCGCACTACATCGCACCGAGAAGAATGTCGGGAAAAGCTATCTGCGTCCACAGGCCAACGAGAAGGATGGAGCATTTACCATCACAGCCTTCTACCGCGGTAAGCCCATCGGAGCACACACCCTGCGCTTCACTGCCCCGGATGGTAGCTATGTGGAGTTGAAGCCCACCGCCGAGCCCCACGTGATGAGTGATGCCACGGGACGCACCGAGCGCACCGACTTTACCAGCACACCCACCTTGGGAGACTTCGTAGCTCAGCACACCGATATCAAGGTCACCCTCATAGGCAAGGATGGCAAGGCACAGATGCCCTTCACCAAGAATGATGCCAAAGCACTCATCCAAGTAGGAGAACTCTCTGCGGCCCTTCAGGCCTCATCCACCCTGCAAGCACAACAACAGGAGCTCACCCGTCGCATCACCTTCTACGAGGAACGACAGAAGAAATAATACGACCCTCTAAAAGCTCCAGCGGTCACAAAAAGAACAGGCTCCTGGCAGGGCCTGTTCTTTTATATAATACACGACAAAGGGAAGTTTAGTATACCAGGACCTTCTTGTTCCCGACAATATTGATTCCCGTCTGAGGCTTGCTCAGACGTTGTCCGGCAATGTTGTAGATGCACTTGTTATTATCCTGCGAGAGAGAAGGGGTATCATAAATACCGGTTGTCTCCTCAAAGCAAAGGACCAACTTACTCGCTTCGGACATGTCGCACTCTAACCAACATTGATTGGCCCTAATATCAGTGGTTCCATCAAATGCCGAGAACTCCACATTATTGTTTTGTTGCACAAGGGTGTACTTCTTTGTGGCACTTCCTTGCGTGAGTGTTTGTGCCACATAATTACCTTTGAGCAATGATTGCGGGAGTGAGTTCCTCGCACCATTATCGACCATCGTTATGGGAAACTCAACAACGCCCGCATCGCCATTAATGACCGCTGGAGTACCGCATTTCAGTGTCTCCCCCGAGTTTGCAATAGGCGACATCGTACAGGTGTAGGCATTGATAGCCTCATCAAAGACAACATCGGAAGCCGTAGCATCGTAGGCACAAACTCCCTCGGGAATGATAACATTGAACGGGAAACATACGGTAGTAGTACCACCAATAGGCAAGGTTACCGGGAGCGACTCAACACCTTCTATTGTATAGGTGGCAAGTCCGGCCTTGGTTGATTTATCATTACCGACAACTCCGTGTTCCTTATAGACATTCACATAGTTTATTCCCTCGCTGGTAGAGCGTATTTTGTAAATATCTGAGATTGACGTTTCTTCAAACAGATACTTACCTGCCTCAGCCTCATTATCCGAAAACATAATGTGTCCCCAACCATTAAGTCTGGGTTCCTTCAACACCTTGCCCTGAATGGATAAAGTATATCCATCGCCCATGGGGCGCACTATCACGATTTCGTCTCCCGCCGCAGAGGATTTGCTATGGTCGGGAGAAATCAGTTTATAACCCTCATTCTTGCTATTATCATGCGTCGTATTGTAAGCTATAAAGAGAGGGTTACCGTTATAGTTAATATGATATGCTCCATAATATGCTTCACCTATGATTACAGCAAACGTGTGTAGGGTGCCATCTGCCATAGCCAATACGCCAATGTGCGAACCATCGGAGGCATCGCCCTTAATAGGTACCTGACAAAGGTCTGCAACGTTTCCGTCGATAAAATCACCACTCACGATAGCTCCTTCAAGAGGACCGAAATAGACAGTAAGGTCTATCGTTTCGCCCGCCTTGGCCATGATGGTCACCTCACCGCACGTACTATTACGTATGTGTTCCAACTCCTTTCCTAAGTTTTCCACTACAGAAGGATGGGCTGTTGCCTTATTGCGTGTCTCATCGTACTCCCCATCGACATATTCGAAAATCTGTGATGACGTAGAATAACCGGTCTCAATCTTGGGTCCCCAAGGAATCATTGCCGCACCTCCCTTAGGCTCGATATACTTCCATACGGGTGTGCGTAATGTCAGGGTGTGATTCTGCGCCATGCCAATGGCATAGGGACGTCCTTTACCCTCTTGACCAAGCCATGTAGTCACTTGATTGGGATGTCCGTCGGGAGAGAGCGACCTACCGCTTGTCACGCCTGCGACACTTGCCATGACATCAAGGAAATCAATCTGCGACACCAACTCGCCTTTCACCGCCGACTCTTTAATCTCGGCAGGCCAATGCACGATGAAAGGCACACGCGTGCCACCCTCATAAGCACTATACTTACCTCCACGCAAGCCACCGGTGGGCAAGTGCTCACCCACAAGCTCTTCGGCCTGGTCTACGTAGCCATCGTCAAGTACGGGGCCATTATCACTGGAGAGGATGATAAGGGTATTATCCAACAGTCCCTGCTCCTCAAGGGTGCGCACAATCTCACCCACACTCCAGTCGAACTGCACGATGGCATCGCCACGCAGGCCCATCTGACTCTTTCCACGGAAACGAGGATGCGGGAAACGAGGCACATGGACATCGTTCGTAGCAAAATACATAAAGAAAGGAGTGTCGCTATTCGCCTTAATAAAGTCCACAGCATGAAGAGTTATGCTATCGGCAATATTCTCGTCTTTCCATAGAGCCTTGCCTCCACCCTTCATGTAGCCAATGCGACCGATACCATTGACAATGGAGTAGTCGTGCCCATGCGAACTCTTCAGGTTGTAAAGCAATTCTGGATTATTGCGTCCTGTGGGCTCGCCCTCGAAATTCTGATTGTAGTTGACATAGATGGGTGCCGACGGGTCATAATTGGCCACACTGCCATTCTCAATGAATACACAAGGCACTCTGTCGGCCGTAGCCGCCATGATGTACGAGTAGTCGAAGCCGATATCTGCAAGTGCCGGAGTTATCGGCTTGTTCCAATCCTGCTTGCCCGTTTGAGCGCCGAGGCCCAAGTGCCACTTTCCGAAAGCTGCCGTCGTGTAACCAGCCTCCTTGAACACATCGGCCACCGTGTATTGGTCGGGCGAGATAATCATCGCCGCATCTCCTGCCGCCACATCGGTGCCCTGCTTGCGCCAGGGATATTCGCCTGTCAACAACGAGTAGCGCGAAGGGGTGCTGGTAGAAGCCACGGCATGGGCATTGGTAAAGCGCAAGCCATTATCAGACAACCTATCCACATTGGGGGTCTCAACACCTATTGCGCCATAACACCCAAGGTCACCATAACCTAAGTCGTCGGCATAGATCAACACCACATTAGGACGTGACTTTGACTCAGTAGACACATTATCAACCGCCTCCTGAGCACAGAGAGCACCGGGCAAAGAGGCCAATGAGAGCATTCCAATATTTAATCTTTTCATGGTTGGATTGTTTTTTCGCAAATGTACACACTTTTTCCTATCCTTCAAAATGACGGAGCAAATTTTCCCTTACACATCCGCATGCACAAACCAAGAAAAAACAAGCAAACAAGATGGCGTTACAACGAAAAACATTATCTTTGTAAACGAAATATAGAACTATAAAAACTATCACTATGCCTTTACACATTATCGACCATCCGCTGGTGCAACACAAGCTGAGCATCATGCGCGATAAAGAGACTTCGACCATGAAGTTCCGTGCCTTATTGGAAGAGATTGCCATGTTCATGGGATATGAGATTACCCGTGACCTCCCCCTGACCTATACCGACATTGAGACCCCGCTGATGCCGATGAAGGCCCCCAAGATTGCAGGCAAGAAGGTGGTCATCGTACCCATCCTGCGTGCAGGCCTTGGCATGGTGGATGGCCTCATGCGCCTCATGCCCTCGGCACGTGTCGGCCACATCGGCCTCTACCGCGACGAGGAAACCTGCAAACCCATATTCTATTACTACAAGATGCCCGAGAACAAGGACCGCTTGGTGTTGCTCACCGACCCCATGTTAGCTACAGGCGGTAGCGCTTGCGATGCCATTGCACGTTTGAAGGCCGACGGCTACACGCAGATTCGTTTGGTATGCCTTGTAGCCTCTCCTCAGGGTGTACAGGCCGTACAAGCCCAACACCCCGACGTAGACATCTACCTGGCTTCGCTCGATGAGGGACTGAACGACAAGAACTACATCCTCCCCGGCTTGGGCGATGCAGGCGACCGTATCTTTGGCACAAAATAACCCACACACTTCATCTTTGACACTATGAGTAATAACAAGACACTTGGTCCTGTGCAGAAGACTATCGTGGGTGTACAGTTCCTGTTCGTGGCTTTCGGAGCTACGGTGTTGGTACCACTGCTCGTGGGCATGGACCCCTCAGTGGCTCTTTTTACTGCCGGCATAGGTACACTCATCTTCCACATGGTGACGAAGGGCAAAGTACCCATCTTTCTGGGTAGCAGCTTCGCCTTCATCGCTCCCATCATCAAGGCCACAGAGTTGTATGGACTACCAGGTACACTATCGGGTCTCGCCGCTGTAGGTGCCGTATACGGTATCATGAGCGCTTTGGTGCGCTTCCGTGGCGTGAGTTTCATCGCACGCCTCTTCCCTCCCGTAGTGGTAGGTCCGGTAATCATGCTTATCGGTCTGTCACTGGCAGGCACAGGTGTCGATATGGCCAAGGGCAACTGGCTACTGGCTATCATCGCCCTCATCACAACCATCATCGTATCAATGTTTGGTAAAGGATTGCTGAAGCTCATCCCTATCTTCTCGGGTATCGTCGTGGGCTACATAGCCGCCATGCTCATGGGCTTGATCGACTTTCAGCCCGTGGCCGATGCCGCATGGTTGGCACTGCCCGCCTTCGTACGCCCCGAGTTCCGTTGGGAGGCTATCATCTTCATGATTCCCGTAGCCATCGCTCCCGTCATCGAACACATTGGCGACGTATATGCCATCAACGAGGTGGCCGGCAAGGACTTCGTGAAAGACCCCGGCTTGCACCGAACCATGTTGGGCGACGGATTGGCATGCTTTGCTGCCTCTATCTTCGGAGGTCCTCCCGTGACCACCTACTCAGAGGTTACCGGTGCCGTATCGCTGACTAAGATTACCGATCCCGCCGTTATCCGCATTGCAGCTATCGTGGGTATACTTTTCTCGGTATTGGGCAAGGTGAGCGCCATCCTCAAGACCATCCCCAGCGCCGTATTGGGCGGCATTATGCTATTACTTTTCGGCACCATTGCTTCGGTGGGCATCAACAGTTTGGTGAAGAATAAGGTTGACCTCGGCGACACACGCAATCTGGTCATCGCATCGCTCATCCTCACCTTAGGTATTGGTGGCGCCGAACTGACCATCGGCACCTTCAACATCGGCGGTATTGGCCTCGCGGCCTTGGTGGGCGTGTTGCTTAACCTCGTACTCCCCAAGAGCAAAGCTGCCAAGAAATAAGCCGATAGACAACTTCTATTTGCCGATAGGCATAAATTATGCTAAAAAACATAAAATACCTTAGGTAATATTACACGGAGTGCAAAAAAAGCAGTACCTTTGCATCGCAAAAGGAAAAACACTTTTATCGCAACAATTAAGTAACCTTATAAAGTACAAAATCGCATGGAACAGAATTTCATCACTGGACTTTGGAACAAGGAAATCAACGTAGCTGATTTCGTAAGTGCCAACATCGCTCCTTACACTGGCGATGCTTCATTCTTGCAGGGTCCCACAGTGCGCACAACCAACCTCTGGAACCTCTGCTTGCAGGCTCTCGAAGAGGAGCGCAACAATGGCGGTGTACGTTCACTTGACAACGTAACAGTATCAACCATCACTTCTCACAAGGCTGGTTACATCGACCAGGAGAACGAGCTCATCGTAGGTCTCCAGACCGACGAGCTCTTGAAGCGCTCAATCAAGCCCTTCGGTGGTATCAACGTAGTAGCCAAGGCTTGCCACGAGAATGGTCTTGAGATTGATGAGAAGGTAAAGGATATCTTCACACACTACCGCAAGTCACACAACGACGGTGTGTTCGACGCCTACACTGAGGAAATTCGCACATTCCGTTCATTGGGCTTCATCACCGGTTTGCCCGACAACTACGCTCGTGGCCGTATCATCGGTGACTATCGTCGTCTTGCTCTCTATGGTATCGACCGCTTGATCGAGGCTAAGGAAGAGGATAAGCGCAACATCACTGGTCCTATGACCGACGCCAACATCCGTCTTCGCGAGGAGGTAACCGAGCAGATCAAGGCCCTCAAGGAAATCAAGGTAATGGGTGAGTACTACGGTCTCGACCTCAGCCGCCCCGCTACATCAGCTCAGGAGGCTGTACAGTGGGTATACATGGCATACCTCGCTGCTGTTAAGGAGCAGGATGGTGCTGCTATGTCACGCGGTAACGTATCTTCATTCCTCGATATCTTCATCGAGTACGATTTGGCTCATGGTAAGATCAATGAGGTATTCGCACAGGAGCTCATCGACCAGTTCGTAATCAAGCTCCGTATGGTTCGTCACCTCCGTCCCCAGTCATACAACGACATCTTCGCTGGTGACCCCACATGGGTAACAGAGGCTATCGGTGGTCGTTTCAACGACGGTCGCACCAAGGTAACCAAGACCTCATTCCGTTTCCTCCAGACATTGTATAACCTCGGCCCCAGCCCCGAGCCCAACTTGACCATCCTCTGGAGCCCGCAGCTCCCCGACGGTTTCAAGGAGTTCTGCGCAAAGGTATCTGTTGACACCAGCTCAATCCAGTACGAGAACGATAACCTCATGCGTGAGGTACGTAACTGCGACGACTACGGTATCGCATGCTGCGTATCATACCAGGCTATCGGTAAGCAGATCCAGTTCTTCGGTGCACGTGCCAACCTCGCCAAGGCTCTCTTGCTCGCCATCAACGGCGGCCGTTGCGAGAACACCGGTACCGTAATGGTAAAGGGTATCCCCGTACTCACCAGCGACGAGCTCAAGTTCGAAGAGGTAATGGCTAACTATAAAAAGGTGCTCACCGAGATTGCTCGCGTATACAACGAGGCGATGAACATCATCCACTACATGCACGACAAGTACTACTACGAGAAGGCTCAGATGGCATTCATCGACACCAACCCCCGTATCAACTTGGCTTATGGTGCTGCAGGTCTCTCTATCGTGCTCGACTCACTCTCAGCTATCCGCTACGCTAAGGTAACTGCTAAGCGCAACGAGATTGGTTTGACTGAGTCATTCGACATCGAGGGTGAATTCCCCTGCTTCGGTAACAACGACGACCGTGTTGACCAACTCGGTGTAGACCTCGTATACTACTTCTCTGAAGAGTTGAAGAAGCTCCCCGTTTACAAGAACGCACGTCCTACCCTCTCACTCCTCACCATCACCTCTAACGTGATGTACGGTAAGAAGACAGGTGCTACACCTGACGGTCGTGCCAAGGGTATCGCCTTCGCTCCCGGTGCTAACCCCATGCACGGACGCGACAAGAACGGTGCTGTTGCATCACTCGCTTCTGTAGCTAAGCTCCGCTACCGCGACTCACAGGACGGTATCTCTAACACCTTCTCAATCATTCCGAAGTCACTCGGTCCTACCGCTGAGGAGCGCATCGAGAACCTCGTGACCATGATGGACGCTTACTTCACCAAGGGTGCACACCACCTCAACGTGAACGTGCTCAACCGCGACATGTTGATGGACGCCATGGAGCATCCCGAGAAGTATCCGCAGCTCACCATCCGTGTATCGGGCTATGCCGTTAACTTCATCAAGCTCAGCCGCGAGCACCAGCTTGAGGTTATCAGCCGCTCGTTCCACGAGAGAATGTAATAACGTATGATAAACGTACACTCCTACGAAAGTATGGGGACATTCGACGGGCCGGGTCTCCGGCTCGTCGTTTTCTTACAAGGCTGTCCCTTCCGTTGCCTCTATTGTGCCAACCCCGACACCATCGACCTTCAAGGCGGTAAGGCTACACGCCCCGAGGACATCGTCCATATGGCAGTAGACCAGAAGCCCTTCTTCGGCAAGCGTGGCGGCGTCACCTTCTCGGGTGGCGAGCCTACCGTACAGGCCGAAGCCCTTGTGCCCATAGTGCGTGACCTCAAGAGCCACGGCATACACACCTGCATCGACTCTAATGGTGGCGTGTGGAACAAGCACGTGGAGGAGCTCCTCACAGAAATTGACCTCGTATTGCTCGATATCAAGCAGTTCAACCCCGAACGCCATCGCCAGCTCACCGGCCGCAGCAATGAACAGACCCTGCGCACCGCCGCCTGGCTCGAAGAGCACGACCATCCCTTCTGGCTGCGCTACGTACTCGTGCCCGGCTATAGCGACATGGAAGAAGACATCCGCGCCCTTGGCGAAGCCCTCGGCAAGTACAAGCAGATACAGCGCGTAGAGATACTTCCCTACCACCGATTCGGTGTACACAAGTGGGAAGCCATGGGATGGAAGTACGAACTCGAAGCCGTGAAGGAGAACACCAAGGAGCAACTCGACCGTGCCGAGCAACTCTTCAAGGAATACTTCCCCACGGTGATAGTAAACTAAGGTAACACACGCACTTATACATATAGAGCAGCCCCAAAAGAGTAGCTGCTCTATTTTTTATATTTTTAAGATTAATTACTAAAAAATTTCGCAAACCAAATAATATCATTACTTTTGTACAGATAAGCATGTCCCCCAATTAAACACATAAGAATCTTCAGTTTAGATGATAAAATTATTAACAATGTTTGATTTATTACAATTGAAGGAGAAAGTTTGGAGAATCATATTATTCTTGCTTTGTTTTTGCGTAAACATAGTTGCGCAGAACAATGAACACAATAAAGAATTGGTTAGCGCTAAAAAATTCCTAGCAACTAAAGGAGTAGACACCTGTGGCATTGAACTTGGGACAACATTACTTGCTGAAATAGACGAAGTCGTGTTATTTTATAACGAAGATTATTTCGTTTTATCAGCAACAGAGGAATACTCTGCATATTTGGACAACCCTATTTTGGCCTATAGTTTGGAAGGAGGATTCTATAAGGAAGAATTGACATACGAGAAGATTTTCCTACTTTATGACTATGCGTTTCAATTAAATGAACTAAAGGAACAGAATCTAAGGATTTTTCATACATCGGAAGACGAATCGCAGAATGAGAGGACAGTGTCACCTCTGTTAGGCAAAATAAAATGGGGTCCTGAATATCCATTCAATGCTTTTTGTCCCACGAGTTCTGCATTTCCTAAAATGAGAACTAAGGCTAGTCGCTGCGAAAGAGCCATGGAATGTCTAAGGGAAAGCCTATTCGCGTACGATACACCCTCCCTATAACTTTCAGACTTTCAAAGTAATATAAAAACCATCAAACAATGAAAAAGAATTTCCACCATTTCCTTATGCTTATGGCATTGCTGCCCAGTTTTGCTATGGGGCAGTCTCAAAATTTGAAGAGAGAGAATCCGCGCGGTGTGTACAAGCTGATGACCATTATTGCCTACGAGGTGGAGCAGTATGCGCCTTACGAGCAGTATAAGATTTGTACAGATAGTGTATCGTTGACGATGTCTGTCAACAATCAAGGCTTATTTAATATCCAAGACAATGACAAGTTGGTACTGAACTACACCGGAAAAGAGGTTAAAGGAGACAATGATACTCAAACAAAAATCTTTGACAGCGACAAGGATGGCTTCAGCTTGATGTGGTGGTCAACCGTCAAGAACAACCTTTATTTCCCTTACAACGACTGGTGCATTGAGAAATACAAGGCTGGAGAGTATTCGCCTGAGGGGAGAAAAATCTTTGACATGTTGACTCAAAAGACAATTTCCGATGAGAGCAATGCGCTTATAGGTACTTGGCGTATCTTGGGCATAATGGACGAATTGCACAAGGTCAAGGCTCAATTGCAGGACATGCGTGAAAAGAATCCGACGATTAATGCCCAGAGCAATTTGCTGGTATTTACGGCAGACCGTCTTTGGTTAGCCAGCGTGACTGGAGTCGGTGTACCTATTGATATTAAGTATGAGAGTAAGAGCTCCATCAATTATGCCGGTAAAAGTCACAAGATCAAGTGGCATGACAAGAACACGGTTATCGTTGAATACCAAACCGAATTCGCCACAAACTACGAGGTATATGAGCGCATAACAGACAACCTCTCCATGCTCGAACGCATGGCAGGCTGGATAATGAATACGACTGGAAATAAATGAGATTTTAACTAAACCAACAATCTACTAAAAAAGAGACAAAATGGACAACTGCGAAACAATGGAGTATACCTCAAGGCGCGAGGTTACCAATGAGGCATTTGCCGTATTGATCAAGAATGTTTATGCATGGATGACCCTTGCCCTCGCCGTGACGGGCATCGCAGCCATGTACGTGTCGAACAACCAAGTAATACTGGAATTTATGTTCAGCAACATTGCCATACCAATGGGATTGCTCATCGGCGAACTGGTGCTGGCTATCGTCTTCACTGCCCGCTTCAGCAAGCTGTCGTTCAATGCGGCCAGTATTCTATTTGGCCTGTACGCTTTGCTAACGGGTATTTCATTGGGATTCATCTTCCTGTTGTATACTCAGGAGTCTATCGCTTCGACCTTCTTCATTACAGCAGGAACTTTTGGAGGCATGAGCCTGCTCGGCTACTTCACCAAGAAAGACCTTTCTCCCTGGGGGCGCTATCTCCTGATGGGTCTGCTGGGCATCATCATTGCTTCGGTGGTGAACATCTTCTTGCAAAGCACAAGGGTAGAATGGATTACCACATACGTCGGGGTAGCGGTATTTGTGCTCCTCACGGCATACGACACGCAGAAGATAAAGAACATGCTTGCCGAAAGCGACGGTGTAGATGAAGGCAGCTTGAAGCTGGCACTCTATGGCAGCTTCATGCTATATCTCGACTTTATCAATCTGTTCATCAAGTTGTTAAAGATTTTTGGTAAGCGCAAGTAAGCTTATATAAAAAGAGCCTCTAATCAGAGCCGTCCGGCAAAGAAAACGGACGGCTCTGATTTTTTTGCCAGACAGCTCCAATAAATCTGCCAGACAGCTTTGATTTTTTCGCTTCGTCGGCAGCGGATTTCCGACGGTTCGACAAACATCTGAGTATATAGCCAAGGGGTAAGAGCAAATCATTATATAAGAGATATTGCCTCGCCACATAGAGACTCCACACCGCGGTAGCTATCGAGGAATGGCGCAGTAGCTACTGAGCAGTAGCGCAATAGCTACCGAGGAGCGCCGCGATAACTAATGACGCCAACTTTACCACTGGCAACTTTCAAATCCCTCCTTTTAATGTTTGCTGAGAATTGCAGAAAAAACGACTCATTCGAATTCTTTTTTCAGAATAATGTCGTAAATTTGCGACATCCTTACGCTGAAGCCTCGGTTCAGTTGTACGAGCCAAGGTGGTTGGGTGGGGATGACATTTTGGAAAAGGCGTTTACTTAGCGCTTTGATTTTGAAAGTATTGAATCTCGCAAATTCTTCATGTTCGTCAAAAACAAAGCAACGGTGAATGCTTCATGGGTATGTTTTCGTACTCCTTTGTTGTATTAATCACGACGATTGGTATGATGCAAGGTGGCGTATATGCATATCGGCGTGAGGCTTCGCGTTGCTCGTTTCGACGAACAGGGCAATGCGAGAGCCTAATACTGTGAGACGAGCAATAGGTACAGGTTCTCACGCTTTTTTATAGGTTAACACACACTGAATCAGGAGAACTTATAAGTAAAAGCAACCATTCTATTATCAATATTACAAGTTTATAAACTATGAGAAAGACAAGACAATGGCTCGCGACGGCGACAATGTTGCTGTGCGGTGCAGCAAGCATGCAGGGACAGAATGTTACCGTAGTAACAAGTAGTGGAGAATTGAAGGTCCTACCTCCCCCTCCTGTGGCCATTACAAAAGCTGAAGTTTTGGTAATTGAAGAGAGTCCTGCGCAAGTTGAAGAATACATACAACCCACTCCAACAATACTCTCAGTAGAGGATGGCCTGCTGTCTACAACATCTGTAAACGAGGCAAACAACATGTTGCAGTACGAATACACTTCGTCTGTTATCACATTGGGTGGGCCATGCAATGTTATCTACTTCACCTTTTTAGAAACTCATACCGAACCGCAATATGTAACGAACGAGAATAAACGACAGCATCCGTTTGTCGCTTTGGCCGAGTTCCAATTGTTTGATGCCCAAGGCAAGGAGATCGTATTAAAAGCCAGCGACTTCACCACCAATGCACAAGAGATAACCGAGGGACCAATAGCCAATATTTGCGACGGCAATCGTAGTACATACTTTCACTCAACCTGGTCATCTCAAACCTCAGGTTATCACTATCTGCGTATAGAGTTACCAGATACCCTGTCGGCTTGCAGCTTTAAGTACTATACAAGAGATTGGGTACGATGCATTCCTAAAAAAATCGCAATCAAAGGAATGCACAAATATCTGGTTCGCGATATTGAGCTCACTGAAAAAGATGGTCTATTGTCTACAATCTCTGTAAACGATAAGAACAACATTGCCCAGTATGAATACACATCACCTGTCCTGACATTGAAAGAGCCATCCAATGTGCTCTACTTCGATTTCTTGGAGGGACACACTATGAGGCCACAGTACCTGTTGGATAAGAATGGATTCCCGTATATGGCTTTGGCCGAGTTCCAATTGTTTGATGCCAATGGTAAGGAGATAGAATTAGAGGCGCGAAATTTCAGCACCAATGCACCAGAACGCGTTGAAGGCCCCATTGCAGACATCTGTGATGGTAATCGCAACACACACTTTCATTCTACATGGACTGCAGGCGCTTCAGACTATCATCATTTGCGTGTAGCGTTGCCCGACACACTATCGGCATTTAGCTTCAAGTATTATACAAGAAATACGATACAATGTGCTCCTAAGAAAATAGGTATCAGAGGCGTGTACTACTACGACGGGCATCAATATATTCGTGAAAACCAGAATCCATACAATCAAATTCTGGCCCAAGGAACTTGTGGAGAGAATGTGTCTTGGAAACTGATGTTTGGCGGACACCTTATCATTTCGGGTGAAGGAGATATGGAGATTCAGAGCTTTAGGAGTCCTTGGGAAAAGCTCGCTGTGGCAAAAGTTACGATAGAGGATGGTGTTACTTCTATCAGTGAGCAAGCTTTCCGTTTTTGCACCACTTTGGCTTCGGTATCAATCCCTGCAAGTGTAATAAAAATAGGTCGCAATAGCTTTTCTAATTGCACAAGCCTCTCTTCTATAGAAGTTCATCCTGGTAATCCTATATTTGACTCTCGTGAGAATAGCAACGCCATCATCAAGACCGGAGCCAACGCCTTGATTGTCGGTTGTTATACAACACGTATTCCCGAAAGTGTAGTCTCTATAGAAGAAGAAGCGTTCAGTGGATGCAATGGATTGACAAGTCTCTATATCCCAAAGAGCGTAACCACGATAGACAAATATGCATTCAACTTCTGTCCGCTCAAGACAATCATTGTAGCTGAAGACAACCCAATATACGACTCTCGTGGATATTGCAACGCTATCATTGAAACTCGAAGTAATACCCTCGTATTAGGATGTCCCAACACTGTTATTCCTACGAGTGTGGTTAAGATTGGAGATAGAGCTTTCAGCACTTGTCGCTTTGAATCTATTGCTATCCCTGGAAATATTGTTTCAATTGGAAGTGATGCCTTTGCTTTCAGTGCGCTCTCTTCAATTTACATTCCTCAAAGCGTAAAAAAGATACACTCTGATGCGTTCTCTTTCTGTTCACAACTCACCTCTATCGTGGTCGACGAGAACAACGAATTCTACGACTCACGAGATAATTGCAATGCGATTATAGAAACAGCTACAAATACGTTGATAAGGGGTTGCGCGTCAACTATTATTCCTGAGGGTATCACAAAGATTGGGAAGTATGCATTTAACTCTATTTCAGAGTTAACCTCTATCGTGATTCCAGAAGGTGTTACAGAAATTGGTTCAAACGCTTTTTATAGCTGTGATAATCTCTCCTCTGTTACTTTCCCCAAAAGTATCACAAAAATTGGAACGGATGCTTTCTTGTTTTGTGGCAAGCTCACTTCAATCACCTTACCAAAGAGCGTAACAGAAATAGGCATCGATGCTTTTGAGTATTGTCGCGGACTGACTACAGTCACTCTTCCCAAACGCTTCAAGGGCAAAGAAAATGAGATTTTCGGGAATTGTGATAATTTGAAAAAGATACGTTACAAAGGCAAATAAGGGAACCTCGAACACAACTAAAAAAACAGCAAACACAACAATCATAACAAATCTATTAAAAATACAAAAAAAATGAAAAAGTTATTTGTTCTTATTTTAGCTTGCACAGGTTTAGCCATTGCAGCTAATGCCCAGGAGGCTCTAAAAGGATGTAAAGAAGGTGTTTATCGACAGATAAGATATAAAGTTGGCGAAAAACCTACCGAGGATTACCCATTCCAGGTCTATAAGGTCCTGTACAATAATGAAGATACACAAAACACCTATCTTTTCCATCTTGACTTGTTTGACATTATCTCACAGAACAAGAAAATTTCTTCTTTCATTATCAGAGACAGCGGTTCGGAAATGCAAATCGTGGAGGCCAACAAAAAGAGTTTTGTCAACAGATGGGTATGCGATATGGCGCATAAGACAATCAGATATGGCGAGGTCGTAGATGAGTACTATAGCCAGAGACACAAAGCAACCGAGTCTTATAAGAATTTCAAGAAGATTTTCACCAAGAAACCTAAAAAGAACAATTGGTATCATGGTGTATGGAAACTACAAATTGACAAAGCAGTCATTTATAAGATATACGGCAATAACCATCGTATAACAGTAACCCTAGCTAACGGCACTGCCCAAGGACGTGTTGACACTTTTGAAATCATGAAAAATGGTTCAACCATGGAAGATGGCAACCCTTGCTATTTTTCGTGGAGTAGCCCCGACTCCTATCAGCTATCCTACTACATAAATGGCTACATATTCTACGAAAATTACAAGCGTAGCAGCATCGAGGAATTTGAAAAAGAATTGATACAGACCTTAGGAGCTAAGAGCATGTAGTTTGAATCTGCCCCGGTCTGTAAGGAATTGGGACATTACATTTGATTCTGGTGAAAACCCTGAATTAAAGACTACCATCATCAAAAACAGTCGAGAGGCATCCTTCAGGGGTTACCCTTCATCGGCGGTGAATTGAATTTCACCGCCGAATTTGCAGATATACAATGTGCTAGATTATTGTGCTGTGAAACGACTTTTCGTACCAAAACCATTTGAACGCTGCTTTTGTTCTTCTCGTGTAGTCTTTTATATAGTATAGATTAAGACTAAATAATACCACTACAATCTTTTGTACTCGCTCGGAGTCATATTGGTATGTCGTTTGAAATAGCGGTTAAAATATGTGGAACTCGGGAAGTTTAACTCCTCAGAGGTTTGGAGGGTGGTCTTGCCCGCTCTTAACAAAATCTTCGCTCGCTGCACCACCGCCTTATTTATCCAATCCATTACACTAATGCCGCTCTGTTGCTTGATAAGCGCCGAGAGGTAGTGAGGCGTGATATTCAGCCTCTCGGCATAAAACGGCACATTGCGCTGCTCGTGGCAGTGGACATTGACCAATGAGATAAACTGATTGAGTTTTAGGCTATTTGCGCCTACGGAGTTATCTTGGTGGTTGTGCCGGGCGTGGGCTACGAGCGCAGCGATTTGGTTACGCACAAATTCGTATGAGGGGTTTGGCTCTCTTAGTTCCTCGGCAATCATAGCGATACTCCTCTCAAATATGCTCATCAGTCGCACATCTGACGCTACACACACGAAATCCCTCGCAACTTCGTTTCGTGTCCCAATCAACTTAATATAGGCACCTTCGCTAATGCTCTGCAATTCAACAATCGCTCCTGGCGAGCAGAAGACAATTGTGCCTTCCGAAATCTCGTAGTTTACAAGGTTTATGGTAAGTGCTGCCCTTCCAGTGATAAGAGCCAGAACTCTAAAATCGGACAATGCGTATGGTTGTCCGATTGTAAAAAATGGTTGTTCGGAGAAACGCACGCCATAATTTACAGCGTAATCTCCGCTGAAAACAACATTGGCAATAGGTGCGCTCTCGGTTGGGATATTTAGTGCTATTACCTCTTTCATACACACAAAGGTATGATATTTTCACTATTTAAGCACTATTTATGTGTAAAATCGTACAAAAAGATACTCATTGGTCGCAATAGGATAGGTGCGTATTGAGGTGTTAGTGGTAACTTTGCATAAACTTAAACTTATAAACATATGGAAGGATACTCTTACTTTTTCAACATCTGGCCTTGGATTGGGTTTGGTGCTGCTGTGGTTGTGATGATTCTGTTGTTCTGCACCGACTTTCTGCGTGTAGAGATGCAGAAATGCCGATGGAAAGACCCATATTGGCTCTCGTGGCTCTTTATGGTCTGCTATATGCTGCACAATATTGAGGAGTATAGCATCGACCTTACGGGTGCTCATAATGGCTTTGCCAACGCAATGGCGGTTATCTTCGGTCAGCCATTGGAGGAGTACTTCTTCTTATGCGTAAATTTCAGCCTTGTATGGGTTGCTGCACCTCTTGCAGCCGTCATTGCCCGCAAGAAGAGATGGCCAGTATTGGCTACGGGGATGGCGGGCTTTATGATTGCTAACAGCCTCACTCACATTGCCGCAGGAATTGCTAATGGCTATAACTCTGGACTTGCAACTACTTTGTGCCTCTTTGTACCCATTGCAATATGGACTCTTGCGGTGTGCTATGGTAAGGAAGGCATCAAGGGTTCGGCACGATGGTGGAATCTCGGCATAGGTATCCTCTACCATATCATAATGTTCGGCTCAATCCTGCCTGCCAAGTTCACGGGGGCAATATCAATGCCCGTACTATCTGCGCTTATGTTGGTAGATGCCCTTTTGATGTTCTATCTGTGGATAACTCTCCAACGGAGAGTTGATAGAGCAAAATAAAAGATGTGGGTAACCACGCCCCAAATTGTGGTATATATAGTTTATTATAGGCTTAGTTATAAGTGGCGTATGTAGGAAACTATGTAGTTCCTTCATACGCCACTTTAGTTTATTCACAATGCATCTTTAGAAGATGCTTGATTTCAGTGCTTTGCCCTCAAAAGTTTCATATACCTTTGTACTCGCA
>JAZKYH010000069.1:0-38670 GCA_045612065.1 Bacteroidaceae bacterium
GGCAAGCGCTTCTACATCTCCAGCGTGAAGGCCGTGGGCCCCGATGGCATCGAGCGTCAGCTACCCTCAACACTGGAAGTAATCATCAACTAAGAACAACCACGCGGGAACTCGGATACCCCCGAGATCTCCGAGCAAAAAAATACAACAGACGATATGAAACTCAAATCACTCATTGCAATAGCAGCCTTGGCTCTTTGCGCACAGGGCGCAATGGCACAACCCAAGTCGCGCATTCAGGCACAGGCCGAAGCCGAGAAGAAGGCCGAGACCTCACTCAGCGAACGCGCCAAGGCACAGTATACCGCCCAGATGCCTGCCCCCACCGATGTGGTGTGGAAGCGTGACATCTACCGCACCCTCGACATGACGAAGGAGAAGAACGCCGCCCTCTACTACCCCGTAGAGCCGTTGGGCGACCGCGTGAATCTCTTCACCCTCATCATCCGTCTCGTGGCCGATGGCAAGGTGCCCGCCTATGAGTATCGTTCCGATGGTAATGAACTGTTCACAGAGGACAACAAGTACAAGGTGACCGATATGCTCGACAAGTTCTACATCTACTACGAGGATAAGGGAGGAAAGCTCACCATCGCCGACAGCGATATCCCTTCGGGCGAGGTGCTCAGTTACTTCATCAAGGAGAGTTCGTTCTACGACCAGCGCACAGCTACCTATACTACACGCGTCACCGCCATCTGCCCCGTGCTGCACCGCAGCGGAGACTTTGGTAGTGAGACCACCAAGTACCCTATGTTCTGGCTTAACTACGACGAGGTGAGCCCCTACCTTGGTATGACTCCGCTCATGACCAGCAGCTATAACAACGTCTCCAACATGAGCATCGACGATTACTTCGTGCGCAGCCTCTACGAGGGCGATATCTACAAGACTGCCAACCTGCAGAACAAGCTCCTCGCACAATACTGCCCCAACGACACCGCCATGAAGGCCGAGCAGCAACGCATCGAGAAGGAGCTCGTCACCTTCGAGAACAAGCTATGGGGTATCGAAGAACCCAAAGAAACCGAGGCAGATGAGAAGGAGGTAGAGAAGAAAAGCGTAGCACGCCCCGCTGTAACACGAGCTCCCAAGGCAGCTACTACAAAGGCGGAGAGCGCAAAGGTCACCGCCAAGGCTGAACAGAAAAACTCAGTGCGCACCACACGCACAAAGTCTTCACCCGCAAGCAAACCTTCAAGCAGCAGTCAGACGCTCTCTGTACGTCGCGAACGCAGATAAGTCCACGACATATAAAAGAACTTTCTTGATAATGCATAAAAAGATAGGGTGTGCCAATAATGGCATACCCTATCTTTTTATGCATTTGGAATTAGTTCCTTTGTCTTAGGCAAAATAAAAATTATCCTGCTAGGGTAATATATGGTGTCAATGCCAGCGAGGGTGCTATGAACAGAGGCAACGAGCTTAAATATCGCAGGCTCGACAGAGATTTATCGCAGGCTCTGCGAGCAACTGAGGCAGGCTCGAAAAATCAGCGAGGCAAGTGCGAAAAAAGTGAGCAACAAAGTTGCAACGAAAACGAAAATAAGTGGGAGGACATTCAATTGCACCTTTTCACCGAGTAAACGATTTTTATTTTTGGCCTGGCAAGGAGTAATCGATTGACAATTAAAATTCACAATTAGCATCGTTGAAACTTGGCTGTACTCGTAGAAAAATCGTAAGTAAACTCACATTTCACTCGCTTGCACATGCATTGAAAATTAGACCGACCTCGCGGTTTTTGTTATCGTTTTCGTTGCAGCGGCATGCTTCGCGCCCTTGCCAGGGCAGAAATAAAACTATTTTACTCGCTCTGACATTGCCTATGGAGATGCTGGGAAAAACCTTTGTCTGATTAAAAAAACACAGCCCTGCAATTTTTAAAAAGCCTTTGTTCAATTTTCTTGGAGGACGGCTCCGTTTTGAAGCTCCTATTTCTTCATGTTGCGCGGGTGGTGCTCGATGATCTCGGAGCGCAGGCGGAGGGCGTCGATATGGGTGTAGATCTCGGTGGTGCCTATGTCTTCGTGGCCGAGCATGCTCTGGATGACGCGCAGGTTGGCACCGCCCTCGAGCAGGTGGGTGGCGAAGGAGTGGCGCAGGGTGTGGGGGCTGATGGTCTTCTTGATGCCTGCCGCGGCGGCCAGCTCCTTGATGATGTGGAAGAGGGTGATGCGCGACATCCGCTTCTTGAAGTGGGCGCTCACGAAGAGGTAGTCCTCGTGACCGGGCTTAATCTCTATCTCGGCACGGTCGGTGAGGTAGGCCATGATCTCTGCTATGGCGCGCTCGGAGATGGGCACGAGGCGTTGCTTGCTGCCCTTGCCCTCGACCTTGATGAAGCCCTCCTGCAGGTAGAGGTCGGAGAGCTTGAGGTTGCACGCCTCGGACACGCGCAGGCCGCAGCTGTACATGGTCTCGATGATGGCGCGGTTGCGCTGGCCCTCGCGCTTGCTCTGGTCGATGGCGGCGATGAGGCTGTCTATCTCCTCCACGCTGAGCACCTCGGGCAGGTGCATGCCTATCTTGGGCGACTCGAGGAGCAGGGTGGGGTCGGCCTCGAGGTGGCCGTCGAGCACGAGATACTGATAGAATGAGCGTATGCCCGAGAGTATACGGGCCTGCGAACGGGGACGTATCTTCTCGTCGTGCAGTGAGGCCAAGAACTCTTCCAAGTCTTCGAGCCCGACATCAAGAGGGTGTATAGCCTGCTTCTCAAGATGTCTAAGCAACTTCTCGACATCGTGCACATAAGCATCCAATGTGTTGGACGAGAGGCCCTTCTCAAGCAGTAGGTGTTGCTTGAATTTCTGTAGTAGGCGGATGCTCTGTATCTTGGCTTTGTCGCTCATAGGTTACGAAAATCTTCGCGAAGATAGGCAAAAATGAGCGAACGAGCAAATCAGTTCAGTATCTTTAACCCTACGAACACGGTGCGGGGTTGTGCAGGACCGTAGAAATAGCCCGAGTCGCGGAACTCGCCACGGTCCAGGTCGGGTTGGAAGTGGTTCAGGATATTCTGCACACCGGTATTCACCTGCAGTTTGATGTGGTCGTGAAGTACGAAGGTGTAGTTGAACTTCACGTTGAGGTCAAAGAATTCGGATGTAGTCTCCATGCGGTCTGCCTCAATGAATCCTGCGTAGTGGGGCACAATCATCGAGCCCGTATAGGTGCCCGAGAGCGAGAAGTCAAAGTTCTTCACGGGCTCTGAGGCGAAGGTGAAGTAGCCGTAGTAATCGGGGGTGCGCATCATGCGGGAGGTAAACTGTCCCTCTGTCCACTCCTCCGCCTCCGTGTAGCGGCTGCGCTGAGCGGTGAAGCCGAGGCTGAACACTGCCTCCTTGCCATGAGCAAGTTTGGCGTCAAGGTTGGCGCCATATACGCGTGCTCCGCTGCCGTTGCGGCGTTCCTTGATGGCGTACCCCTCGGCATTGTGTCCTATATCCTCGAGGATAAACACGTGGTCAAGTCCCGTGTAGAATCCCTCGACGAGTACGTTGGCAGCCCAGTGCCCGAAGGTGGTCGTGTAGTCTACCGAGCCGCTATAACTGTTTGAACGCTCCTCGCGCAAGCCCTCGGCGAGAGTGATGAGTACGCCCTCACCACCCACGGCAGTCACGTGCAGGTCTTCGTCATAGGCTTGTGGCGCACGGAATCCTGTAGAGTAGGTCAAGCGTGCTTGGAACTTATCCATCGGCTTGTACAACAGGTTTACGCGCGGGCTTAGGATGGGGCGTTCGATGAGGTTGTGCTGGTCTATACGGCCACCGGCAAGGAGGGTGAAGTCGCGAAGTTTCCATTCATTCTGAACGAAGGCGCTGGCGATGCGCACATCCTGCTTCATGTCGCGGTTGTAGCCCATCATGCGGTCGTGCAGTGAGTTGTTCTGATATTCGAGACCCGAGGTGAATACCGAGGGGGCGAAAAGGAATCGGGTGTAGTTGCCCACATACATGGCACCGGCTACCCATGTGAGGTCGTTGGTCTTGCCGTAGGCCGAGGAGTCGCGCTGTGCTCCATAGTAACTGTCGCGGTCGGTATGCTGTACCGAGGTGTAGGCCGAGAGTTTATGCTTGTATCCATCGAAGAATTGGTCGTAACTCACACCGCCGCTGTTGATGATGTGTCTGGTTTGCTCGGTGATGTCGGTTTGATGGGGTTGCAGGTCAAACTTATTGCCTCCACGGCGCAACTCGTTGGTGGTGTGGTACTCCACATTCAGGCGGCTCCACTGCGAGGGACGATAGTAGGCACGGAAGCCGAAGGTGTTCATATTGAGCAGGCCCAACTCCGAGAACGAGTCGCCATCGTGGTCATAGGGGTTGCGGTTGCGGTAGGTCTGATACATGGCGATGCCATACGAATTGTCCTTAGCCACGAGCGAGGTGTTGGCACCCAGGTACTGCTCCCACGACTTGGCACCGATGTTAGAGAACATGCTGTTCACCTGGAACGAGTTGCTGATGGGGTCCTTGGTGATGATGTTGATGGTGCCACCCACGGCATTGGCACCGAAGAGTGCCGAGCCGCCTCCTCGCACCACCTCCACGCGGTCAATCATGTTGGTTGGGATCTGTTCCAGGCCATACACACCGCCCAAGGCGCTGATGATGGGGCGCGAGTTGATGAGTATCTGCGAGTAAGGACCATCGAGACCATTGATGCGCACCTGTGGGAAGCCGCAGTTCTGGCAATTGTTCTCCACACGCAAGCCCGACTGGAAGTTGAGCGACTTGGCGAGGTCCATGCTGTTCACCGTCTCAAAAAGGATAGGGCTGAGCACGTTGACCACCACAGGGGCATCGCGACGGCTCACCTCGCTGCGGCTGGCCGAAACGACCACCTCATCCACCATGAAGTTCTCCTCCGAGAGCGGGAAGTGCACCACGGCCATATACTCGCCACCCACGGTGATGGTCTTCTCCATGGTCTTGTAGCCTACGGCCGACACGCGCAACACGTACGTCCCCTCCGACAAGCCCTTGAACTGGAACTGACCCACCTCGTTGGACATCGTACCCTTGTCGGTACCCACGATGAGCACCGTAGCATAGGGAATATTCTCCTCGGTATCCTTCTCGATGACATGCCCCGAGATCATATAACCCTCCTTCACATCCGACACCATAGAGGGGCTACCCGCATGGGTCTCTACACCTCCGTTGGCAAACATCACCTGCATGCTCATCACGAGCGCAATCACAGCAAACACGACTCTTTTCATACCTTCTTTAGATTATGTCTTTTTAATATTGTTTAGACGTTGTTTAAATAATCGGCCGCAAAGGTAATGCTTTTTAGAAAATGTCCAAACAAAAATTAGCGTTTATTTGTACTTTGTCTAAAGAGAGAATGAACGTAGAAGGTAGATACTGTGCTTTTTGCCATGTCGGGAATGCAAAAGAGGGCGGGAGACGGCCAAAGTTGTGTGCCTCGTGTGATGGCACGAAATAAGGAGCCCCATCCTCTCGGCGACGGAGAGAGTGGGGCTGATAAAGTTACGGCTGGAGGGGATTACTTCTTCAGCTCGGGATAGCTGATGCGGGCGTGGTAGATGGTACGTAGCTTATCCTTGAACACCGTCTTGATGTTCGTGATGTCTTTGAAGGTGATGGGGCATGCAGCGAAATGCCCTTCGCTGACTTGGCCATCCACGATTCGGTCTACAAGGTTGGCTATGTTCTCCTCCGTGTACTCCGACAAGCTGCGCGAGGCGGCTTCCACGGCATCGGCCATCATGAGAATGGCCGTCTCCATCGAGTGCGGAGCAGGGCCGGGGTAGGTAAAGAGCGTTTCGTCAATCTCTTGATCGGGATGCTCATTCTTATACGAAATATAGAAATACTTAGCTTTGCTACGGCCATGATGAGTTCGGATGAAGTCTTTGATAGCTTCAGGCAAATGGTGTTTCTCTGCCAGACGAAGTCCGTTAGTGACGTGACTAATAATAATCTGTGCACTCTTTTCGTAGGGTAGACAGGCATGTGGATTGGTGATGCCTTGATTCTCTGTGAAGAAAATAGGATTCTCAATCTTACCGATGTCATGATACATAGCTCCGGTGCGTACCAACAGGCTGCTGGCACCTATCTTATTGGCTGCTGCAGCTGCAAGGTTGGACACCTGGATTGAATGTTGGAACGTTCCGGGAGCCTCCTCGGAAAGTTGGCGCAGCAATTTGATGTTGAAGTTTGAGAGTTCCATCAGCGTCACATCGGAGGTGAAGCGGAACAGTTTCTCGTAGAGCAACATCAAAGGGTAGGTAAAGAGCAGCAAGATTCCATTGAGTAGGAAATGTACGAAAATACCTTTATTGAATGCGATGAACGCACTTTTGGTAATAAGCTCATAGCCGAAATAGACGAAGCAGTAGCAAAGGATGGCAACCAGTGCAACGCGGAAGATTTGCGAGCGTTCGGTAAGCTCGTTGAGTGAATATACTGCAGCGATACCGGCTGTGAGTTGCAACAATACGAAGATGAAAGGGTCAGGGACCACTAATGAGGTAGTCAAGATGATTACCAGATGAGCCATGAAGGCGGTACGGGCATCGAGGAACACGCTGATCATCACTGGAGCCATGGCGAAGGGGATAATCATGAGTGCGCCTCCATTGGTTATGATCCATGAGGCTATGATGGGGAATATCATCAGTTGTGTTGCCAGAAAGAGTAGCTTGTTACGCGCGTGAAGATAATTGCGGCGATAGTTGATGAGGTATACTGCAAATGCGCCGATAAAGAGGATGACCAAAAGTACCTGTCCGATAAAGGTCATCTGCATGCTCTGCTCATCAATACGTTTATTCAGTTCATTGCGGTACGATAGCAATGCCTGATAATGGTCCTCGTCTACCATTTCGCCACTACCAATGATTTTCTGTCCCTTTAGTATAACTCCGCTATTGGGAGATATCGCATTGAGAGCTTCGTCTCGTGCAGCCTCCGACTTGGCAGCATCATAGCGTATGTTGGGGATGATGTATTCGTTCAAGTTACTATGCTGCAGAGCGTAGCGCCCCCAGCGGGTGGTGTCAATGCTCATCAGGCTCTCGTAGGCCTGCTGCACCGTATACAACTCTGCGACCTTTACCGGTTTGGCCCTATGCTGCTCGATGAGCATAATTGTGTGAACACTGTCGGCCGATAAGCGCGAGAGGTCATTGCTGCCGATGATGCCGTTGTTATATACACTGCGGAGTTGGGCAACAACCCTCTGTTGCAACCTATTGTTGACGATGTAGTGCAATTCCTTATTATAGAATGTCAAAAACGAGTCTATGGCTGAGGTTTCTACTGCAGTTTCTTTGGTGAAGTAGGGGCGTTGCGCAGCTTGCACCTCTGCACGCTCTCGCTCGAGTGCAGCCTCACTCTTTGCCACGGCAAAGTCGAAAGCGGCGGTCAATTGCTCATACTGCCAAGGTTTGCCCTCCGTAAAGTCTATGCTGATAGCCCTTTCGCGTGGGAGAAAGAGGCTGATGACCACGACAACGGTGACAAATACCGCTGAGACGAGCAGACGTAGTTTAGTAACAGATTTCATAGATGGATGCGCTAAATTGGATGCAAGGTACAAAAAAACTTTGAATAGTCCTATTCTTGGGTTGAGATTTGCTGTGTATCCGCGTTTTCATCGGGGTTTTCTGACATATTCTCAATTGTGGCAGCCTCTTCTATCGGCATTGCTACCCGTGCATCGTGCATCTCGACCGCTTTCTTGTATAGGCCGGTCTTCTTGCGGATATGGCGCATGGCCTCCTTTGCTGCAAGTTGCTGGCTCTCTTTCTTAGAGTATCCAAAGCCGGTGCCGAACTCTATGCCTTCGATACATACTCTACTGCGGAAGGTAGGACTATTGGTCCCAACGATATTTTCGCTGATAAGTTCAAAATCTATCTTATACTGTTTCTTCTGACTCCATTCGATGAGTTTGCTCTTATGGTTATCATCCTCCTTGGATACTTTGTCGAGGTCGATATGCTTCCCTATGAGACACTGCTCAAAGAACCGATAGCAATAGGCATATCCGCGGTCAAGGTATATCGCTCCCAAGAATGCCTCGAATGCATTGCCCGAGATGAAGCTGTTGTGTGTGCGGTTGATATGAGTAGATTGCACGAGCTCCACCAGTCCAGTCTCCTTGGCCAAGCGGTTAAGGGTGCTGCGTTGCACGATCTTGCTGCGCGTAGAGGTGAGAAAGCCCTCCTTCTTCGTCGGGAAATGGTGATACAGGATGTCGCTCACTACGGTCTCTATCACTGCATCGCCCAGATATTCGAGGCGCTCATTGTCCTTTTTCTGCTCCTGGGGGCGGTGGTGATTGAGCGAACGGTGCATGAGTGCCTCGCGGTATATCTCAATCTTTCGGGGATAGAATCCCATAATATGGCGGAGACGGCGTGCAAATTCTTTGTCGGAGCACGCCAGATAGTATAGATAGTCAATCAGTCGGCTTAGTGGCACTGTGTATATATAGAATGTTTGGTTCTGGCAATAAAAAAAGTCGCATAATCGGAAAAACCAATTACTACGACTTTCTTATGATACTATCGCAATACCGTGATTACTTCGCGTTGTTAGCGATGTAGTCGATAGCGTCCTGTACGGTAGAGATATTCTCAGCCTGGTCATCGGGAATTGATATACCGAACTCCTTCTCCAACTCCATGATCAACTCTACAGTATCCAAAGAATCTGCGCCGAGGTCGTTAGTAAAACTTGCAGTGGGTGTTACTTCTGACTCATCTACGCCAAGCTTATCAACGATAATAGCTTTTACTCTTGCTTCAATTTCTGACATAATTGTAATGTTTTTAAATGAATAAATAAACTTAAAGCGATGCAAAGGAAATAAACTTTCTCTTTCTCTCCAAATATTTTCACCACATTTCGCCACAAAACGGGCGTTTTTTAGTCCCTGGGGCGATTAGGCGTATGCAGAGAAGGGATAACAATACGTTCCGTAGTCAAATAGCATTGCCTCATGCCGGATAATTAACGGGGTGGGGATATGGCATTTTCTCATAGTATCATGTCGTGTTTGTGCTTACTTTCTGCAAGTTGAAATTGAACGGAATTTCGGAAAATCGCAAATATATTTGCATTTTTACTCAGTTTGTGCTACCTTTGCAGCCGCAAAAGCGAAAAGTATCAATTTTTAATTATTAAACCTATGTATTTAAACGCTGAGAAAAAGCAAGAAATCTTTGGACAGTACGGAAAGTCTAACACTGACACTGGCTCACCCGAAGCTCAGGTGGCATTGTTTTCATACCGTATTTCCCACTTGACGGAGCACTTGAAAAAGAACCGTAAAGATTATAGTACAGCAAGAGCATTGACCAAGTTGGTAGGTAAGCGTCGCGCCCTCCTCGATTACTTGAAGGATCGTGACATCGAGCGTTACCGCGCTAACGTTAAGGCCCTCGGATTGCGTAAGTAATCCTCTACTAACAGAGAAAGAAGAAGGCTGCATCATACGATGCAGCCTCTTTTTTTTACAGGTAATAATATACAGTTGTTCCAAAGTATAGTTTGTCATTGCTTTTCCCTTCGGCCAACGAACTTCGTTTCTGAATGTTGTGAAGAATTTTGCAATTATCCCTTGCCAAAGTCCGTACTTGCGAGCGAAATGTATGCTTATTTACGATTTTTCAGCGAGTGCAGCCGGACTAAATGGCTAATCCATAAGTCCCAGTGCGAGATCCTTCCATCGCAACGTTCTGTTAAGATGACAACATCGCAGAGAATTCTGCATTGTTGGACAACAGCTATATTATTGCCTTTGATTATCTCCAATCTACCTGCCAAATCACCGTATCTGATTCATGTACGTACCTTCCTGTGCGCACCCCCACTTCTCGTATGCCCTTAAGCAATGGTTGCTCCATATTGTGGACAACGGTTATCGTGGTGGGCAGTGTATCACAAAGCTTAAGATTCCCCACAGGGAGCGTATAGTCGCAGCGGCGACCGATGCCATTTGCCGAGACTTCCTCACTGAGCCAATAGTGGCGTTGTTGGTGATAGAGTTGGGTGCTATCCTGACGGATGTCGATGTCTAAAGCGATATTCTCATATCCATACCCTTCGGTACGAAGCAGCAGAGCCACTCCACAATCCCCCATACCTTTCAGAGGAGGGATGACATAGCTGAGTGTATCAGTGTGCGACCATCCCTTCTGTCCGATGGTGGCAAAGGTCAAGGACTTCGTGTCGGCCATGCAGCTACATAAGGCTGCAAGCAGAGCCGGTACGAGCAAGAGACGCAACACCTTAGCCCTGCTTCTCATGGTGGTCAGAGGGGCGTTTGTGCTCTCTATTCTGGTTTCCGCCTCCACGGCCAGCAGGCTTTTTCTTCTTTTTTTTCTTCTTGGTGTTGTCAAAGCGGGTCACGCTATCCTGGTCGAGCAAGTCGATGCGTTGTGGTTCCTCTTGATTGCCATCCTCGAGCAGTGACTCGGGCTTTATACCCTTCTTGTTGAGGTTGATTACGTCAAAAGCACGTTTCGTACTGATGGTGACGAGATTGGCAGCAAAGCTCTTGTCGGTAGAGTAAGTTATCTCTCGCTTGAGGATGTCCGACTTGAAGTGATAATAGGTGCTGTCCATGGTCTCGAGTGTGATATCTCGGGCCGGGAAGCGCTTCATGGCCTCCACATATACATCCACTTCGTAGTTCATGCAGCATTTCAGCTTAGCGCACTGTCCGGCCAGCTTTTGCGGATTCATCGAGATGTCCTGGAAGCGGGCGGCACCTGTCGAAACAGAGATGAAGTTTGACATCCAAGTCGCACAACAGAGCTCGCGTCCGCAAGGGCCGATACCTCCTATGCGGCCAGCCTCTTGGCGGGCACCAATCTGCTTCATCTCAATGCGCACCTTGAACACGTCGGCCAGCACCTTGATGAGCTGGCGGAAGTCGACACGGCCATCAGCGATATAGTAGAAGATGGCCTTGTTGCCGTCGCCCTGGTACTCCACATCTCCAATCTTCATGTCGAGCCCCAAATCCTTGGCAATCTGACGCGAACGTATCATGGTGTCCTGCTCCTTGGCCTTGGCCTCATTGAACTTTTCCATATCCACCTCGCGGGCCTTGCGGTATACACGGCGCACCTCTGCATCGCTCTTGATGCGAGCCTTCTTCATTTGCAGCAACACGAGGCTTCCGGTGAGTGTCACCGTGCCGATGTCGTGTCCGGGACTGGCTTCCACGGCCACCACATCATCTTTCTGCAAGGGTATCTTGTTGCTGTTGAGATAATATCCCTTACGCGTATTCTTGAACTGCACCTCCACGAAGTCAGTCTCGTTGAGGTTGCCTGGCACATCGGCCAGCCAGTCAAATACGTTCAGCTTTTTATCTTGTCGGCCACATCCCAGGCAACTAAGCCCGTCGCAGCCATTGGTTTTATAGTCATTCATAAGTTGTCTTGCTCGCATCGTAGCGTCGATGCACAATTCTTCAATTGTACAAAGATATATCTTTTTTGTGAATAGACAAAAAGGCAATGTGTTTTTTGACTGGCAACAATCTTTTTGGCTATTGTGCAACCTTTCTTTTTTCAGTACCTTTGTGCCCGATTAGTTAGAAACAACATAGATTCTTTTCCCTTCCGAGATAAATCATGCGCCGTATCACCCGTTTACTCGTTCGTGTCATGCTCATTCTCTTTCTGTGGAGCATAGGTAGCGTAGTGCTCTATCGGTACGTGTTCGTGCCGGTGACTCCGCTGATGGTAAAGGAGGCGGTGCGAGCAGCCCTCAAGGGTGAGCCTACGACATTTTATCACGACTGGGTACCCATGTCAGAGATTTCGCCCCATCTGGCGAGTGCGGTCGTGGCTTCCGAGGACCAGCGATTCTACCAGCACAATGGCTTCGATTGGGAGGCTATAGGCGATGCCATCGAAGAGCACAAGTCGGGTAAGCGCAGGCGTGGAGGTAGCACCATTAGTCAGCAAACGGCAAAGAACGTGTTCACCTTCTGCACCTCCACGTGGGTTCGCAAGGGTGTTGAGGCCTACTATACGGTACTCATCGAATGGCTGTGGCCTAAGGAACGCATTCTTGAGGTATATCTCAATAGTATCGAGATGGGGCCACGCATCTATGGAGCCGAGGCCGTAGCAAGGCAGCACTTTGGTAAGTCTTCCGCTAAGCTCACCCGCTCAGAGTGTGCTCTCATAGCCGCTACGTTGCCCAATCCCAAGCGTTACAGCTCGAAGAGTCCCTCAAGCTATATGCGCCGTCGCCAAAGTGCCATTCTCAAACAAATGCAGTTGATGGGGAAGTAGTAATGGTGTAAATGCTGCAAGGAGAAATACCCTCTTTGTAGGCGAGACGAAAAAACTTTGTCCGTTTTGGAAAAAGCCTTTGTTTGATTTTTTCATCAGACAAAGGCTTTTTTCTTGCCAGACGGCTCTATTCTACCAGCGCAAAGTCGAGTTGCTTCTTCTCAAGATTACAACGTGCCACTTGAATCCTCACCGTGTCGCCCAAAGCGTAGCGCTTGTGAGTACGGCGGCCTACGAGGCAGAAGTTGCGCTCATCGAATTCGTAGTAATCGTCGTCAAGGTCGCGCATGGGGATGAGGCCCTCGCATTTGTTCTCAATGATCTCGGCATAGAGTCCCCACTCGGTGACACCGCTGATGATGGCTTCGTAGGTGATGCCCATGCGGTCAGCCATATACTCTACCTGCTTGTATTTGATGCTGGCACGCTCGGCCGAGGCGGCGAGTTGTTCCATAGATGATGAGTGGTCGCACAGTTCCTCATATTTGGACTTACTGGCCGAGCGACCTCCATCGAGGTAGCGGGTGAGCAGGCGATGTACCATCATGTCGGGGTAGCGACGGATGGGTGAGGTAAAGTGGGTATAATAGTCCATGGCGAGGCCGTAGTGACCGATATTGTCGGTGCTGTAGCGTGCCTTCTGCATGGCACGCAGCGATACGGTCTCGATGAGGTGCTGCTCGCGCTTACCCTTCACATCAGCCAATAGACGGTTGAACGACTTAGCAATGTCTATCTTGTCACCCGTAGTGCGTACCTTGTGCCCGAAGGGCAAAGCGAGTCGGGCGAGGTTGTCGAGTTTTTCAGGGTCGGGTACGTCGTGTATGCGGTAGGGGAACACCTTGGCCTTCTTCACAGGCACCTTGCCTATGGTCTCGGCCACAGTGCGGTTGGCCAAAAGCATGAACTCCTCGATGAGCTGGTGTGCCTCCTTGGACTCCTTGAGGTGTACGCTCACGGGATGTCCCTTCTCGTCGATGTCGAAGCGTACCTCTACGCGGTCGAAGTTGATGGCACCTCCTGCAAAACGTTGTGCACGCATCTGCTGGGCAAGGTCGTTGAGAATCATCAGTTCGTTGGTGTACTCGTCACCGGGCAGTGCTTCATTGGTGCCGCGTTGTTGGCGCTCGATGATGGCCTGCACCTCTTCGTATGTGTAGCGTCGGTTACTATTGATGACGGTATGCGCTATCTGGTGGTATCTTACGCGAGCCTTGTCGTCGATGTGGAAGATGACCGAGTAGGTAAGTTTGTCCTCATTGGGGCGCAGTGAACAAATGTTGTTGCACAGACGCTCGGGGAGCATGGGGATGGTACGGTCGACAAGATATACTGAGGTGGCACGGTGCTGCGCCTCCTTGTCGATGATACCATTCTCGCCCACATAATGGGTGACGTCGGCAATGTGTACGCCCACCTCCCAAAGGTTCTTGCCGATGGAGCGGATAGAGAGCGCATCGTCGAAATCCTTGGCATCATGGGGATCTATGGTGCAGGTGAGCACATCACGCATGTCGAGACGGCGGGCTATCTCGTCGGCCGGGATGATGTCACTGATATGGTTGGCTGCCTGCTCCACAGCGATGGGGTATTTGTAAGGTAAGCCAAACTCAGCAAGGATGGCGTGCATCTCGGCATCGTTGTTACCGGCTTTACCAAGTATATCTACCACATGGCCTATGGGATTACGTGCATCTTCAGGCCAGTCAACAATCTTCACCACAGCCTTGTCGCCGCTCTTGCCACCCTTGAGTTTGTCGCGGGGGATAAAGATATCATTATCCAACGTGCGGCTCTCGGTAAGCAGGAAGGCATAGTTCTTTTCTACCTTGAGGAGTCCTACGAAGGTATCGTTGGCGCGCTCCAGAATCTCTACCACCTCACCCTCGGGCATGCCACGGCCACGACGACGGGCAAAGAGGCTCACTTTTACGCGGTCACCATGCAGGGCGTGCATCGAGTTGCGCTCGGCAATGTATACCGACTCCTCGTCCTCCTCGGGAGCGAAGAGTATGCGTCCGTTACTGCCACGCTGTATGGTTCCTATGAGCTCGCGTTGTTGGAAGTTAAGACGGAAGTGCCCGTTGGAGGTTTCCACTAAGCTACCCTCAAGGAGCAGGTCACCGATGATATCGGCACACAGCATCTTCTGTGGGTGCGTAGTGAGGTGCAGCTCCTTCCATATGCGGGTATAGGTAAGGGCACGGTCGCTATGATGTTGGAATAGGTCGATGAGGGCATCGAACATGGCGCGCTTGTTCATGCGCTTATTTTTCTTTCCGGCTGATTTTCCCATGGCAGTATGAGTTTAGAGTTGATTGTTTAGAGTTGAGCGGCTTTTACTCCGCAAGTAAGCGTTGGATTTCCTTTTCCAGGTCCTCCACCTTCTCGTCGCGCAGTACAATCTCGCCTGCACGGTTGATGAGGAAGTAGGTGGGCAGTTCGCGCACACCATACAGGTTGGCCTCCTTGGAGTAGGGGGCATCTTCAGAACGTACACACACCCAAGGTACACTCTCAACGGCAGTTTTCCAGAAATGTTCGTGCTCATCGAGCGATACTTGGTAGATCTCAAAGCCTTGGGCGGCATACTTGTCGTAGAGCTCGCGCATCACGAGTACACGGGACGAAGATTGAGGATGGCCATATACGTTGAAATCGAGCATTACCACCTTGCCCTTGAGGTCGGTGAGGCGGTGTGTAGTGCCATCAATGTCAGGAAGGGCAATGTCGATGATGGAAGCCTCGGTAATCTTTCCTTCCAATGCGCTGTAGTCTACGGGCTGTGCGGGACGTGTATTGCGCATGCCCTTGAGGGTGATGCTCTTGATATTCTTAGTGCGTTCGGCCTCGGGGTAGAAAAGATCGAGGTTAGTGGCTACGGCTGCAAAGCAACGTATGTCGTCGCGGTTGGTCAAGGGATCGAAGATGGGTTGTCCATTCAAGCGCTGGAACAGCGCAAAGTAGGCATAGGGCTTGCCTGGAGCAGGGAAGATGTATTCCATGCGTACCGCCTTCTTATACTCTTGCACCAGCTGATCGATGCGTGCCTGTGCCGTATTCATTGTGTTGGCTTCACGCACCGCTTTCTGTATGGCGTTTTGTAATTCACGCTGCTTGTATGCCAATTGCTTCAACATTAGGTTGTCTTCCGAACCCTCCACCTCATAGGAAACACTCATAGAGGGTAGGATAGCGGTGAGTGTGATTGTCTCGGTAGAATCCACTGAGACATATACCATCTCCTTGCCTATTCGTAAGCGGTAAAAGTCGAAACATTCGGGCTGTGCCACACGGAAGCGGAAGGTGCCGTCCTTATCCAACTTGGTCGAGTCGGTTATGGTAGTGCGCTCTACGCCGATGTAATCAAGATAGAGCATTTTATCAACAGCTTCGGTAATATGTCCTTGAATAGTTGCCTGAGGTGACTTTGTACAACTCATCGCGGCGAGCAAGACTGTAAGAAAGAGGATATTCGATAACTTTTTCATCTTTTCATCATTGTTTATAACGCAAAGATAATGCAAATGAGTGAATAAATTTCGTTTCGGTGAGCGAAAAAGTTTCTTTTGTTTTACTGGGTGAGGAGCGAAATGAACATAACAGCTTCTAAGAAAAATTAAAAAAATAGAAGTTGTATGATTATATCAGATAAAAGGGTTATATTTGCACTTAGTAGTGGCTGCACAAGGCCCACATAAAGATAAATCTAAATCATGAATACAATACAGAACAACTATTGCGTTATCATGGCGGGCGGCATAGGAAGCCGTTTCTGGCCGCAAAGTAGGGTGCAGTGCCCCAAACAGTTTGTCGATTTCTTCGGCATGGGGAGGTCGCTCTTGCAGCAGACCTATGAGCGCTTTGCACGCATCCTCCCCAAAGAGAACATCATTGTGTCTACTCACTCAGATTATTCGGATCTCGTACGTGAGCAACTTCCTGAACTGCCACCCGAGCAGATATTGCACGAGCCGGCACACAAGGGCACGGCACCAAGTATGGCTTTTGCGGCGTATCACATTCGTACACTCAACCCCGAAGCCAACATCGTGATGGCACCGTCGGATCAAGTGATACTTAACGAGGAGTGCTTCGCCGAAGATATGCACCGAGCGCTCGCCCATGTGTCTGGACATGATTGCCTGCTGACAGTGGGCATACGTCCGACCCACCCTGAAACGCGTTACGGATATATTCAGTTGGATAATGAAGAGGTGGATGGATTCAGTAAGGTGAAAACTTTTACCGAGAAACCGGAGTATGAATTTGCCCGTATCTTTGTAGAGAGTGGAGAGTTCTTCTGGAATACGGGTTTATTTGTATGGAACGTGAATACCATCATTGCTACCATGACAAAGTTGCTTCCCGAGATGAGTACCCGATTGGATGTCATCTTCAAGGAGGAACCTGACCGTGACAAACGCCGTGCGGCATTGTATGAGTGCTACGAGTCGTTTCCTAACATCTCGGTGGACTATGCTGTCATTGAGCGTGCATCGAACATATACATGCAGATAGGCTCTTTTGGATGGGCTGATATGGGACGCTGGGATGACATCTACCGCTACTCAAGCAAGGATTCTGAGGGTAATGTGACACATGGTGGCAAGGTAGAGTACTACAATAGCCGCAACAATCTGGTGTCGGCAGCGGCTGATAAGGTGGTCATTTTGCAAGATCTTGAGGGTTACTTGGTCAATGACACCGAGGATGTGTTGGTCATCTGTAAGAAGGATGAGGACGACGATTTCAAGAAGTTCCGTACCAACGTAATGCTCAAGCACGGAGAAAAATACATGTAAGGTATTTTTTGTTTTTTCAAAAAAGTTACCTACCTTTGCAGTCACATAGATGACCTGAAGGGTTCCGACATGACAAATGTCGGGATTCTTTTTTGTTTAGCTTAAACGAAAAGGGGGATTCTGATGTTAATACGAGATAAAAAACTAAAAAATAAATAATTAAAGGATAAAGACTATGGCTTATATGTCACAAGAGGGCTACGATCAACTGTTAGCCGAACTTAAAAGATTGGAGAGTGTAGAGCGCCCCGAAATTTCGCGCCAGATCGCCGAGGCACGCGATAAGGGCGACTTGTCGGAGAATGCCGAATACGATGCTGCCAAAGAGGCACAGGGCATGCTCGAAATGAAGATCAACCAGCTGAAGCTGACTATCAGCGAGGCGCGTATCATCGATACCAGCAAGCTGAAGACTGATACTGTACAGGTGCTCACCAAGGTGGAACTCAAGAATGTGAAGACTGGTATGAAGATGTGCTATGCCATCGTGCCCGAGAGCGAGGCCAACCTCAAGGCAGGTAAGATTTCGGTGAATACCCCCATTGCACAAGGATTGCTTGGTAAGAAGCCTGGTGACGTGGCTGACATCAAAACTCCTGGTGGCATGATCAGCCTCGAAATTCTCAGCATTAGTATCGCGTAATATAAGTAATTATGGCAAGCATATTCAGCAGAATCGTGGCAGGCGAGATACCCTGTTACAAGGTGGCCGAGAACGACAACTATTTTGCATTCCTCGACATCAATCCCATGGTGAAGGGACATACACTCGTAATCCCCAAGCGAGAGGTGGACTATATCTTTGACCTTGAAGACGAGGAGTTGGCAGGTCTGCACCTCTTCGCTAAGCAGATAGCCAAGGCATTGAAGGCGGCTTTCCCTTGCCAACGTGTCGGTATGGCTGTATTGGGCATGGAGGTGCCTCACACACACATTCACCTCATCCCTCTGCAGAAGGAGAGCGATATGCTCTTCAGCAATCCTAAACTCTCGTTCACTTCCGAGGAATTTGCCGAGATAGCAGCCAAGATACGCGAACAGCTGTAACGCGACGTCCTACATACAAGGCATCCCATGCGCTATATCCGCAACAACAGCACCGACGTCTATTTCAACATGGCGTTCGATGAGTATGCCTTAGAGCAACTGCCGCTCGATGAGCCACTTTTCTACTTGTGGCAGAATCGATCGGCAGTTATCATTGGTATCAACCAGAACATCCACGCAGAGGTGGACCTTGACTATGCCCGTCAGCACGATATCGCCGTAGCACGCCGTATCACTGGTGGCGGAGCCGTGTATCATGACTTAGGTAACCTCAACTATACCATTGTGGGGCGTAGCACCGATATGGAGCGCGACTACCCTGAATACGCCCGATACATGCTGCATGCTCTGCAGTCCTTGGGTATACGGGCCGAACTCTCGGGACGCAATGACATTCTTGTTGATGGGCGCAAGGTGTCGGGCTATGCCAAGCGTGTCTACAAAGATCGCCTCATGGTGCATGGTACACTGATGTATGATGTAGACATCGAGCAGCTCACCCGCGTGCTCACTCCTCCTTCGCAGAAGTTGGAGGTAAAGGGTATTGCCTCGGTTAGGAGTCGAGTGCTCAATCTGCGCGAATACTTGCCTCAATTCACCGACATCAGTACGCTTATCCAAGCCTTGGAACGATACCTCTCGTGCCAATATCAAGACGAAGAGATGCTACTCACAGAGGCTCAACTATGCGAGATACGTGCCATAGCAGCAAATAAATTTGCTACATCAGATTGGCTGTATGGTCGCTCGCCAAGCAATGCTGTTACTTACGCCAAGCGCTTGCCTTGCGGTAATGTAGCCGTTCACATGGACATCAAGAAAGGTGTCATCGCTCAGTGTACCATTACGGGTGATTTCTTGGGCAATGCGCCTATAGCCGCCATAGAAACCCTCTTACAAGGATGTCTCTACGAGCGCGTGGCACTGCAGCAACGCCTTGCCACACTGAACATGCAAGACTACTTGGATAATACCGATAACGAAACATTTATCAACCTCCTTTTCAATCTGTAATGTTATGCCTGTACGCAATGCCGTCATAACCATCATTAAGCTCGTTCTGTACTACTTTGCCTATCAATTGGGTTTCAGTGCGGTGGCTATGGGACTCTCTCGCCTGGTTGTTTCGTTGGATATGATTATGGTGACCTCGTTGGCCATGGTAGCCTCCACACTGATGATGTCGTGGCATCTGTTACATTTTGGCTACGTGAGCCTTGTAAAGGACAGATATAAGGAGGTTAGCCTCTCTGTGCAAGGGATGTCAATAGTTTTCATCTTCTCCGCGATGTACGTGCTTAATCTGCTCATCGAGCAGGCTGGAATCCCTAACACAATGGAAGATACCTTCATCGCTATGAGCCGCAATCCTTTCGGGATACTCTCTATCGCCCTGTTGGCACCTATACTCGAAGAACTTCTCTTCCGTGGTGCTATACAAGGTGTATTGCAGCGTGCACTGGGTAAACCATGGATGGCTATTCTCATCTCATCGCTTATCTTTGGCATAGTACATATGAATCCCGCTCAGATACCTTTCGCCTTCCTCCTTGGCATGATGTTCGGGTGGCTTTACTACCGCACAGGCAGTCTACTCCCAGGCATCATAGGGCACGTACTTAACAATTCCATTGCTACTGTAAGCATGATTGTCTATGGTAATGCCACCATAGAGGAGCAGATAGAGAACTCTCTTATCATGTGGGTATGGGCGGCTGTGTCTATTGCTGTATGCTATGCCGCAGCATCGTGGCTCAACAAGAATCTTAAGTAAAAAAAAGAAGCAGACTCCCCGCTGCTTTGGAGCCTGCTTCGACGTAAGATGTGAGTTGTAAGATTACGCAGCGGTATTCTTCTATTTCACCTCCCAAGTGTCGTTGGTGAGGAGCAATTCTTCGAAGGTGTGGTAGGGTTTCTTGGCCTTCACCTCCTCGATTTGTGCTGCCACAGCCTCATCGTAGGTGGGAGCCTCCACATCACGGATGACACCGAGTGCGATGGGGAAGTCGGGGCCCTCCATCAAGGCGAGTTTGAGCTGCACGGTGTTGTCCTCGCAGTGCGCGTCGTGCACGAGGATGTCATCGATGGTCACGCCATTCTCGCCAATCTTCACCACCTTGAGGCCGAAGCCTTCTTGCATGAGGCCATACTCGTTGTTCACACCGAACACCATGGGCTCTCCGTGGCGCAGGTAGATGGCGTTCTTGGCACGTCCCTCCTTGTTGTAGATGCTGTCGTGCGTGCCGTCGTTGAAGATGACGCAGTTCTGCATAATCTCGCACACCGAAGCACCCTTGTGGGCATGAGCCGCCTTGAGCACCTCTACGGTACCAGGGGCATCGGTGGCTACGGCACGGGCAAAGAAGCGGCCACGGGCACCGAAGCAGAGCTCGGCAGGACGGAAGGGGTCCTCCACCGTGCCATAGGGACTCGACTTGCTGACGAAGCCACGCGGACTGGTGGGCGAATACTGTCCCTTGGTTAGGCCATAGATGCGGTTGTTGAGCAATATCATGTTGAGGTTGATATTGCCGCGGTTGGCGTGGATGAAGTGGTTACCACCGATAGCGAGGCCATCGCCATCGCCGCTCACCTGCCATACCGAGAGCTCGGGGTTGGCCACCTTGCAGCCTGTAGCGATAGCAGCAGCACGGCCGTGGATGGTGTTCATGCCATAGGTGTTCATGTAGTGGGGCAAACGGCTTGAGCAACCGATACCCGAAATCACAGCCACATTGTGAGGTGCTACGCCAATCTCGGCCATAGCCTTGTGCAACGAGGCGAGGAAGAAGTGGTCGCCACATCCGGGGCACCAGCGCGGCTGACCTTTCTTATAATCTTGTGCAGTATATACCATAACGTTTAGTTTTTTAATTCTTTTTATCCTTTAACCACAGATTTCTCAGATTTCACAGATTTTCTTTTCAGATTACCTAACCTGTAATCTGCGTAATCTGTGATTTGTTATCTGCTCAATCTGGTCAGTACTACATCACAAATCGTTCATAACGTAGAGATGACTCTCCAAAATTGATAAGCAAAGCAACTTCTGTTTCGGCAACCTTACCATAGTTAATAGCCTGTGCCCGATGGAGGTCTTCCAACTCCTTCACCGCTTTAAGCTCCACTATTATATTTCCGTAGCAAATAAAATCGGGAACAAACAGCGAACCTAACTGCACGCCTCGGTATGTAACTTGTATCGGTTGCTCTCGCTCGTAAGGAATGCCTTGAGCTTGAAACTCGATTTCCAAAGCATCCTGATAGACCTTTTCTGTAAAGCCTGCTCCCAGAGTCTGGTGCACCGTCATGGCAGCTCCGATAATCTGGTAGGTTTTTTCTTTATGTACGAATTGGTCTGTCACGGGTCTTTGTTTTTCAACCACAGATTACTCAGATTTCTCGGATTTTCTTTTCAGGTTACCCAATCTGTGTAATCCGTGCAATCTGTGGTCAGTTACTCAATTTCTTTTGTTTTTCAACCAAAGGCTACTCAGATTTCTTAGATTTTCTTTTCAGATTACTTAATCCGTGTAATCCGTGCAATCCGTGGTTAGGAAATATCAATCCAAGAGGGGGGCTAACTGATTAACCAGTGTGCTGACCACGAAGGGTTGGCCTTTCACTTCGTTGTACTGCATGGGGGTGAAGCCGTCGACCTTCATGCGCAGCCATGCGGCGAGCTGACCTCCGTTCTGTTCGGCAACGACCACCTTGGGATACTTATTCAGCACCTCTGCGGTGTTGGCAGGCAGCGGGTTGATGTACTTGAAGTGGGCGAGCGCCACCTTCTTACCGGCAGTGCGCATCTCGTCCATGGCAGCATGCAGGTGACCATAGGTGCCACCGAAGCCTACGATGAGCAGCTCGGCATCCTCCTTGTCGCCCTCCACCTCGAGGTCGGGCACGGGGATAGCGTCTATCTTCTGCTGGCGCAGACGAGTCATCAGGTCGTGGTTCTCGGGGTCGGTAGAGATGGCACCCGTCTTGTTGTCCTTCTCCAAGCCACCGAGGATATGCTGGAAGCCCTCACGACCCGGCACGGCCCAGTAGCGTACACCGTTCTCCTCCTGGCGCTGGTAGGGAGTCCATGTGCCACGGAGTTCCTCGGGCACGTAAGGAGGATTGATGGGGGCATACTCGGCCAAGTTGGGCAAGCGGAAGGCGCCCGAACCGTTGGCGATGAAGGCATCGGTGAGCAGTACCACGGGGGTCATATGTTCAAGGGCAATCTTAGAGGCCATGTAGGCAGCATCGAAGCAGTCGGTAGGCGAGGTAGCGGCAATCACCGGCATGGGTGACTCACCGTTACGGCCGAAGAGCACCTGCAAGAGGTCGGTCTGCTCCGACTTGGTGGGCAGTCCTGTTGCGGGGCCACCACGCTGCACGTCGAGCACCACGAGGGGAAGTTCCATGATGACTGCGAGGTTCATAGCCTCCGACTTGAGGCAGATACCAGGACCCGAGGTAGAGGTCACTGCCAAAGCGCCTGCAAACGAAGCACCTACGGCCGATGCGCAACCTGCAATCTCATCCTCGCACTGCACGGTGGTAACACCGAGCGACTTGTGCTTGGAGAGTTCGTGCAACACGTCCGTGGCGGGAGTGATGGGGTATGAGCCGAGATAGAGTTTCAAGCCAGCCTTCTCAGCAGCAGCGATGAAGCCATAGGCCGTAGCCTTGTTACCTGTGATATCCATATAGCGGCCGGGCACCTTGTGCTTAGTCTCTACGCGGTATACATTCGTTGCCGAACTATGGGTGTTGTGTCCGTAGTCGTAACCAGCCTGGATGACCTTGATATTGGCCTCTGCGATGGCGGGCTTCTTGGCAAACTTCTCCTTGAGGTAGTTGAATGCCACATTCAAGTCGCGGTCGAAGAGCCAGCATACGAGTCCGAGGGCAAACATGTTGCGACACTTGAGAATAGCTTTGGGCTCCATGCCACTATCGGCAAGGCAATCCTTGACCATCTGTGTGATGGGGCACGCGATGACGCGGTCGGCATCGATACCCATCTCTGCCAAGGGGTCTTCGGTCTCGAAGGCAGCCTTCTTCAGGTCGCCAGGGCCGAACGAGTCGGTGTCTATGATGATGGTAGCGTCGGGCTTGGCATAGCGGTACTGTGTCTTCAGCGCTGCGGCATTCATTGCCACGAGCACATCGCACAAGTCGCCCGGTGTGTACACACGCTCGGCACCAATATGTACTTGGAATCCCGATACGCCCGTAAGGCTACCTTGCGGAGCGCGGATATCGGCGGGATAATCGGGGAAGGTACAGATGTCGTTACCCACGGTTGCCGAGATGGTAGAGAAGATGTTTCCTGCCAACTGCATACCGTCGCCCGAGTCGCCCGAGAAGCGCACGATAACCTCGTCACGCTCCTTAACAATCAGTTGTTCGCTCATTTTAATTATTGCTTTTACAATCTAATACCAAATGTTTGTATTTATGGCGGCAAATTTCGGCAAAAATACCGAATAATGAAACACATTGGCAGATTATTTTACGCCAATATTAAAATAGGAGATAGTTGTAGGCGATTCTCCACATAGGCGAGTAGAAAAATCGGTTGTACAAGCATCCCGCTCGCTAGCTACCGAGCGACGTGTCGCTAACTACCGAGAGGCGTGTCGCTAGCTACCGATAGACGTGTCGCTAGCTACCGAGCCGTGGCAAAGCAGTTACCGTCTCCTCTTTTTGTTCAAAGGTATAGTAAACCGAGGTCCATTCCCTTCTGTGGGAGCACAGATAGTATACTTCCCGTGGAGATAGAGTACCTCCCAAGGAAACATCTTGCGCATTGTCTCCTTCAGTGCTACGATAACGGGGTGGTTGGGGTCTTCTACCCTCTGTTTGCCTCTCCCGTAGGATAAAATCACGTCGCAATCTTCGAAATGGCCATCGGGCGTCAGCGAGACGTTGCTTACATGTACAATGACGAGTATCGAATCAAGTTCGGGGAACTGTTCATAGGGGAACGTGTTGATGATTTCTCGACCTGCCTCTGAGAGCTTGGCATCGCTGATGCTCCATCCCTCCACCACTTTTTTGTTGAACCAATGCTCTTGATGGGTGATGCGGCCGTTCTTGATGGTTACCACCAACTCCTCTTCGTGATTTCGGAGGAATCCGCCATGAACGTAGGTGACGAGTTCGCCTCTACCAATAATCAGTTTCTTGCGGCTGAACCACCCTGCGAGGATGCCGTGCTCGGTGTAGTACTCTTCCAGCACCGTTCTCATAGTATCGGCATCGAACACCAACTCATAGGATTCCCTCTTATGCTCGTCCCACATGTCCACAACCACCTTCTTCAGATAGAGGCAGCTATCCACCACCTCCCAATATCCGTGGTAACCGTCCCAATTGCCAGTGCTTATATTCCTGTTCTCGGCGGAAGGGAGGATTTTGCCAACTCGCTTAGATATCAAAGTGTCGTTATCCAGAGGAGATGCCAAAAGGCACCACTCCTCCCCGTTTATAACCACACGGTCTGGCGCCTGCCCCGTAGCGCGGGCCATCAAGGGGAACAGCACTAATAGTAAACAACAAGCATAGCGGGCGAATGGGAATCTTTTCATGGTAATGTGTTCGATTATAGAATTATAGTTAATGATTATGGTGATTGAATGTATGGGGATTATCTGAAGCGGGTCTCACGTTCGGCGTCGAGGCGGAGGAGGATGGAGAGTAGGATGGTGAAGCCCCATAGTGATGAACCTCCGTAGCTGAAGAAGGGTAGGGGAATGCCAATCACTGGAGCCAAGCCGATGACCATACCCACATTGACAAACAGATGGAAGGTGAGGATGGAGGCCAAGGAGTAGCCGTAGACGCGGGTGAATCGGTTGCTTCCCTGCCGCTCGGCAAGGATGATGATGCGGATGATGAAGAAGGCATAGAGCAACAGGATGAAGGTGCATCCCATGAAGCCCTGCTCCTCGCCAATGGTGCAGAAGATGAAGTCGGTGTGTTGCTCGGGCACGTAGTTGAGCTTGGTTTGCGTGCCATTGAGGAATCCCTTGCCCCAGAGACCGCCCGAACCGATGGCTATCTTAGACTGGTTGATGTTGTAGCCCACACCTGAGGGGTCGTCCTTCAGGCCCAAGAGCACCATGATACGCATCTGTTGGTGAGGTTGCAGCTTGTCGATAATCATGTTGCACGAATAGTGGAATCCTACCGAGCCCAAGGCGAAGAGGGCGATGAGCAGGTAGGAGGCATAGCGTTCGAGCACGTATATGTATAGCAGGTACAAGGCCGTACACATGCACAGCACGAGTTGTACGATGCAGATGTCGAAGGGGACTACGTAGCGCGAGAAAAGCCAAGCGATAAACGTGCCTCCCAGATTGACTCCGAGGATGCCCCAGGCACGAGCCAGGCGCTTGCCATGTACGCCCACCATGAGTGCAGTGAAGATGGGGATGAGCAGAAATACCAGGAACTCGCCCATGGATACGGGGATCAAGTCGAAGCTATTGCCGCCTTGACCTACACCGATGACAAAATAGAGCACTGCACAGACGCCCACAGTGAGGAGCGAGCCTGTCATGCCTTCACGATAGAGCACAAGGAAGAATGAGAGGTACACGAGGGCCGAGCCTGTCTCATTTTGCAGCACGATGAGCAGCATGGGGAGTACGACAATGCCTATCATCTTCACCATATCACTGCGCTTCTCCATAGAGAAACCGTAGGTACTCAGCAGGCGTGCCAGGCAGAGGGCCGTGGCAAACTTGGCAAACTCGGCAGGCTGTATGCTGAGCGAACCCAGCTTAATCCACGAGTACGAACCATTGATGTCGGGGGCAATGAAACGGGTGATGGCCAGCAGGATGATGAAGCCTGCATAAACGGGGTAGGCCATCATCTCGTAATACTTCTTCTCGATGTTGAGCAGCACGAGCGCAAGTGCCATAGCGCAGCCTACCCATAGCAATTGCTTGCCGGTGAATGCGTCGAAACGCAAGAAGTCGGGCTCGCCAAAGTCGTAGGTGGCACCGCAGATGCTGAGCCATCCGAAGGTGACCAGCACGAAATAGAGGATGATAGTAATCCAGTCTATCGACTTCCATAAGTTAACGTTCCTGACTGCCATAGTAGATTCTGCGTTGTTGTATTTTCTTTGCTTTTGCCTCACTCTCGACGCTCAACGTGTCTGTGAGATATTTCTCCATGATGAGCGATCCGATGGGTACGCCATAGACAGCACCGAAGCCACCGTTCTCCACGTATACGGCTACGGCAATCTTGGGGTCGTCCATCGGAGCAAAGCCCATGAAGGCCGAGTGGTCCTTTCCCTTGTTCTGTGCCGTACCGGTCTTTCCGCATACCTCAATGTCGGGCAGATTGGCTTCTACACAGGTTCCGTTGAGTACCGCTTCGCGCATACCTTGTATCACGGTTTCGTAGTGGCGGCTCTCGACCATCGTATGTTTCGGTGTGGTGTAGAGGCTGTCGAGGGGTGTGCCCTCGATTTGCTTCACGATGTGGGGAGTGATGTAGTGCCCGCGGTTGGCAATCGTAGCGCCGAGATTGGCAATCTGCAGGGGGGTGAGCGTCACCTCGCCCTGACCGATGGAGATGGAGACAATGGTGAGACCATTCCAACGCTTGCCATACCACTTGTCATAGAATGCCGAGTTGGGGATGAAGCCACGCGCCTCGCCCGGGAGGTCGATACCCAAGCGGTAGCCGAAGCCCATGGCCACCATGTGGTCTTTCCAGCAGGTAAGGGCTGCTTGTGACGAGCCGTACTTCTCGGCACCAATCATGCGGTAGAGGGCCCAGCAGTAGTAGCTGTTGCACGAGGTGGCCAAGGATGGTGCCAAGGCGATGGGCGAACTGTGAGCATGGCAGCCTACATGGAGGCCCTTATGTCTGAAGCCGAGTGCACAGGGATATTGCGTCTCGGACGTGATGATGCCCTCTTGCAGGTAGGTGAGCGCCTGCGAGGTCTTGAAGGTGGAGCCGGGAGGATAGGTACCCATGATAGCACGGTTGAGCAGGGGTTTCTGCTTGTCCTGCGATAAGAGAAGGTGGTTCTCACCACGTTTGCGCCCTACCAGCATCTGCGGATCAAAAGTGGGAGATGAAGCCATGCAGAGCACCTCGCCCGTAGAGGGCTCGATGGCAACCACGCTGCCAATCTTGTTCTGCAGGAGGCGCTCGGCCAAGGCCTGCAACTCGATGTCGAGGCTTAATGTCAGATTCTTACCGGGAATGGGGGGAACGTCCATAGCTCCATCCATATAGCTCCCCTTGATGCGGCCGTATGCATCGCGTAGCAATACCTCTTTGCCCTTCTCGCCGCGTAGCAGTTTCTCGTAGTAGCTCTCTATTCCCTGCTTGCCGATGAAATCGCCTCGTACATAGTAGTTGTCCTTGGCAATGTCGTTCTTTGACACCTCGCCCAAGTCACCGAACAGATGGCCTGCCACGGGATAGTCATATTGGCGGATGGTGCGGCGCTGGATGGAGAAACCTGAGAACTTGTAGAGTTGCTCCTGGAATCTGGCAAACTCCTCGGCCGTGAGTTGCCCGAGGAACAATTGGTCGGTATAGGACGAGTAGCCAGGGTTAAGGCGGCGATTCTTGACATCGGCCATGCGCTTGTCGAAGAATTCTTTGGTAATGCCCAACGATTGGCAGAAAGCAATCGTGTCGAGCCCTTTGACATTGCGCATGCATACCATCACGTCGTAAGCAGGTTGGTTGGATACCAGCAGTTTGCCGTTGCGGTCGTACATTACACCTCGTGAGGGATATACCGTCTTGTTGAAGAAGGCATTGGAGATGGCGCCTTTCTTATACTCGTCGCTGAGTATCTGAAGGTTGAACAGGCGGCCTATAAACACAAAAACAATGGCAAACACGATGCCTACCACCACAAACTTGCGGTTCTCGTATTGGTAATCATTAGCCATCTGTGTAAACTATCTTTTATGACGAAGAAACTCAATAGTCATCACCAACATCACGGTCAGTGATGCACTGCAAAGAATACGGAGCAGCAGGTGCCCAAGATTGATAAACGTGAATGTCTCAAGGATGAAAAGTGCCGTATGGTGCAGCAATGTGGCTGCAATGGCGTAGCGTACAAAGGCCCAAATGCCTAAGGTATAGATACCTGGCTCGAAGTTCTCATACTCATCACGCGGAGAGAACAGACGCAGCAGGCCTGGACGCATGAAGGCTACGAGTACTGAGGCTGCGGCATTGACACCTGGCGTGTTGCTGAATACATCGATTACCAATCCCAAGGCAAAGGCCATCGCCATCAATGCATTGCGGTCGGTATCCTTGTCAAGGACCAATAGGAAATAGATATAGATGAATGGAGTGGCCAAGCCGAACAGCCAGATTTTGTTGAGTAGCAATACTTGAACAAGAACCAGGCCCACGAACCATGCTATACGGGTGAAAATCCTTTCCATACGAGTCTTACTTTTTCTTCTTGGGGTTATCCTGTTCTTGTAAAGCTGTCAACTCCTCGGCATCCATCTTGCTAATAACGAAGACATGCTCTAATTGAGCAAATGATGTACACAATCTAACCTTTAGTGTCATGTACAAACCGTCGGACGAAGGGATAGCTTCTTCAACAATGCCCACCATCACACCTTCGGGGAAGAATGAAGAGTTTCCGCTGGTCACAATCGTATCTCCTAATGCCACATTCGAGTAGCGAGGCAAATCGTGCAGCGTGGCATAGCGAGGGTCAGCACCATGCCATTGGAGGATGCCAATGTCCTTGCTCCCGAGAACCTTGCAGCTGGTATAGCTGTCGCTGTTGAGTAATGGCATCACCAACGAATAATGCTCCGTACACTTATACACGATGCCCACTACGCCATCAATACCCATTACACCCATTTCTGGCTCTACACCATCGTTAGTTCCACGGTCGAGAGTGAGATAGTTGTCCATCTTATTGATCGACTTGTCAATCACTTGTGCTGGGCTGATGCGATAACCGGCACGCTGAACACGCTGGATTGCTTCGACCTCAGCAAGGCTGTCTAAACGGTGCTGTGCGTACAACATCTCCAATTCTACGATACGCTGTTGTAATCGAGCATTCTGCTCGGCCAAAGCCTGATTCTTTTCTGCCAGCCCGAAGTAGGTAGTCACCTTGGCCTTGCCATTGAGCAGGCGAGCAGTCACCTCATTGGCAGTAGACAAATACACGCTGCCTTGAAGGCTGTTGTAGGAGAACAGCAATACAAAACAGATAATCTCCAACACAATGAAGACTATCCAATGTAGATGTTTATAGAGAAACAGGAAGATGTTGTTCATCAATATAACAATTGAGAGTTGAAGGTTGAGTGTTGAAAGAAACCATCTGTAGGCTCACTAAACTCTCAACCTTCAACTCCCAACTCTAAGTAAACGTTATCGCATCAGGAATGAGAACTTCTCCACATTCTTCAGTGCAATGCCTGTGCCGCGAGCTACGCAGTGCAAGGGGTCCTCGGCCACATGGAAGCGGATATTGATCTTGTCTTGCAAACGCTTGGCCAAACCGCGGAGCAAGGCACCGCCACCAGCCAAGTAGATACCATTCTTGATGATATCGGCGTAAATTTCAGGTGGCGTGTTCTCCAACGCGTCGAGTACAGCAGTCTCAATACGGGCGATTGATTTATCCAAGCAATGCGCAATCTCCTGATAGCATACAGGCACCGCCATTGGAAGAGCGGTTATCTTATTCGGGCCATGTACGATATACTCTTCGGGAGCCTCATCTTCACCGAGGTCAGTCAAGGCAGAACCTACATGTATCTTGATACGCTCAGCCATACGTTCACTGACTCTCAAGTTGTGCTGACGGCCCATATACTCCTGGATGTCTGCTGTGAAGTCATCACCTGCCACACGGATAGAGCTGTTCTTTACGATGCCACCGAGCGAGATAACGGCAATCTCAGTAGAGCCACCACCTATATCTACCACCATATTACCCTCGGGAGCCTCAACATCGAGGCCGATACCTACGGCTGCTGCCATGGGCTCGTAGATGAGGTAGATGTCACGACCACCAGCATGTTCGGCCGAGTCGCGCACAGCACGAAGCTCTACCTCGGTACTGCCCGAAGGCACACCAATGACCATACGCAACGAAGGAGTGAAGAGACGGGCACGTGTGTTGACCATCTTGATGAGTCCGCGCATCATCTGCTCGCAAGCATTAAAGTCGGCAATCACACCATCACGCAAAGGACGAATGGTCTTGATATTCTCATTGGTCTTCTCGTGCATCAATTTGGCACGTCCACCGACAGCCACCATCTTCTCGGTGCGGCGGTCGAGGGCCACCACGGAAGGCTCATCTACCACAATCTTGCCATTCTGCAAGATGATGGTGTTGGCCGTACCGAGGTCCATCGCTATTTCTTGTGTAAAAGAGAAAAGTCCCATAAATTGAGTTAAGAGTTAAGAGTTAAGAATGAAAAGTGAAGTTTTGGGGAGTGGATGCAAGTGCTCTTCCCTCTTCACTTTTCCCTCTTTCCTCGTTTAATTAGTGTTTGAAGTGGCGGAAGCCTGTGATTACCATAGCCACATCGTTGTCGTTGCAGTACTGCACTGACTCGGCATCGCGAACAGAACCACCGGGCTGGATAACAGCGGTAACACCTGCCTTGTGAGCGATCTCCACGCAGTCGGGGAAGGGGAAGAATGCGTCACTGGCCATTACAGCACCATTGAGGTCGAAGCCGAAGCCCTGAGCCTTCTCGATAGCGTGCTTCAAAGCATCCACACGTGAGGTCTGGCCTACACCGCTGGCGAGCAACTGCTTGCCCTTAGCGAGCACGATAGCATTGCTCTTGCTGTTCTTCACAATCTTGTTGGCGAAGAGCATATCCTCAATCTCCTCGGCTGTGGGAGCCTTGGTGGTAGCAGTCTTGCAGTCCTCGGCAGTCTCAGTCTTGAGGTCGCGGTCCTGTACAAGTACGCCATTGAGTACCGAACGGTATTGCTGGCGGGGCATCTCAGTCTCCTTACGGACGAGGATGATGCGGTTCTTCTTCTGAGTGAGAATCTCAAGCGCATTTACATCGTAGTCGGGAGCGATGATAACCTCAAAGAAAATCTTGTTAATTTCCTCGGCTGTCTCCTTGTCGATAGCACGGTTGGTAATGAGTACGCCACCGAAAGCCGATACGGGGTCGCCTGCCAAAGCATCGTTCCAAGCCTCGAGCAAAGTGTCGCGTGAAGCAAGGCCGCAAGCGTTGTTGTGCTTGAGCACAGCGAAGGTGGTCTCCTCAAACTCGTCGATGAGGTCTACGGCAGCATTGATATCGAGCAGGTTATTGTAAGAAATCTCCTTACCGTGAATCTGGTCGAACATTGCCTCAAAGTCGCCATAGAAGTAGCCCTTCTGGTGAGGGTTCTCACCGTAGCGGAGTGACTTAGGATGGTTTACTGCCTTGCGGAACATAGATGCATTGTCACCATCGAAGTAGTTGAAGATAGCTGAGTCGTACAATGAAGATACGGCAAATGCCTCCTTGGCAAACCATACACGCTCTTCGAGTGTAGTCTGGGCACCCTTAGAACGGAGGATGTCGGCAAGAGGAGCATATTGGTCCTTGCTGGCTACGATAACCACATCCTTATGGTTCTTGGCTGCAGCACGGATGAGCGAGATACCGCCTATGTCAATCTTCTCGATGATAGCCTCGTGCGAAGCACCTGATGCTACGGTAGCCTCGAAAGGATAGAGGTCTACGATAACGAGGTCAATCTCGGGGATTTCGTAGTTCACCATCTGTACTTGATCGCTCTCGAGGTCGCGACGACCGAGGATGCCACCGAACACCTTGGGGTGAAGGGTCTTTACACGGCCACCAAGGATTGAGGGATAGCCTGTGAGGTCCTCGACACGCTGGCAGGGAACGCCCAATGACTCGATAAACTCTTGAGTACCGCCTGTAGAAAGCAACTGTACGCCCTCCTTATGGAGCGTGGTAATGATCTCATCCAATCCGTCCTTGTGGAATACCGATACAAGGGCAGTTTTCATTCTTTTGTCTGACATTATCTTCTCTATTTTAGTTGTTATTTGCATTTACACTTTTAAGTGTACAAAATTAATGCAAGCCGAACGAAATACCAAATTATTTTGGCATTTCGTTCGGCATAGATATGATAAAATTAGTTAAGGGGAGTTATGGCATTTCAGTAGATAGCCTTAGCCACTTGTTTCACGCTATCGGTGGCTGCTACGGTGTAGAAATGTATGCTGGGAACTCCATGTGCAATAAGCTCTTGGCATTGGGCAATGCACCACTCTACGCCTATTTGACGTACCTCTTCTTCGGTTTTACACTTGAGAACCTCAGTCGCGAGAGTCTGAGGAATGTCTACCTTGAAGGTTTTGGGTATGATACTGAGTTGTCGGGCTGTTTTTAGCGGTTTGATGCCAGGGATAATGGGGATGGTGATTCCTTCGGAACGGGCACGTTCGACGAAGTGAAAATACTTCTCATTGTCGTAGAAAAGTTGCGTTACAGCATACTCCGCTCCTGCTTTTACCTTTTCTTTCAGCCAATAGATATCCATGTCCATATTGGGCGCTTCCTCATGCTTTTCGGGGTAGCAGGCTACACCATACGAGAAGGGTTTCCCTGGTTCCTTGATGGGTGAACCATCACAGAAGAAACCTTCGTTGAATCGGTTGACTTGTCCTTGCAATTCGACAGCATGGCTGTAGCCGTTGGGTGTGGGAGTAAATATGCTCTCGTGCTTAGCTTTGTCTCCTCGTAACAACAATAGGTCGGTGATACCGAGGAATTGCAGGTCGAGCAGTACGTACTCTGTTTCCTCGCGAGTGAAACCGCTGCAGAGGATATGGGGTACTACGTCAATGTTGTATTTGTTCTTGATAGCGGCTGCCACAGCTACAGTACCAGGGCGACGACGCAACGATACTTTCTGAAAAAGGCCTTCCGGAGACTCTTGATATACATATTCGCTACGATGAGTAGTGATATTGATATACTTTGGGTCAAATTCGCGCAGTACGTCAATTGTATGAAACAAACTGTTGATGCCTGTACCCTTGAGAGGAGGTAATACCTCGAAAGAGAATGCCGTACTTGTGCCGCTTTTTATGGAGTCTATGACGCTCATATTTTTTTGCCTATAATAACTTTCGAATTTAGTTTTCAGACTTAGGACGTGATTCTCCCTTAGTGAGTACCTCTACGGCCTTCAATACTGTAGAATCGGTGAGGTTGAGGTACTTCACATACTCTTCCATGCCAAGCATATTGTATATGATATTACCAAACAGGATGTCCTCCATTTGGGCGCTCGATTGACGGATGAGGTTGTTGTTGCGCTTGATTCCTTTACTTGCAGCATGCTGTACGAACTGCTCCAACAAATCTTGTTTTTTAAGATAGTTCAGCAAATCGGACATGGTGGTGTATTTTGCCATGGTCTGACGGTTCTTGTCGGTATACTCGAAAGGGAAACGGGTGAAAAGTCCCATCTTGGCCACAGCTGCATAGTATGAGGTATAGCCCGTGGTGTCTTGCGGGACAAAAATGTCTGGCATAATACCTCCCCCGCCATAGACGATACGGCCATTCTTGGTTTGATAGGCGACGCTTTCGTCCTGCTTGATGCTGTCTTGTGTGAAGAACTCACCATGTTCGTATCGGTTCAGTAGGTCGAGCTCGTACTCTTCACTATCACCTTGGGTGTAAGGCTTTTGTATGCATCGCCCTGAGGGAGTGTAGTAACGTGAGATCGTCAGGCGTACTGATGAACCGTCTGAGAAGTTGATAATTTGTTGTACCAGTCCCTTGCCGAAAGTGCGGCGTCCGATGATAGTGCCACGGTCATTGTCCTGTATGGCCCCTGCAAAGATTTCACTGGACGAAGCTGAGGTCTCGTCAGTAAGTACAACGATGGGGAGATTCTGGCATGTACCTCTACCGTTGGCATACTCTTCGTAGCGTGGAGTATTCACTCCTTGAGCATAGACAATCATTTCGCCTTTGGGCAAGAATTCATTGACCATTTGTATGGCTGCAACCATGTATCCGCCCGTATTGCCACGCAGGTCGATGATACATCCTTGCATGCTTTGCTGCATGCCCTGTGCGAGAGCGATGAGCATCTCGGGATAGGTTGTCTCTCCAAACTTGTTGATTTTTATATAGCACCAACGGTCGTCTATCATGTAGGTCGCGTCGACGCTCTTGACGGGGATATTCCCACGTATAATGGAGAATGAAAGTAGCTCCTTCTCGCCTTGGCGTTTGATGCCGAGTGTGACCTCCGAACCCTTAGGACCTTTGAGGCGTTTCATGGCGCCTTCGTTATTTATCTTTTTGCCGACGTAGAGCGAATCATCGATGGTGATGATGCGGTCACCGGGCATAAGTCCGACTTTTTCGGCTGGACCACCTGAGATGACATCACTCACATAGATGGTGTCTGATTGTATCATGAACTGTATACCGATGCCACTGAAACTTCCTCGTAGCTCTTGGTCGCTTTCCTCAGCCTCTTTTGCTGGGATGTATACTGAATGAGGGTCAAGTTCAGCCAATACCTTAGGAATGGTCTTCTCTATCAGTGCCTCCATATCTATGGTATCAACGTACTGAGTGTGCACAAGATTCAGCAACTCTGACAGCTTGTTGTTGCTGTCAGAGGATTTGCTGAAGTCAATGCATGACCTCAAGGTTATGAAGGCCATTAGGAGCAGTATTGACAAGTATAACTTGTTTTTCATTCCTCAATTGGTAGATATTCGACAATTACTCCTGCTCGTTCCAGTAGGTCTATGCCATCGGTGAGACGGTATTTCTCGCCATACACCACGCGCTTGATGCCTGCTTGAATGATGAGTTTAGCACATTCGATGCAAGGCGAAGCTGTGACATACAAGGTCGCTCCCTCGCTATTGTTGTTTGAGCGTGCAATCTTGGTGATGGCATTGGCTTCGGCATGCAGAACATAGGGTTTGGTGACATTGTTCGCATCCTCGCACACATTCTCGAATCCAGAGGGTGTACCATTGTATCCGTCTGAGATAATCATCTTGTCTTTCACCACGAGGGCACCTACCTTACGGCGTTCGCAATAAGAGTTCTCGGCCCAAATGGTGGCCATGCGCATATATCTCTTGTCGAATTTATCGTCCATAGTCGTAATTTACTATTTAGCTATTTACTATTTACAATTGATTTTACAATTTTGCCTATTTTACAATTTACAGACGTAGCGAAGTCGAAATGCTTAATTTGTTAAATCTCCCAATAAATAGTAAATTGTAAATCGTCAAATTGTAAATTATTTGATTCCGTCTCGCTTCATCAGTGCATCGATGGTGGCATCTTGCCCACGGAAGCGGCGGTAGAGCTCCTTGGGGTGCTCTGAACTACCTTTTGAGAGCACGTTGTCTCGGAATGCTGTAGCTACCTCCTGATTGTATATGCCTTTCTCTTCGAAGAGTGAGAAAGCATCAGCGTCGAGCATCTCAGACCACTTATAGCTGTAGTAACCGGCAGAATATCCGCCCGACATAATGTGGCCGAAGTGAGTGGTCATGTTTGTGCCTTGCGCAGAAGGCAACAGCTGGGTAGACTTCCATGCCTCTTGCTCGTAAGCGAGAACGTCGCCTTCAAACGGAGTTGTGCGTGAGTACCATGCCATGTCGAGGATGCCGAGACTTAGCTGACGGATACAGAGGTAGGCCGCATTGTAGTTCTGTGCACGTACGATGCGCTCCACAAGTTCATCGGGGATGAGCTCACCTGTCTCGTAGTGAAATGCAAAGGTTGAGAGGAACTCCTTCTTGGGCAAGAAGTTCTCCATAATCTGTGAGGGCAACTCTACGAAATCACGGTATACGTTGGTACCACCCATTGAGGGATAAGTTGTTGCAGAGAAGATGCCGTGCAGAGCATGACCAAACTCGTGCAAGAATGTTTCAACTTCGTCTTGTGTAAGTAAGGCAGGCTTGCTTTCTGTGGGCTTGGTGAAGTTCATCGTAATGGATACGTGAGGACGATTGTCTTCACCATCCTTCTTATACTGCTCCTTGAAACCTGTCATCCAAGCACCTGAGCGCTTGCCGGCACGGGGGAAGAAGTCGGTGTAGATTACTGCGAGATAGCTTCCGTCCTTGTCGAGGACGTCGTAGGCCTTCACATCGGGGTGGTATACGGGGATGTCCTTGTTCTCCACAAAGGTGATGCCATAGAGGCGTGTGGCAAGACCAAAGACGCCGTTTGTCACGTTCTCGAGCTTGAAGTAGGGGCGCACCATCTCGTCGTTGAGGCTATACTTCTCTACGCGCAGCTTCTCTGAGTAGAACGCCCAGTCCCAAGGCATCAACTCGAAGTCTTTGCCCTCAGTGCGTGCGGCCATCTCCTGTACGGCTTTTACCTCCTCCTTCGCTACAGGCAAATAAGCCACAAGAAGTTGATTGAGCAGGTTGTTTACATTATCTGCATTCTCGGCCATACGATTCTCAAGCACATAGTCGGCATGGCTTTCATAGCCCAGGAGCTGGGCAATCTCCAGGCGCAGGTTGGCAATCTTCTTCACCAACTCTTCATTGTTGTAGTCGTTGTCCTGCACACATTGCGTGTTGTAGGCCATATAGAGCTCGTGACGAAGGTCGCGGTCCTCACAATACATCATCAAGGGGCTATAGCTTGGCGAATGCAAGGTGAATGTCCAACCCTCCTGACCCTTTTCCTTGGCGGTTTGTGCGGCAGCCTCAAGAGCAGACTCGGGCATACCGGCCAGACGGGTCGAGTCGGTTACGTTCAGGGCATATTCATTGGTGGCCTTCAGCGTATTCTGCCCGAAGAGCAGGGTAGCCTTGCTCAGCTCTGTTGTCAGCTCGCGGTACTTGGCCTTGTCCTCCTCGCTCAAGTTGGCACCGTTGCGTGCAAAGCTGTCGTATTTCTTCTGCAACAGACGCTGATCCTCGATGGTGAGAGTGCTCATATCGGTCGTCTCATACACTGCCTTGACACGTGCAAAGAGCTGGTCGTTGAGCGAGATGTTATTGGAGTGCTCGGTAAGGATGGGCGACAATTTCTGTGCCAGTTCCTGCATCTCATCTGAGGTCTCGGCACTATTCAGCGTGAAGAACACTGTTATTACGCGGTCCAGCAGTTCACCCGCATACTCCAAGGCCACGATAGTGTTCTCAAAGGTCGGTTCCTCGGGGTTGTTGATGATGGCATCCACCTCAGCCGTATGCTGCTTGATACCCTCCATGAGGGCGGGCTCATAGTGCTCAAGCTTTATCTTGTCGAACGGTACGGTCTGGTGCGGTGTGTCATACTCGCTGTAGAAGGGGTTTTTGTTGTTATCCATACAAGAGGTCATGTTAAGTGTTGCGCCCACCATCGCCAATGCGCAGAGGGCCATCTTCGGTTGTCTGATTTTCATTGTTCTTTATTTTGTTTAGGGCGCGAAATTACTCATTTTCTTGCTATTCCCCAATCATTCTCTTGCTTTTTTGCACCATACACCCTATAAAGGGGGATGGCGAGATGAGCTGACCAGCTGACCGGCACTGCTCCTACATGTTGTATTTCAGTAAGATACCTCGGCCAGCACGTGCTGACCGAGGATGACAGGCATTGACCTTGCGCCTGCATCAGAAACCTTCAGGATGTGAGGCATAGAATCGGCTGTTCTTGCGGCCTAAGGCGCGGAGGCGGCCCTCCTTGACGAAGAGGTTGAGGTACTTCGTGGCAAGGTAGGTAGAGCACTCGCACAGCTGCTCCATCTGCGAGCGGTAGATGTATTCGTGGTCTTCGAAGAAGGCACGCAGGCGATGCTCGGCAATCTCGCGTGTGAGCAGGGTGCGCACGGTGTGGCCGCCACTCACAATCTCTGCACCACGCATGGCCGCCTTCAGTTCCTTGCAAGGGCGGAAGATGACACCCTTGACTGCCACATCGTGGTGGGTGACACGGTCGGCCAAATACTTGGGCTCCTTCAATCCTAACTTTACGCTGAACGAACCTATCTCGTCAATCTGCACCGTACGTCCATCGAGCAGCGCCTCGCTCAGCTCGTGCCCCAAGGCGTTGAGCACGGCAATGACATCGGTCTTGTTCACACTGGTGGCATGGCCTATGCGCTCGGCCATTTCTCTTGTTGTCACTGGCGCAGAGGCTACTACGCTCACCCCCATCAAGGGGTTCTTCTCGGTGGCTTCGCCTTGTAGGTCGAAGCGTGGGTTCAGTTGGTAGGCAATCGTACCCGACTTCTTCGTTGCTTTTGTCTTTCTCATGACTCTTTCTATATTTTGAGTTTCTTGACGGCGACCATGTGCGCAAATGGCCGCCACTATTCGCGTACATGGTGGCGAGCACTTGCGCAAATGGTCGCCATCAACAACACACAAATACAGTTGCAAATTTATGAAAAGACAAGCTCTCGTGCAAGCATTTACCCACCGATTTTATGTGGAGCGGTGAGTATTGACATCGGGATTTTGAGGTTGTA
>JAZKYH010000070.1:0-39747 GCA_045612065.1 Bacteroidaceae bacterium
TGTTATCGAGAAGATGGTATTGGCTGTACTGAAGAACAATGAACTAAACAAACCAATCAACAGAAAAAGGTTTAGGGCATCTATTGACAGAAAGTATTTATGGCAATTATTAAACCAATTTTTATAATGCGTTTTCCCTGCCAGGAGCAATCAAAACACATTCTCTTCGCGAGGAGAATAGATTATCCTTGCGAAGAGAACACTTTACCCTCGCGAGGATAAATATTTCTCCTCGCGAGGGTAATGAATGGCAGAGTCTATTAAATTCTGAAATAAAGCAACTTACTGATACTACAAGTAAGAAAGAGAGAAAGATATAGAAAACCGTTGCTTGATTAAGAGAAGAACCGTTTTCAGTTGAAAAGCTATGATAATATTTCTATGAAATAAAGATTTTCCACTCGATGAAGATGACTGCTATACCAGCGAGGTAGCCGAGAAGCATGAGAGGCGTAATGTGACGCAGATACCAGCCAAAGTCGACCTTCTCTAACCCCATAGCTACGACACCGGCGGCAGAGCCAATAATGAGCATGCTACCACCTACCCCAGCACAGTAGGTGAGTAAGAGCCAGAAGATGCCATCCTGCACAAAAGATTGCATATACACGGGGTCTGCACTAGTGAGTACGGCGGTAGCATCAGGCACGGGATACATGCCTATACAAGCCGCCACGAGAGGTACATTGTCGATTACCGAGGAGAGCAATCCAATGACCATGGAGATGCTGAAGACCTCGTGTACGGAGGTATCGAGTACGTGGGCTGCGGCAGAGAGGATGCCAGCACTCTGCAAACCCGCTACAGACATGAGGATACCGAGAAAGAAGAGTATGGTGGGCATATCGATACGGCGAAGCAGTTGAGACACACGGTTCTTATACGATTCGGGAATAGAGCGTTTGTGCTCATAGAACAGTTCAGTCACCACCCATAACACACCCAAGGGAAACATGATGCCTACGTAGGGAGGCAATCCTGTGATAGACTTGAAGAGAGGTACGAAGAGCAGGCCCGCCACACCAAGCACGAGTACCAAAAGGCTGAAGCGGCGTCCTACGCCACAGGGTTGTGACATGGTATCGGTAACCGTGGGGGTAAACTCTCCACCTCCCTTGAACTTACGCGATAGCCACCATGCAGGCAACAATAGCGACACGACACAAGGCACAAAAAGATAAGTGATGAGATTGGCCGAAGTGACATTGCCACGCATCCAGAGCATGATGGTGGTAACATCTCCAATGGGCGACCACGCACCTCCACTGTTGGCAGCAATGATGACGATGGCTACGTAGAGTAATCGTTCGCGCCCAGCAGGAACGATGCGACGTAGCATCATAATGAGCACGATAGTGGTGGTCATATTGTCAAGGATGGCCGAGAGGAAAAAGGTGATGATGGCCAGCACCCATAGAAGGCGATACTTGCTACGCGTGGTAATACGCTCAGTGACGATGCTGAAGCCACCATGCGAATCGATAATCTCGACAATCGTCATGGCACCTATAAGGAATACGAGAGTCTCGCAAGTGCTTCCCAAATGCTCGACCAATGCCTCCGAGCCACCAGGACGACAGCAAGCATAGACCGACCACACAGAACCGAACATGAGCAAGGCAATGGCAGCCTTGTCCACACGCAGACGATGTTCGAGGGCAATGCCTGTGTAACCCGCAACAAAGATTAAGATAAGAAGAATGTCCATTGCACGAAGAATAGAATGGTTTATGAAATGATAACTTTGTGCAACATATTTTGTTCATCACCCCCTCTTTTCGACACCAATTCGCAGTAAACTTTTGCTTGGTCACCTTATTTATTGTACTTTTGTAGAGGAAACGAAGACTCTAAATACCAAACAGCAGAGAGAGAAAGACATGCAAGAGCTGAATCTACCCTCATTCGAGAGAAAAGTGGTGATGAAGGATGACAAGCCTACCATCTTCGACGTCATACGCCGCCAATATGTGGCACTGACACCCGAGGAGTGGGTACGCCAGCATTTCGTGCATTTCCTCATCGGACACAAAGGCTACCCACAATCGCTCATGGCCAATGAGGTACAGCTCAAGCTCAACGGTATGAGCCGAAGGTGCGATACGGTGGTATATGACCGTACACTCAAGCCCCGCGTCATCGTGGAGTACAAGGCCACCACGGTAAGCATCACCCAACAGGTATTCGACCAAATATGCCGTTACAATATGGTGCTTCAAGTGGACTTCCTCATCGTCTCCAACGGACTCGTACACTACTGCTGCAAGGTGGACAAGACGACGGGCACCTATACTTTCTTGCAAGAAATCCCCGAATACTCACACGTAACTGCATTACAAGAAAAATAAATAGAGATTCGTGGCTCCAAATAAAAAATAAAATACTAACTTTGGAGCCGAATAGTTTATTTCAAAAAACAACCAATTTTAATTATACGAAACACATGAAGATCTCAAAAATCGAACACCTCGGCATTGCTGTCAAGAGCATCGAGGAGGCACTCCCCTACTATGAGAACGTACTCGGGCTGAAGTGCTACAACATCGAGACTGTAGAAGACCAGAAAGTGCGCACCGCATTCCTTATGGTGGGCGAAACAAAGATTGAACTGCTCGAACCCACATCGGAGGAGAGCACCATCGCCAAGTTCATCGAGAACAAGGGCGCTGGCGTACACCACGTGGCATTTGCCGTTGAGGATGGCGTGGCTGAAGCACTTGCCGAGTGCGACGCTGCCGGCATACGCCTCATCGACAAGGCTCCCCGCAAGGGTGCCGAGGGCTTGAACATCGCGTTCCTCCACCCGAAATCAACACAGGGAGTACTCACCGAACTTTGCGAGAAGTAAAACAGACCTCCCCCTGCCCCTCCCGAGGAGGGGTGTCTCGGAGTCCATTGAATGATAAAATGTAAAACTAATAAAAGTCCTCTGCACATTCTGCGATGTCGGAAAGCCCCTCTTCGGGAGGGGTTGGGGAGGCCTCAATTTTATGTCACAATTAGATAAAATCAGAGAACTCGTAGAGCTGCGCGAGAAGGCCCGTTTGGGCGGTGGCGAGAAAGCCATTCAAAAGCAGCATGAGAAGGGTAAGTATACCGCACGTGAGCGCATCGACATGTTGCTCGACAAGGGTTCATTCGAAGAGATGGACATGTTTGTCACCCACCGTTGCCACAACTTCGGCATGGAGAAGAAGCAGGCCCTCGGCGATGGCGTGGTAACAGGTTATGGTACCATCGATGGCCGCTTGGTATACGTCTTTGCACAGGACTTCACCGTGAACGCAGGTTCACTTTCAGAAACCATGGCGATGAAGATTTGTAAAATCATGGATGCAGCCATGAAGATGGGTGCTCCCGTCATCGGCATCAACGACTCGGGTGGCGCACGCATCCAGGAGGGTATCAACGCCCTCGCAGGCTACTCAGAAATCTTCCAGCGCAACATCATGGCTTCGGGCGTGATTCCTCAGATCTCAGGTATCTTCGGCCCCTGCGCCGGTGGTGCCGTATATTCTCCCGCCCTCACCGACTTCACCTTGATGATGGAAGGCACCTCATACATGTTCCTCACCGGCCCCGCCGTAGTGAAGACCGTGCTTGGCGAGGATGTAACCCAGGAGCAGCTCGGTGGTGCATCGGTACACTCATCCAAGTCGGGTGTCACCCACTTCACCGCACAAACCGAGGTAGAAGCCCTTGCCATGATCCGCAAGCTCCTCTCATACATGCCTCAGAACAATATGGAGCAGGCACCCCGCATGGTGTGCACCGACCCCATCGACCGTAAGGAAGACCTCCTCAACGAGATCATCCCCGACAACCCCAATAAGGCGTACAACATGTACGAGGTTATCGGTGCCATCGTCGACAACGGTGAGTTCCTCGAGGTACAGAAGGACTATGCCAAGAATATCATCGTCGGCTTCGCCCGCTTCAATGGCGAGTCGGTAGGTATCGTGGCCAACCAGCCCATGGCCTTCGCCGGTGTGCTCGACTGCAACGCTTCGCGCAAGGCAGCCCGCTTCGTACGCTTCTGCGATGCCTTCAACATCCCCTTGGTGACTCTCGTTGACGTTCCCGGCTTCCTCCCCGGCACAGGCCAGGAGTACAATGCCGTTATCCTCCATGGTGCCAAGTTGCTCTACGCCTTCGGCGAGGCTACTGTGCCCAAGGTAACCGTTACCCTGCGCAAGTCGTACGGTGGTAGCCACATCGTGATGAGCTGTAAGCAGCTCCGTGGCGACATGAACTATGCTTGGCCCACTGCCGAGATTGCCGTGATGGGTGCCAGCGGTGCCGCTGCCGTGCTCTATGCCAAGGAAGCGAAGGAGAAGGAAGATCCCAAGGCATTCATCGCCGAAAAGGAGGCCGAATATACCAAGCTCTTCGCCAACCCCTACAATGCTGCCAAGTATGGCTACATCGACGACGTCATCGAGCCCCGCAACACCCGCTTCCGCATCATCCGTGCCTTGGCCGAGTTGCAAACCAAGAAGCTCGAGAACCCGAAGAGAAAGCATGGTAACATACCTCTTTAATAATTGAGAGTGGCCTCCCCCTGCCCCTCCCGAGGAGGGGTGACTCGGAGCCACCGAATTAGAAAAAGTAGTCTAACTAATAAAAAAGTCCTCACGTTTTCCGCGATGTCGGAAAGCCCCTCTTCGGGCCGACGCGGTATGAAAGCGTCGGTTGCGACAAAGGAAGGTGTATCTTCCCAGAGGAGCCGCAACGCGGATAATTGGGGAGGCTTCAAATAGACAATGAGAAAGACATTTATAACATTACTGATGGTTTTGGCAGCTACCTTGAGCTTTGCTCAGGGTGCCAAGAGCCTGAAATTTAACGAGATTCTCGTGACCAACACGGCCAGCCTCGTCGACGAGTATGGTTGTCGTTCGGCATGGATAGAATTTCATAACGATGCATTTGCTCCGGCCAACGCACGCAACTGCTTCCTCACGACCAACCGCGCCGTGTTGGATGAGTCGCTCAGTGCCCCCGAGCGCATCAAGATGATGTATCAGATTCCTTCGGGCAGTGTAGCCACAGGCATCCACGGCAAGCAGAAGATGCTCTTCTTTGCCGATGCGTTGCCCAATCGTGGCGTGTTCCACACCAGCTTCACACTAACCGATAGCACCGAGAACTGGATTGCCCTATACGATGCCAACGGTACTACCCTACTCGACTCCATCACCGTGCCTGCCCTGGGCGAGAACCAGTCATGGGCACGCGAGAAGGACGGCATCGGCGCATGGCACATCGTGCCTGCCGAGAATGTGACCCCCGCCGCTACCAACACCGTTGAGCAGGGCGAGGGCAAGGTGGCCAAGTTCAAGCGTATGGACAGCCTCGGTCTCGGCATGACCGTGATGTGCATGGCCGTGGTGTTCTCGGCTCTTGCCATCCTATGGTGGCTCTTCGCCATCATCGGCAAGATTTTCGCCAGCACCATCTCAAGTGCCAAGAAGGCTCCAGCCAAGGCTGCAGCTCCTGCTCCCCAGGCAGCACCCGCCGCTAAGGGTGGCAAGGCTGACGAAGAGATGGCAGCCATCTGCATGGCTCTGCACGAACACTTCGGCAACGTGCACGACGAGGAGAGCGACATCCTCACCATCGATGGTGGCGAGTCAAGCTGGCACATGCTCACGCACACACACTCACATCCGTATCCGTATAACTAAAGGCCTCCCCCCTGCCCCTCCCAACCTTTAGGTCGACGCCCGAAGGGGCCGAAGTCAAGGAGGGGTGATTCGGAGTCCATTGAATAACGAAATGTAAAACTAACAAAAAAGTCCTCTACATATTCCGCGATGTCGGAAAGCCCCTCCTTGGGAGGGGTTGGGGAGGCCTCAATATTATGAAAGAATATAAATACAAAATCAACGGCAACGAGTACAATGTTGCCGTAGAAGAACTCGAGGGCAACAAGGCCAATGTGACCGTCAATGGCAAATCATACCAGGTAGAGCTCGACCGTCCCGCCAAGCCCGCAGTAAGCAAACCCGTAGTAGCACGTCCTGCCGCCGCTCCCGCGGCTGCACCTGCAGCTGCTCCCGCTCCCAAGGCCGCTCCCACAGCTGGCGGTGCAGGCATCAAGGCTCCGCTCCCCGGTGTCATCCTCGATATCAAAGTGAAGGTGGGCGACACCATTACCAAGGGTCAGACCGTGGCCATCCTCGAAGCCATGAAGATGGAGAACAACATCAACGCCGACCGCGAAGGTACCGTAGTATCTATCAACGTAGAGAAGGGTCAGTCTATCGCCGAAGGCACAGATATCATCACACTGGGATAAAAAAGGAAGCCTCCCCCTGCCCCTCCCGAGGAGGGGTGACTCGGAGGCCACTGAATAACATGTAAAACTAATAAAAAGTCCTCACGTTTTCCGCGATGTCGGAAAGCCCCTCCTTGGGAGGGGTTGGGGAGGCCTCAATATTATGAATGATTTTTTTAGCTTTATCGGAAACAACCTCGTAGACTTCTGGCAATACACCGGTTTTGCCAATGCTACGGTAGGGCATATCGTGATGATTGCTGTGGGTTGCCTCTTCATCACCCTTGCCATCAAGAAGGGCTGGGAGCCATTGTTGCTCGTGCCCATAGGTTTTGGTATTATCTTGGGTAACATCCCCTTCAAGGCCGATGCCGGCCTCGAGATTGGTCTCTACGAAGAGGGTTCGGTGCTCAACATCCTCTACCAGGGTGTTAAGACCGGTTGGTACCCTCCCCTCATCTTCCTCGGCATTGGTGCCATGACCGACTTCGGTCCCCTCATCGCCAATCCCAAGATGATGCTCGTAGGAGCAGCTGCACAATTCGGTATCTTCGCTGCCTACATCATCGCATTGTTGCTCGGCTTTGAGCCCGACCAAGCAGCCGGTATCGCCATCATCGGGGGTGCTGATGGTCCTACGGCCATCTTCCTATCGTCGAAGCTTGCGCCCAACCTCATGGGAGCCATCGCTGTGTGTGCCTACTCATATATGGCCCTCGTTCCCGTGATCCAGCGCCCCATCATGCGCCTGCTCACCACGAAGAAGGAGCGCCTCATCCGCATGGAGGCTCCCCGTCAGGTATCACAGACCGAGAAGATTATCTTCCCCATCGTAGGTCTACTGCTCACCGCTTTCATCGTGCCCAGCGGTCTGCCTTTGTTGGGTATGCTCTTCTTCGGTAACCTCTTGAACGTGAGCGGTGTAACCGGTCGCCTCGCCGAGGCTGCTAAGGGTCCTCTGATCAACTGTATCACCATCCTGCTCGGTCTTACCGTAGGTGCCTCTACACAGGCCAGTGAGTTCCTCACCCCCTCTACGTTGAAGATTCTGCTCGTAGGTATCACCGCCTTCGTCATCGCTACCGCCAGCGGCGTGTTGTTCGTGAAGTTCATGAACCTCTTCCTCCCCCAAGGCAAGAAGATCAACCCGCTTATCGGTAATGCCGGCGTGTCAGCCGTGCCTATGGCCGCACGTATCTCACACGACGAGGGCCAGAAGGCCGACCCCACCAACTACCTCCTCATGAATGCCATGGGTCCCAACGTAGCTGGTGTTATCGGTTCGGCTTGTGCTGCCGGTGTATTGCTCGGTTTCTTAATCTAAGAATTATCCTGCATATATGAGGGCATGTCATTGACATGCCCTCATATTTTTGTATTACAGATTTTTAAGCTTAGGTTTGCAAACCTTAAATATAATACGTATTTTTACGAGTTAAAGACGAAATACCACATACATGAGATTCATCCGTATCATACTCTTACTGCTTGCACCATTGTGTGTCTTTGGACAAGGAAAGCAGGTGAATCTTCTCTTTGTGGGCGACCTCATGCAGCATCAGGCACAAATCAATGCTGCCCTACGTGCCGACAGCAGCTACGACTACACAAACTGCTTCTCTTTGGTAAAGGAGCACATCAGCCGTGCCGACCTTGCCATAGGCAATCTTGAAGTCACGTTAGGCGGCAAGCCCTACCGCGGCTATCCACAGTTCAGTGCCCCCGACGAATATCTCTATGCCATAAAGGATGCAGGATTCGACATACTTACTACAGCCAATAATCATAGCCTTGACCGCAGACGCAGAGGCTTGGAGCGCACACTCACGCTTATCGATTCTATCGGCCTCACATCTGTAGGGACCTATCGCAATGAGGAAGACCGTACCAACCGATACCCCCTTATCGTGGAAAAGAACGGCATACGCATCGCCCTACTGTGTGCCACCTATGGCACTAATGGCATTGCCACCACACCTCCCAACATCGTCAACAGCCTCAACCGCAAGGAATTGGCAGCTGACATACAAAAAGCCCGCACGATGACACCCGATGTCATCATAGCACTCATGCACTGGGGCACTGAGTATCAACAGACGCCCAATGAAGAACAGCTTGAGCTGGCTCAATGGCTCATTGGTCAAGGCGTAGACCACGTCATCGGCAGCCACCCCCATGTGATACAACCCATCAAGATGATACCTCATGCCGAATACCCCACCCAACATGCTGTGGTATACTCACTCGGCAATTATGTATCCAATATGAGCATCACTCATGGTGATGTAGGGATGGCAGTAGAGCTTACCATCGAAAAGATAGGCCACACTACCCGACTGAAGAGCCTCACTCCCCATCTCGTATGGACAGAGCGGGCCGTGCTAAGTCGTAGCGGGGACTTCCGAATCATCCCTGAAGACACCATTCCCGCCGACCTCACCCCGGAGGGGAGGCAACGCATGCTGCGAGCCATTGCTACCGAAAAGCATTTCATAAAAGAACAAAAATAGGATTCGCAACGAGAACTATCATTTTTTTTCGTACATTTGCAAGTTGTATATAATATATTAGGTACGATATGAACAGACTATTCAAGCATATACTACTGATATCAGCCTTGGTCTTTTCGACACAGTGGGCTGCGGCACAAACAGAGAACTACTTCCTCCACACCGTAACCAAGGGACAAGGCCTATACTCAATCTCTCGCATGTATGGTGTCACAGAGGCTGACATTATCAAGCTGAATCCAGGCAGTGATGTAGTGATAAAGGCTGGCGAGCAGTTGCGTATTCCGCAAACCAAAAAGGTGGAAGCTACCATAGAGACAGCACCAACGAATGCTACGAACGAGCGTTTCCACACCATTAAGACGGGCGAAACACTATACAGGCTGACCGTTATCTATGGACTCACAGCACGTGAGATTTGCAATGCCAATCCGGGATTGAGTGCTGAGAATTTCAAGGTTGGTCAGGTTATCATCATCCCCGAGAAAAAGGAGTCTGAGCAGCAAGCGACACAATCCAACGTGGACGGACAAACATCTGTGACAGGACAGACAGCAACGCCCGCTGCTGAACAGAAGAAAAGCAACTGCCGCACAGAGCATTTGGTGAAGCGTAAAGAGAACATCTACCGCATCAGCCGTATGTATGGCATCTCTGAATTGGAGTTGGTGAATGCCAACCCTGAGTTACGCGAGCGCAAAATGAGAATGGGAGAGATATTATGCATCCCCTACCCCAAAACAGAGCAAGGCAAACAGATGGAGCAGCAAGAGACAGCGGCCCCCGTTGTGAATATCGTCCCCACCGATGAGGAGCTATTTGCCGAATTGAAGGTGGTGCCTGAAAACATCGAGCAGATAAAGACAGCCATCATACTGCCTCTGATGCTTAACGACAGTGTCTCAAGCGAGCAAATGAAGATGGTAGAGTTCTACGAGGGCGCACTTCTGGCATTGGACAGTCTGAAGAAACAGGGCGTATCGGTAGACCTACATATCTATGACTCAGGCAACAAGTGGGCATCTATCCAACCCATATTGGAAAAACCCGAGATGAAGGAGATGAACCTCATCATCGGCCCCGTATACGACACACACATCGCCGAGGCAGCAACCTTTGCCGAAAGCAATGGCATCCGTATGGTGGTACCCTTTGCCCGACAAGTCGATGCGGTATTCACCAACCCCTACGTATATCAAGTGAACACACCGCAGAGTTACTTCTACTCCGAGGTGTACGACCATTTCTTCATGCAATTCCCGCAACCTAACATCGTATTCTTTGAATCTCCCGAAGAGAAGGACGACGACCTCATCAGCGGCTTCAAGCACGAACTCGACTATCGTGATATGCCCTACACCGTGCTGTTGGCCGATACTGCAACCAACAAGGACACCATACTCACCTGCCTCGATACGAAGCGACACAACATCCTGATGATGACATCAGAAAAGAGCGGTAGCTTGAACAATATGGTACCAGTATTCCAACTCTTGGTGCGCGATACAGCAGCAACAAAGTTCGACATCAGTCTCTTCGGTTACCCCCAATATCAGATATATACCAATAACCACTTGGCTTCGTTCTACGAGATAGACACCTATTTCTACTCTTCGTTTTACACCAACAATCTGTTGCCCGAGGCCAAGGCGTTCCACCAAAAATACCGACGCACCTACTGCAAGGAGATTGTGAATCGCTATCCCAAGTATGCGATTTTGGGATTTGATGTAACCTACTATTTCCTCAAGGCAATGCATATGTATGGCACTGACATGGAGAACCGACTGAGCGAGATGAAGTATAACCCCTTGCAGACGGGCTTCAAGTTTGAGCGTGTCAATAACTGGGGCGGATTCATCAATCGCAAGGTATTCTTCGTGCATTTCTCACGCGACTATAACCTGCAAACCATTGACTTTGACTGATGAAGCGTCTTTTCATTCCCCTCATCGGTCTACTGCTGAGCACGTTATCATTTGCACAAGTGGGCGAACTGCGCAGCAACCTGGCCATGGGCGTTAATGCAGGATACAACTTGAGTCGTGTAGACTTCAGTCCCACGATCAAGCAAGAGCTTCAGCCAGGTCTGACAGGCGGTTTCACCTTGCGCTACACCACAGAGAAGTACTTTGCCCTTATCTGTGCAGCCCAGCTCGAAGTCAACCTTGCCCAACGCGGATGGAGAGAACTCATTGAGGACGGTAGCAACAATACCTATCATCGCACCACAAACTACATTGAGATACCCTTCTTTGCTCACCTCGGATGGGGGAAAAGGGAAGACAAGATGCAGTTCTTCGTCAATGCAGGTCCACAGTTCGGTTTCTATCTCCCCAGTAAAAAAGAGGAGTATTATGGTTTCTCCGAAGAATACCCTTGGGATGAGAGCAAACGCCCTGGTAGCACCACACAGCAATACGGCAAGGCTGTAGAGAACACTCTCGAATATGGCATTGCAGGAGGTGTGGGCATGGAATTGAAGACAGGCATCGGCAATTTCCTCATCGAAGGACGCTATTTCTTCGGTCTCTCCGACATGTTCGGCAACTCAAAGGCCGACCCCTTCGGTCGCTCGGCCAACACAACCATCACAGGAAAGATATCTTACTTGATAGATATAACCAAGTAAACATAACCACAACACCGATATACAATATGAAGAGCAACAAACGCCACGGAAAGAAAGGCCCCAACCAAATATTCCACTACTCTCCAGTAGAGAACACCACGCTGCTGGCTTTCCTATACATCATACTTGCCCCCAAGAGCAAGAGCGACATCAAGTCGATGCTCGCCCATCACCACGTAGCGGTGAACGGACAGCCCTTGACACAGTTTGACACTCCCCTTACCCCCCGCGACAAGGTTTCGGTAAACTTCACCCGTCCCTTTGCCGTGCTTCGCGCCAGCCAGTTGCACCTCCTCTACGAAGACAAGTATCTCGTAGTAGTGGAGAAGGCTGCGGGACTGCTCACCGTGGGTCACGACAACAAGAAAAAGACAGCGCAGAGCCTACTTACCGACTACTTGAAGCAGAAAGATGCCCGCTCTACGGCTTACGTGTGCCATCGTTTGGACCAATACACCTCAGGTATCCTCGTCTTTGCCAAGGACCCCGACTTGCAGCGTGAGTTACGCTACAACTGGGACAATTATGTACGTGAGCGCTCTTATACTGCGGTCGTAGAGGGTTGCCCCGAGATGCCCCAACAGGAGTTGCGCCACAACCTCGTGGAGAACAATAACAACATGATGGTATACGTAGCCCGCAAGCCCGACGAAGGCCGCTTGGCAGTGACACGCTACCGCGTGGTGCAGAGCAATGACTACCATGCCCTACTCGATGTACAAATCTTCACCGGACGCAAGAACCAGATTCGCGTGCAGCTTGCCGAGATAGGCAATCCCGTAGCAGGCGACCGCAAGTATGGCGGCAAGACCAACCCCATAGGCCGACTCATGCTACACAACCACCGCCTGTCGATCGTGCACCCGGTGACACGCGAGCTCATGCACTTCGAAGTACCCGCACCCGCCGCCTTCCGCAAGGTAGTGCAGAACCGTGAGATGAACGATTAAGGGTTATAGGTTATGGGCTTTTGACTGTTAGCTGTTAGCTTTTGGCTGTTAGCCCTAAACTCTTCCCTCTTAACTCTTCCCTCTTAACTTAAAAAAAGACTCCCATGACCACCCTGATACATCAAGCCATCATCGTCAACGAAGGCGAGCAGTACGTAGGTAGCGTACTCATCGAAGACAATCGCATAGCCGCTATCATTCGCGGCACCGACACCACAGGCATCACCGCCGACTGCGTCATCGATGCCCAAGGACAGTATCTCATCCCAGGCTGCATCGACGACCACGTGCACTTCCGCGACCCGGGCCTGACCCACAAGGCCGACATGCACACCGAGAGCCGCGCCGCAGCACGAGGTGGTGTGACCTCAGTGATGGACATGCCCAACTGCAATCCGCAGACCACCACGTTGGAAGCCGTGGAGGCCAAGTTTGCCGATGCCAAGGCAAAGTGTCTCGTCAATCACTCCTTCTACCTTGGTGCCACGACAGATAATATCGGCGAAGTGCGCCGTGTAGACCCGCATACTATCTGCGGAGTGAAACTCTTCATGGGAAGTAGCACGGGAGGCATGTTGGTAGACCAAGACGAGCGCATCGAGACCATCTTCAGCGAATCGCCCACCCTCATCGCCCTGCACTGTGAAGACCAAAGCATCATCTCGGCCAACACAGCCAAGTATAAGGAGGCTACCGCCAGCGACGACCCTGCGGTAGAGTACCACCCCCTCATCCGTAGCGAGGAGGCTTGCTACCAATCCACCAAGAAGGCCGTCGAACTGGCCAAGAAGACCGGAGCCAAGATACACATCATGCACATCAGCACAGCACGCGAGTTGGAACTCTTGCAACAGGGTGACCTCAAGGACAAGCAGATTACTGCCGAGGTGTGTCTGCCCCACCTCTACTACACCGATGCCGACTATGCCACCTATGGCACCCGCATCAAGTGCAACCCCGCCGTGAAGACCGAGGCCGACCGCGACGCCCTACGCAAGGCACTACGCAAAGGACTCATCGATGTCATCGGCACCGACCATGCCCCTCATCTCCCTGCCGACAAGGTAGGCGGTTCACTCAAGGCCGCTTCGGGCATCCCCACCATACAATACGTACTTCCCGCCATGCTCGAGTTGGCCGACGAAGGTATCATCACCCTCCCCCAAGTGGTAGAGAAGATGGCACACAACCCCGCCATATTATATAAGGTAAAGAAGCGCGGCTTCATCCGCGAAGGTTACCGTGCCGACCTCGTGCTCTTGAGCCCCGATGCTCCCCACACCGTCACCACTGAGGAGATACAGAGCAGGTGCGCCTGGAGCCCCTTCGAGGGCCACACCTTCCGTTGGGATATCACCCACACCTGGGTCAATGGTCATGCCGTATATGCCAATGGCAAGTTCGACGAAAGCATGATGGGCGAGAGAATGGAGTTTAATTCCTAATTCTTGTGTAGAGTGTAGTGTGTAGTGTTTAGAGTGACATAGCCTTATGCCACAAAGAATTCATAATTGCTTTTCCCTACGGCCAGCGAACTTCGTTTCTGAATTCAGAGTTCTCCATTATCACGTCCGCGAGGTAGTCCCCTACATCAACTGGATATACTATTTCCATGCCTGGGGTATGGAGCCACGCTTTGCAGCCGTTACCGACATCCACGACTGCCCCTCGTGCCGTGCGTCGTGGATTGCCTCCTTCCCCGCCGAGGAGCAAGCCAAGGCCCGCGAAGCCATGAAACTCTACGACGAAGCCGTTGAACTGCTCCGCCAATGGGCCGACGAGCCCATCTGCCACGCCCTCTTCCTCCTGGCCGATGCCTATAGCGAGGGCGACGACATCATCATAGACAATCGCATACGCATCCCCTTCCTACGCCAGCAACACGTAGGCAAGTCAGGCTACACCCTCTGCCTGAGCGACTTCATAAGAGAGAAAGAAGAGGGATGCCAAGCCGCCCCTAAGGAAAGAAAAGAACCAGACATCGCAAGCACGATGGGAGTGTTTGCAACAACAGTGTCTCTACCTCCAGAGAAACTTTCAACTTTCAACTTTCAACTTTCCACTCTATCCGACCGCCTTGCCGAGGCCACGGCCGAGAAGATGCACGAAGAGGTGCGCAAGCACCATTGGGGCTATGCCAAGGATGAGCAGTTGACGATGCGCGAGCTCCACGAAGAGCGCTTCCAGGGCATACGCCCTGCCGTAGGCTACCCCAGCCTCCCCGACCAGTCCATCAACTTCCTCATCGGCGAGCTGCTGCCCCTCTCCGAGATAGGCATCACCCTCTCCGAGAATGGCGCCATGAGCCCCCACAGCAGCGTCTCAGGCCTCATATTCGCCCACCCCAAGGCACACTACTTCTCCGTAGGCAGCATCAGCGAAGAGCAACTCCTCGACTACGCCCACCGACGAGGTATCACCCTTGATCAGGCCAAGAAGTTCCTTGCCGCCATCATCAATCACTAAATCCCATCCTTGCCCATAGCAGACTCCTCTGATCCGTACAGAAACAACGAAAAGAATCCTCTCCCCCGACGCTACATCAGTGTCAGCGAGAGCAGCACCAAGAGCGAGCCTCGGACGACTCGGGCAAAGGCCCCGGGGCCTCCCCTAACCAAAGGCTCGTGAGCGAGACTCCTCGGGAGAGGTAAACCTCTCTTCGTCGCAACCGACGCTCTTTCGCGTCGGCCCGAGGAGGGGGGCTCAGACCTCGCGGGTGAGCAGTGCGCTTTCATGATGATGAGATATTACGTTAGCAACGATGGTGGTGCTCCTTGGGAGAGGGATGGGGTGAGGCCCCTACGCAGCTCACGATGCCGAGCGAGCCGGCAAGGGCGGTGAGTACTGCGATTAATACTTTGAGAAACTTGCTCCAATTGATTTGTTTCATTTGGGTTATAGGTTATGGGTGTCATCCCGACAAAGCGAAGCGCCGCCGACGCGGAGCATTAGCGTCGGTTGCGACGAAGGGAGGTTTATCTCCCCCGAGGAGCGTGCTTCAGCACTTCTCTCGCATCAGGACCTGGTGCAATCTTTCTCGCAGCGTCGCACGCCAAGTCTCATAGTCCCAGCGCGGGATCTCTCGCGTTGCTCGAGATGACAGAGACGCGGGGTTAGGGTTTAGGGTTCATTTTTATCAACCACGGATTACTCGGATTTTTCTATTGGGTCAATTTCGTTCCGTATTTCACGGACCATCATGCATCGCCTTGCTTGCATCCCTACGGCCGAAGGCCTAATCTGTGCAATCCGCGCAATCCGTGGTTTCTGTTAATCCTGCTTTGTAGGCTTTTCCTCCTCCTTGCTCTGCTCTCGCTTCGAGCGTCGGTTGTCTGTTGTCTGTTGTCATCCATTGACAATGCAAAATCGCGGTTTAGCGAGAACGAGTCAAACTTGTTTGAACTTAGCCGAGCGTAAGCGATTTCGCGGCAGAAAGAATATCGGGCCCGATATTCGCGAGTTCTTTGGCCGAAGAACTCGGAGGGGTATTAATCCCTCGTTTCTGACGCAAAGATACTACACTTTATTTTTCCCTTTCGACTTAGTTCAAAAGACTTCAAAAGACTTCAAATAACTTTTTGCAATCCACTCATCTGTAGTGAGATAATGATTTTCCGCAGGTGCAACAACATCACGCTGCAGGTGCGGGAATCCGCTGCCGCAGGTGCGGCAAAGCGCTTGCTCGAAGCACTCAGTACTCACCCTCAATTAATTTGTGCACTGTCTTTTTGTACTGGTATTATTATGGGCATATTTAATAATTAATAATTACTAAATATGAATTTTTATTACAACTATTTCACCTCCATCGGGAGAGAGAGCAGATTAATTGAGTACTGAATACTGAGGGTATTTGTTTCTGCTCTCTTATATAGGCAGTGGCGACTTTGTCGGTACTTGGGAGAACTAAAGCTTACGGGAGCGCCCTGAGGGGGTGCTCCCGTGTGTGCTAAGATATTTGCATGTAAGATGGTGTTACTTGATGACCACTTGACTTCGTCGAGCTTGTTCACGCTTGGCAGAGATTAAGCGAGCTTATCTCTGCGCTCACTTAATCACAACCTTACGTCCATCCACGATGTAGATGCCGGGCTTCTCGATGTTGGTCACGCGGCGGCCGTGGAGGTCATAGAGTTCTGTTGTCTGCCGTCTGCTGTCTGTTGTCATCTCAATATCTGTCGTACCGCCAAAGTCGAAGCGGAGGCGATTGCTCAGCTGGCCACCCTCGGCCTCGGTGTTCGTCTCCTCATCGAAGATGCCGAGGTCATCCGCCTTAAGTGCCAAGTATGACTTGTTGGCATTGTTGAGGAACCGCCCATCGGTGAGCTGGGGGTGATACATGGCTACAACATCGTTCTTCTTGGCCAATACATAGTACTTGTAGCCCGATTCGGCGGTGATGTAAGTATTGGCAGCAGTGCCCGAGAGCAGGTTACCCTCTACATTGGCAGGGGTGTCGTCAGACTTCGCGAAGGTATACTCTCCAGCCTCGGCACGCACTATCACACCCGTCTCGGCGGGGAGCACACCCGTCACTCGGTTCATCATCAGCCTGTCGCCCTCTACGCTGGTGGCGATGTATGCTTTCACATTGTCAGGAATCTTCGCGGCATAGTCGAGGTATAGTGTGGCGTAACCTGCGGAAGATACCGTGAGGATATATACATTGGACAAGGGCTGGATATTGGTAAACTCGCTCCAACCCTCTGCCGCCTTGTAGGCTTCTACCGAACCTGCGGGTACATAGACGGGGATGGACTTGCTAACATCATGGAATGTAAAATCAATGGAGGGCGGTGTTGTCGCCTTGCAAGTGATGGCGGTGAGTTTGCTGCAAACCAAGAAGGCTGCGATTCCAATGCTCGTCACGCCCTCGGGGATGGTGATGTAGGTGAGGCTGCTGCAATACGCAAAAGCACTCTCTCCAATGCTCGTCACACTCGCGGGAATAATCGTTGTTGCGCAACCAGAAATCAATGTATTGCTGTTAGTCTCTATAATGGCGTTGCAACCACCACGAGAGTCATATATGGTATTGCCTTCAGCTACACTTATGGCGGTGAGGCTGCTGCAACCAGCGAAAGCACTGCTTCCAATGCTCGTCACGCTCTCGGGGATGGTGATGGCGGTGAGGCTGCTGCAACCACGGAAAGCATAGTTTCCAATGCTCGTCACGCTCTCGGGGATGGTGATGGCGGTGAGGCTGCTGCAATAATAGAATGCATAGCTTCCAATGCTCGTCACGCCCTCGGGGATGGTGATGGCGGTGAGGCAGCTGCAACTTTGGAAAGCATAGTCTCCAATGCTCGTCACTCCCTCGGGGATTTTGATGGCGGTGAGGCTGCTGCATTCAGCGAATGCATCGTCTCCAATACTCGTCACGCTATACGCCACGCCATTGTAGGTGACGGTGGCGGGGATGGTGATGGAACCAGAATATTCATTACTGTATTCATAATAGTTACTGCCTTTGAATGTCACCTCGGCCGTCGTGGAAGAGGTGATGTTGTAGTAGATGCCGCCCACCTCAAAGTCGTGTGCATTAGTCACGAGGGGCAGCAGGGCTGCGAAGAGGAAAAGTAAATGTTTCTTCATGTTGTTAATGTTGAATGATGCGAAGGTAGTGATTTATTTGCTCGTGTGCAAGGGATTATGGGGGATACAACAAAAAAAGCGAGCAACTTTCGCTGCTCGCTTCTCTGCGGAAAGGGAGGGATTCGAACCCCTCTCCAAATAATGCTGATATTCTATCACCTGCAAAAGCGAACAACGTGTTCAGTCACAAATTTTGAACGCAAAATTTCAATCATCGACTTTTCTTTTGCAAAGATAACAGAATTCCTTTATAAATCTACTACAAATTTAACAATTTCATGCTCAGACCTTTCACTTTCACGTTTCCCATGATATAACCCTTTTAGTCCCGTCGTTCCGAAAATCAATTCTGCCTTGTCCCAGAAGTTTCTATCCCCTTTAAACAATGTCCCAATCAAAAAGGCCAAACTATTTTTCTTTTTACTCATATTCCATTCTAACGTAGCAGCAGGTTGATTCCCATTCCCTCCTCCAAAGTAATATAAGAAATCATCCTTAGAAGGATTGAGTAAATACCTTTTCTCTACAAGGAAATCGAACAGTTTTGTTACTTCTTCCGATGTAAATCCTTCAAAGTATGGTGCAACCTTTTCTTTAGAACTATTATCTGAAAAACTAGGATTCGTAGATTGAGGATTTCTAACCTTTTCTATATACGCAAGTGCCAACTCAATCTGACGTCTTCTCACCTCATGATACTTACGCGTAAAGTATTCACGTGGTTGCTGTAACCTATCATATTCTACATCAAACCAATGTGATTGAGCATACCCTTCGAGAGACTTCTTGAATCTGTTTTCATATATAAGTAGTTGCTCTATAAAGTTCGGATTCTCCAAACAACAAGTAAATACACTTGATTCGAATGCTTTACGCTTTCTAAACATCTTGCTTGTGAAAGAACTATATCTTATCTTACCATTACAGAGGGAATCTACTACAGACTTACCTTTGTCATACGTATATATAACATTTATAAATTCAAAAAAACCTTTTGTATCCATTTATAGTGTAGATTATTGTAGATGCAAAAGTACAAAATTACCTTAAACTATCCTAACAATAAGGCAGAACTGACAGTCTTAACTGGAAAGTTCTACCTTATATTATCTTTTCTTATATATTATTATATGTGCTGCAAATTGAAGACTACAGCGTCTGCAAATTGAAAGCGCCACTAACCTCAAAATGAAGACTGTTATTCGTACTATTTTGCCTTCACAACTATTATGTCGTTGATATTAGTAGTGTACTGCTTAGAGATGTATTCGTTTTTCAGATGCCACTTGTTCCCAAATCCTTGAACTGCCACCCTTATAGTATTATGACCATTCTTGCGATTGATTTCATCTATGGCGTTTGCCAAATCCATTTGTTTTCCACGATTAACACTATCAAACAGATTTCCTTGTATAGCATCGTCTCTGCATATATTCCAAACGATTACCCCCGATTTTTTGTAATGGTATTCCCCATTACCCTTCCACTCTTTTCTAATCTGAGTTACAGCGGCAGACACCAACTCTTGTAGGTCATTCGTTGGGACTTCAAGGTTTACAGTTTGGTAGATATAATCTTGGGGCATATCCATTCTAAATCTACTCGTATGGGCAAATACGGTCATAGACTGACAAACAACATGCTGCTCCCTCAGTTTTCTTGAACATTGTGCAGCAAAGTTTGCTACCGCTTCTTCCACCTCACCCAAATTGCTCAAACCTTGTTCGGCAAAACTCCTACTAGTGCAAATACTCTTCTTGTGAGGTAGTTCTTCTATCGATATACAACTTTCACCTTTGAGTTCTTTCCATGTTCGAACACCTGTAACGGTCATCTCTCTTCTCACCCAACTTTCTGACTTCTGAATAAAGTCCCATGCCGTGTGAACTCCATGATATTCCAATTTATTCAGATGCTTACGACCAATTCCCCAAACATCACCTATATTAAATAATTTAAGTGCTTTTTCGCGTTTCTCATCCGTATCAATAACACAAACACCTTCATATCCCCGATATTTCTTTGCGAACTTAGATGCCATTTTTGCCAAAGTCTTAGTTGGAGCAATACCCAATGATATAGGTATCCCCGTTCCTTTGGTGATAGACTTAACCATCTCCTTGCAGTATAGAGTAAGAGACTCAGTATCCCCCATCCCACTCAAGTCCAAGAATGCCTCATCGACCGAGTAGACTTCAATATGAGGTGTATATGTAGACAACAAAGACATCACCCTCTTACTCATATCACCATAAAGGTTATAGTTAGATGAAAAGACTGCTACATTATTCTTGTCTAGCACCTCTTTTATCTGAAAAAAGGGTTCACCCATCTTAATGCCCAAGGACTTACTTTCTTCGCTTCTTGCAATAACACATCCATCATTATTGCTCAACACGACTACGGGTCTATCCCTCAAATCAGGATGAAATACCCTCTCGCACGAACAATAAAAATTGTTACAGTCTGCAAGTCCGAACAACTCCATAGTCCACTTATCTGTGTAGTTTCTTGATTGTATAGGTGAGTACACCCCAAATCATAAAGTCATTATCCTTTGTTACTTTAATTGGAGAATACATACTGTTGTGAGGTATCAACCACCCACATTCATTATTTCTATCTTTCCTAAACTCTTTAAGCGTAAATTCACCATCAATGTAAGCAACAACAAAATCGCCATCGTTTACTTCCAAGGACTTATCTATTACAATAATGTCACCATCACAGATCCCTGCATCCATCAATGAATTACCCGACACCTTTGCTAAAAAGGTAGTTTCTTTATGACGAATAATTTCCTTATTTAAGTCTATGCTTTCTGTTATATAATCTTGGCAAGGACTAGGGAATCCTGCCTTGATGCCATCATCGACAAAAGGCAATTCCAACACTGTTGAAGGGTCAGCAGAATAAATATGTAGTTTTATATCCTCATTCATAATCATAGGGAAAACATGCACACAAAGATACGAAAAATAAATAAAGGAGATATTAGCACCTCCTTTATTTTCTCATAGCATCCATCAATCTATTAGTGAATTTGGTATTCAGTCTCAACCCTCTCTTTATAATCATCAACCCGTTCCACTAATCCGTCTATCACATTAACTAGACAACCGAGGTATACATCTTCAATCAAAGTCCCATCACCCAATGACACCTCAAACAAATCACGTCCATCGTTGTACACAACATCAACCATTCCTTGATACTTGAATCCATTTACATAAAATCGCAATCCCTTGTCATCGGGTAGTCGTTGAGGTTTATTGAATCCCCAACTAAACATCACCATTAACTGTGAACGCAAGATTTTCATTATATACTCTGCCATAGTCATATACCTTATTATATATATAAGGATGGGGATTGCTCCCCAATCCATTTTAGTTCTCGATGGTGCCGATAAAGCGTTCCTCTTTGAATCCTCTCCATGCCATCTTTTCCAAATCCAAGTAGGCAAACATCCCGAAATAACGTTTGGGAATACTATTGCCGTTTGTATTAGACTCTACCGCTTGCTTCTGCAAAGTCCCAACTGCGACCCTTACTGAACCATCCTTCTTCATATAGGCGAAGCGCACACACTCACCCCTCATCATGCGCTTCTTCATTGCCTCAAGTGCGATACCCTTACTTGTTGCTGTAAGCATATCAACGTTATTCATAACAATGTTCTTTGCTGTGTAACGTGCAATCTCATTTGTGCTAACTGCTGCCATCTGTTTCATAGTAAAAATCTCCTATCTAATTAAATGATTAAAAACTTCTTCTAATGTATTTAGGTTCACCCCATCCATTTAAGTGATATACCTCTCTCACTGCATCCTCATAAGTGAACACGTCCTTGATAAACTTTGCTGTTGCAAAACCATCTTCTCTTACTACATCCCACATATAAACGCCCCAATTTGAACGATGTCTTGAAAAATGATATGTTCCAACCTTTGCCTTCATTGTTTATCTCTTTTTGTTGATACAAAGGTAATGCTTTTTTGATTACCCTGCAAATGTTTTGTAATTATTTTTATATTATTTTGTAATTTTTTTTGATTACCTTTGTTGCGATTTAAAATTTAATATAATAACTTTACGATTACAAGGACATAATGGGTAATATGATTAAATTACGGATTGAGCAAATACTGCTAGAAAAGCGAATAACCAAGTCAGCGTTTGCAGATATGCTTGGCATAAAAAAGCAAAATGTAAACACTGTGCTAGAGACACGAAATCTAGATAAGATTCAAGAAATTGCGGACATCCTAGGTGTAGATTACCTTGAACTCATTACCGACAAAAAGGAAGAGCAAAAACCTCTCCTCAACGGTTACATAGAGTACAATGGTGAGATTTACAAGATAGCGAACAAAGAGGATGTTGAGAATCTATTGACAATCATTGAATAGCGCACTTATATATGGAAATGCCTAAACAATTTGATAATCTGAGCAGCAAGGTTATTGATGATTTGAAGATAACCTTGAAGGGAGCGAGCAGCGTATCTATAGCAGCAGCAAGTTTCTCTATCTATGCTTACGAAGCACTAAGAGAGGAATTAGAGGCGATTGAAGAATTGCGTTTCATCTTTACATCGCCAACCTTCAATCGTGAAAAGGCATCCAAAGAGAAAAGAGAGTTCTTTATCCCCAAGTTGAGCAGAGAGCGAAACTTGTTTGGTTCTGATTTTGAAATCAAACTAAGGAATCAACTATCACAAAAGGCGATTGCAAGAGAGTGTGCCGATTGGATTAGACGCAAAGCATGTTTCAAGACCAATGTCTCAGAAGGCATATTAAATGGTTTTATGACAGTCGCCAATGGTGACTCCAAATATACATATTTACCCTTCAACGAATTTACAACAACCGAATTAGGATGCGAAAGGGGCAACAACATTTGTCCCACATCTGTTCGTATGCCCTCGCCTATTGCTGATGACTATCTTAGAAACTTCAACGAACTTTGGAATAATTCTGAGAATTTTAAGAATGTCACAGATGCTATAATTGACAACATAAGCAACGTTTACAAGGAGAACTCACCCGATTTTATCTACTTTGTAACACTGTACAACATCTTCAAGGAGTTCTTGGACGATATTTCAGAGGACGTACTCCCAAACGAAGCAACAGGATTCAAGAACAGTGCTATTTGGAACAAACTATACAACTTCCAAAAAGATGCGTGCCTTGCCATCATCAATAAGTTGGAAAAATTCAATGGTTGTATTCTTGCTGATAGTGTTGGTTTGGGTAAAACATTCACTGCATTGTCTGTTATCAAATACTATGAGAACAGAAACAAAACTGTCCTTGTATTATGCCCCAAGAAACTTAACGACAACTGGATAACCTATAGGAGCAACTATGTAAATAACCCAATATCAGCAGACCGTCTGCGCTATGATGTCTTGTTTCATTCTGATTTATCTCGAAAGGGAGGTATTTCCAACGGTTTGAATCTCGACCATATCAATTGGGGCAACTATGACCTTGTAGTTATTGACGAGTCACACAATTTCCGTAATGGAGGTAAGGTTACAACTGACGAGAACGATGAGAATCCACGTGAGAACCGTTATTTGCAGTTGATGAATAAGGTTATACGTTCGGGAGTTAAGACCAAAGTCTTGATGCTCTCAGCAACACCTGTAAACAACCGTTTTAACGACTTAAAGAATCAATTAGAACTTGCCTATGAAGGTAGGCAAGAGAATATAAATGAGTTGCTTGACACTGATAGCAGCATTGAGACAATCTTTAATAGAGCACAGAAAGCATACAATGCGTGGACAAACTTACCAAAGGATGAACGCACTACACAAAGATTGCTTGACAGTCTGAGTTTTGACTTCTTTGAAGTTCTTGACTCTGTTACCATTGCTCGCAGTCGCAAGCACATTGAGCAGTACTACGATACTGCTGATATAGGTAAATTCCCGACACGCCTTGCACCAAAATCGTATCGTCCTAACCTTACAGACATAAACGATGCGATTAACTACAACGATATATTTGAGGAACTACAACGCTTGAACCTATCTATCTATCGTCCGTCACTGTACATTCATCCAAGCAAGTTGTATAAATACATTGATACGGATGATGAAACCTCTTTTGGAGGTCGCTCAGTATCGGGACGTGAGATTGGTATAAGTAGATTGATGAGTACCAACCTTCTCAAACGCTTGGAAAGTTCCGTAAACTCTTTCCGACTCACACTTAGTCGTATTGAGTCGCTTATCAGTAGTACTATAGCGAAGATTGAAGCAGGTGAAGTATCTGTTGACGATTACGAACTAGAGGATTTGGATATAAACGATAGTGAAGCAACTATTGGAGGAAAGAAAACCAAGATACTTTTGTCCGATATGGACACAGTATCTTGGAAACGAGATTTGACAGCAGACCTTGAAGTTCTATCCCTTCTCCGCTTAATGTTGAGTGACATTACCCCCGAACACGACACCAAGTTGCAGGTATTAAAGGAGGTAGTGTATAACAAGATTGACAATCCCATCAACGGACGTAACAAGAAGGTAATCATCTTCACCGCCTTTTCTGATACTGCCGAATATCTCTACAATAACCTTGCAGAGCAAATACTCAAGGATAAGGGACTACATACTGCATTGATTACGGGAGATATTGAGTCACGAAGCACCATAAAGTTGAAGCAGAAGATGAACTTCAACACACTGCTCACACTCTTCTCACCAATATCAAAGGAGAAAGAAACGATATTCCCTAACGTCAAGGAGGAAATTGATATACTGATTGCTACAGATTGTATTTCTGAGGGACAAAACCTACAAGACTGCGATTATCTGATAAACTACGACATCCATTGGAATCCCGTACGTATAATTCAGCGATTTGGGCGTATTGACCGTATCGGTTCAAGAAATAACACCATACAACTTGTAAACTTTTGGCCAGACATGACTCTTGATGAGTACATAGATTTGAAAGGACGTGTTGAAGCACGTATGAAAATATCTATCATGACTGCTACGGGAGATGACAACCTCCTATCACCCGAAGAGAAGGGAGATTTGGAGTATCGACGTGAACAGTTGAAACGACTCCAAGAAGAAGTTGTTGATATTGAAGAGATGAATACGGGAGTCTCCATCATGGACTTAGGACTGAATGAGTTCCGTCTCGACCTCTTGGAGTACATGAAGACTCACAACGATGTAGAGCATACTCCATACGGTTTGCACGCTGTTATTAGCGCAACAGAAGACTGTCCTAAAGGTGTCGTTTACGTACTCAAGAACCGTTCAAACAGCGTGAATATCGACCAAAAGAATCGTCTACATCCATTCTACATGGTTTATCTCAGAGACGATGGAGAAGTATTCATCAATCACCTACAACCTAAAGAATTGCTCGATCGCGTGCGTTACATGTGTAGAGGTAAGGTTGAACCATTAGCAGATTTGTGTCGCTCATTCAATAAGGAGACCAAAGACGGTTATAATATGAAGCACTACTCCGAATTGTTGGGTGATGCTATTAACTCTATCATCAATGTCAAGGAACAAAGTGATATAGATTTATTGCTCAGCGGTTTTCAAGGTGAACTGTTCACGAAGGAGATTAAGGGATTGGACGATTTTGAACTGATATGTTTCTTTGTTGTGAGATAATATGTTTGGATTACCCGAAAGTAGCAATGTAGGCAAACAGTTGCCAAAGACTGCAATATATGCCAAGTTCGCTATGAACACTACCGAAAAGGAGTGCTTCGATGCGGACATTAGTCGTATTGCTATATCAAACGTGATAGATACTCGCAACATCGCTGAGGGTAGAGATGTAAAATCAATATATGTCTTTACCGTACAACTCAAACGTAAGGAGTATGAGAAGAAAAACATTGTTACTCTCGCCAAACTTATTGAGCAGAAGATTATCTTTGCATTGATGTTTGAAGAGGAGGTACAGTTTGCTGTCTTTTGCACACGACTCGTTACTTCTGAATGGCAAGCAGCAGACTCTGCAACATTATTGCTCGAAGGACTCACCCTCGATAGCGTTTGGGAAAATTTAGTAGCAAATGTAGGAGGTATCACCATCGGTAATGGGCACAGTGTTGCAGAGCAAATTGTGGCAGACGATGCACATGCTAAACTAACCAAACAGATAGAACTGTTAGAGAAGAAGGCGCGTGCTGAGAAACAACCTCGCAAGAAGTTGGAACTATTCGAGAAGATTAAGGAATTGAAACAAAAACTATAAGATATGGACTTAAAGGAATTTACTAAACAGACATTGGTGCAGATTGTGGAAGGAGCATTAGAAGCAAATAATACTCTTTCTGATTTAGGAGCACGTGTCATAAGTGAAGCGCCTAATAAGGCGGAAAAATACCTGAGCAAAGGATTATATTATGAAAATAGCATAAATGTAATTGATGTTGATTTTGACGTTGCTATCACTATTACAGAATCGGATGGTGCTAACGGTGGAGCAGGTTTGAAAGTCGCCTCTTTTTTAAATCTAGGAGGTAGTACTGAAAGCAAAACTGAGAATCAAATTATAAGTCGAGTTAAATACACTTTACCGTTAGTCTTAGAAAAACGCACTAACAATTAACAAAACCCTTGTAATAATATGGAAAAACTCAAATTACAGACTGCTGATATGGCAGAACGAAATATAGAGATGTTAGGACAGTTGTTCCCAAATTGTCTCACCGAAGCGATAAATGCTGATGGAAAGTTGGTACGTGCAATAGACTTCGACAAATTGCGTCAAGAGTTGGCATGTGAAGTAGTGGAGGGTGCTGAGGAACGCTATCAGTTCACTTGGCCCGACAAACGTGCTGCTATACGTTTAGCAAATGCTCCTATCAATAAGACCCTTCGCCCTTGCCGTGAAGAGAGTGTTGATTTTGACAATACCGAGAACCTCTACATTGAGGGTGACAACTTAGAGGTATTGAAACTGCTCCGTGAGAGTTATTTGGGTAAGGTGAAGATGATATATATCGACCCTCCTTATAACACGGGTAACGACTTTGTATATAATGATGACTTTGCACAGAGTCAAGCAGAGTATGCTTCACAGAGCGGATTGTTTGACGAGGAGGGCAACAGAATGGTTGACCCTATGGTGCAGAATACCGAGAGTAATGGACGTTTCCATACCGATTGGTTGAATATGATTTACCCACGATTGAAGGTGGCAAAAGACTTGCTATCAGATGATGGTGTTATCTTTATTTCGATTGATGATAATGAAGTCAAGAATCTTAAAAATATAGCAGATGAAATCTATGGGGGAAATAACTTCCTTGCCCAAGTAATATGGGAAAGAGCGTATTCACCTATTAACCTCATGAAACACTTCTCTCCCTCACACGATTACATACTTTGTTACGCTAAAAACATTGACTCAGCAATTTGTCATGGTATTCCAAGAACAGCAGATGCAAATGCTAGATACTCTAACCCAGACAATGACCCAAGAGGAGATTGGAAATCAAGCGACCTTTCCGTAGGGCCTGCTGTTGAATCAAACATATACGAAATTATAACTCCAAGTGGGCGTTCTGTCTATCCTCCCAATGGTTATAGTTGGAGATTGGATAGACAAACGTTTAATAAATATGTAGCAGATAATCGAATTTGGTTCGGAATTGATGGTAACAATGTTCCCTCTATAAAAAGATTTATCTCAGAAGTAAAGCAAGGTATTACCCCTATGACAATATGGAAATACACAGAGGTTGGACATTCTCAAGATGCAACTCAAAAATTACAAAAATTATTTGATGGAAAAAAATTCTTTGATTATCCTAAATCTGTTCCATTGATAGAACGATGTCTACAACTCTATACTAATAAAGACTCGCTTATTCTCGACTTCTTTAGCGGTTCTGCAACCACCGCCCATGCAGTAATGCAGTTAAATACAAAAGATGGTGGCAATCGTAAGTTTATCATGGTGCAGTTACCCGAAAAGACCGATGAGAAAAGCGAGGCGTATAAGGCAGGATATAAAAATATCTGCGAGATAGGCAAGGAGCGTATTCGTCGTGCAGGTAAGAAGGTCAAAGAGGAGGCAGGACTTCAAGGGCAAAACCTCGATACGGGATTCCGAGTATTGAAACTCGATGAGTCAAATATGGCAGATGTATATTATACCCCTGCCGACACTCCCATACAGACCACATTGAACTTCGATACATTGGTGGATAATATACGCGAGGGACGTACAGCTGAGGATTTGTTGTTCCAGGTATTACCCGAATGTAACCTACCTCTGTCAAGTAAGATTGAGGAACGAGAGATACACGGAAAGAAGGTGTTTGTTGTTGAAGACGGTTATTTGATTGCGTGCTTCGATAAGGATATTAACGAGTCTGTAATCACTGCTATAGCAAAGGAGAAACCCTATTACTTTGTGATGCGAGATAGTTCAATGGCAACCGACAACGTAGCAGACAACTTCGACCAAATCTTCAATGCTTACAGCAAGGATACTGTAAGAAGAATACTCTAATAGGGGGATTTTGCTATGAAATTCAAATTTAAGATACAGCAATATCAGACTGATGCAGTAGAACGCACAGTAGAGGTTTTTACGGGGCAACCATCCGTGGAGAGTTTGACTTACCGCAGAGACCTTGGTAAGCGTGCAGTCAACCGTCAGACCTCAATGTACGATGAGGAGATTGAGACAGGTTATCGCAACAGCGCGATTCAATTGTCCTCAACCGAGTTACTTGCAAACATCAACAAATCCCAACAGTGGAGCGACATCAAGTTGTCTAATGCACTTGCGCCTAGTATTGGCGTTTGCACTCTCGATATTGAGATGGAGACGGGTACGGGTAAGACCTATGTGTACATCAAGACGATGTTTGAGTTGAACAAACGCTATGGATGGAGCAAATTCATTGTAGTAGTACCAAGTATTGCCATTCGTGAGGGTGTAGGTAAGAGTTTCCGTATGCTCGAAGACCATTTCATGGAGCACTATGGAAAGAAGGCACGTTGGTTCGTCTATGACAGTAGTCGCTTGAAGTCATTGGATGACTTTTCAAGCGACGCAGGCATCAATGTGATGATTATAAACACCCAAGCATTTGCATCCTCACTCAAAGAGGGTGCAAAGAACAAGGAGAGCAAAATCATCTATTCTAAACGTGACGATTTTGCTAGTCGTCGCCCCATTGATGTAATAGCAGCGAACCGTCCTATCATCATTTTGGACGAACCTCAAAGGATGGAAGGAGAGGCAACGCAGAATGCTCTGAGACGTTTTATGCCTTTGTTTGTCCTAAACTACTCTGCTACACATAGGACTAGACACAACACCGTATATGCACTTGATGCGCTTGATGCTTACAACAAGAAACTTGTAAAGAAGATTCAAGTCAAGGGGTTTGAGGTAAAGAACCTAAAGGGTGCATCAAGTTATCTGTATATAGACAGCATTATACTTTCGAAGAATGACCCACCAATGGTAAAGATTGACCTTGAGGTCAATACCGCATCGGGCATACGTCGTAAGTCGGTCAAGTTTGGCAAGGGTGATAAACTGTATAATGAAAGCGGACTCAAACAGTACGAGGGATTTGATATTACAGAAATCAATCCATACACTGACACTGTTACCTTCTTGAACGGTATCACATTGCGCAAAGGCGAGGTATTTGGAGATAGCAATGAGTTGGCAATGCAACGTGTACAGATTCGTGAGACTATCGTATCACACTTTGAGAAGGAACGTAAGTTGTTTGCACGTGGCATCAAAACTCTCTCTCTGTTCTTTATTGACGAGGTAGCGAAATACAAAAGTTATAATGAAGAGGGAGAAGTTGAGCAAGGTGTGTTTTGGAAGATATTTGAAGAGGAGTACACCAATGTCCTTAATGAAAATCTTTCGCTGTTTGATTCAGCATATCAGCAATACTTGCTCCGATTTAGTGCAAGCGAGGTTCACAATGGGTATTTCTCAATAGATAAGAAGGGACACTCAGTGAACAGTGAAATAAAGCGTGGACGTGATACTTCGGACGACATATCAGCATACGACCTTATTTTGAAGAATAAGGAACGTCTGCTGAGTTTTGAAGAACCTACACGATTCATATTCTCACACTCAGCACTACGTGAGGGTTGGGATAATCCTAACGTATTCCAAATATGTACGCTGAGACATGCCAATTCAGCAACGGCAAAGCGTCAAGAGGTGGGTCGAGGACTCCGCATCTGCGTGGATTCAGAGGGTAATCGCATGGACTATGAGACACTTGGTGAGAACATCCACGAACTGAACAAACTGACCGTTATTGCCAACGAGAGTTATAGCGACTTTGTAGGTGACTTGCAACGTGAAACACGTGATGTGCTCCGCGATCGTCCCACGAAAGCAGATGAAGCATACTTTACGGGTAAGTTGGTATTTGTTGGCGATGAGAAGCATGCCATTACAGCAGAGGAAGCAAATTCTATCCGTGCATACCTTTGGGATAATGACTATATTGATGACAAAGGACAGATTACTGAGCAATACAAGAGCGACTTGGCATCGGGTAACCTTGCTCCAATGTCACGCAAGTTAGCGCCTATGGCAGATGGCATTCAGTTGCTCATCCGTGCATTGTACGATGATTCGGTTGCTGTAGATAATATGTTCGAGGATGGTAATGCAACTGTTATCAAGGAAAACAAACTAAACGATAACTATGCAAAGGCAGAGTTCCAAGCACTTTGGAAGGAGATTAACCATAAGTACGCCTATACCGTTCACTATAACAGTCAAGAACTGATAGAAAAGGCAGCGATTGCAATAAATGCCAATCTTGAAGTGAACCAACTGCGCTATGTTGTAGTTACGGGAGAGCAAAACAGTGTGGATGCTTTTGGTAGTACCACCTCTACCTCAAAAAAGATTGGTGCTGTATCTACATCAAGCGTGAAATACGACCTTGTTGGAGAAATTGCACGAGGTGCAACATTGACTCGCAAAACGGTTGTTGAGATATTGAAGAAACTGAGAGGTGAAAAGTTGGCCATGTTCCAAAACAACCCCGAAGAGTTTATCCGTAATGTCGTTAAACTCATCAAGGAACAAAAGGCAACCATGATTGTAGAACACATCTCATACAACCTTATTGAAGGTGTTTATGACAGTACAATCTTTACTCAAGAGAAGCAAGCACAGTCGATTAACAAGGCATATCCTGCGAAAAAGCATATTATGGACTATGTTTTCAGCGATTCTGACGGTGAGCGCAAGTTTGCAGAGGCACTTGATGGAGCATCTGAGGTTTGTGTATATGCAAAACTACCTCGCTCGTTCCAAATACCTACACCTGTAGGTAATTATGCTCCCGACTGGGCAATTGCCTTCAACAAGGATTCTGTTAAGCATATTTTCTTTATCGCAGAAACCAAAGGTTCGCTAGAGTCTATGGAGTTGAGAGGAGTAGAGAAAGCAAAGATTGCATGTGCTCGCAAACTCTTCAATGAAGCGTCAACGGGTGAAATACGCTACGATGCAGTAGCATCATACGACGACTTGTTGGACAGAGTGCAAGGTGTATAACATTTAAATGAATTGGAAGATGAGTACCATTAAAGCGCTAATCTTGGACTTTGACATGACGTTGTTCGACACTAGAGCGGACAATGAGGTAAGAAAGAACAAAAAGGGTTCAGAAATCGTTTGGGATGAAGTCTTTGCGGTTATACCTCAATACCGATTATATAAAGGATGGAGAGAAGTGTTTGCTTGGTGTAAAGACAATGGCATTAAAATTGGCATTGTAAGCACCGCAAAGACGGAACTCATCAATCGAGCGTTGAATCATTTTGGTATAGAATGCAATGCTGTAGTCGGTTGGCAACTGTATTTCCATAAACCACATAAGAGATTGGTAGAAATGGCACTCAAGAAACTCAAAGTGGATAAGACAGAAGTCATCAGCATTGGAGACGCAGTTGTAGACCGTGAGATGTCTTTTAATGGTGAAGTCCGATTTGTAGGAGCAATTTGGGATAGTACAGAGATTGATGAGTTGAGACAAGGAGAGGTCGTTGAGAATCCATTGGATATAATCAACTTAATCTCTCGTGAAAAGAGTGATATTTTACTCTTTTTCGATACTTAGCGTTTAAAATTTGCGACTACTCACAACCAATCAACTCCTACAAGATTGATAATCTACAATTTAGACAAATAGGTTCGAATCCTCCCAAGTCCATATCGTTTAATAGGTTGCTTATGTCACCTCATTTTTCACTTGTTAGTAACACTATTTGCATACAACCATGTAGAAGAAGAGATACACACAAAACTGTTCCTTTTATAGGTTAGAAGCGATAATTACTTTTTTACTAAGTATACAACGTACATGTATGGAACCCTATCCTTTGGGATATGGGTTCCATATTATATATTCTTATATCTTATTATATGTACTGCAAGTTGAACACAGCAGTACCCTCTATGTACCGTCGGTATCACCTTTATTATGCAGGTGGTAGTTTATCATTGCCGACTTCATAGGATTCCGCTATCAACTTATTCACTTCATTATGGACGATTTCAGACAACCGTTCCCTTCCAATCATTATAAAAAGGAAGTCTGCTAATTGTTGGGGGTTATCGAAATGCAAATCGTTCTTGTCAAGAAGATGTCGTAATAAACTTTTACGACTCTCTGGATCGTCGTGTCCATAGTCTATAAAGTCTTGTTCCTTGAGGGCATTTCGAATGGCACTGTAACGTCTTTTTTGACTATTACTAATCTTTTCTTTTGTTTCTTGGGAATGCCTCTTTCCCCACATGGGGTTAAGATTCCCTTTTCTATCTACACTAGTATGCGTTGTATTCATATTCACAAGGAGGCACGTTCTTGAAGTTACCTCTATCTATAAATATCACGCTGAAATTTTTTCAGGAATTATTTTTAGCAATCCGTATCTTGATGTTCAAGAAGTTACTCCCAAGAATCACGATACCGCTTATGTAGATGTATAATGTACACTAATGTACTGTACATTTACCGTACAAAACTGTCTATTTAATTAGTTATCAATTGTTTATATCTTTGCAACGTCAAAAAACAATGGCAGTTGCGCAACCGCCTCCTAAAAATAATAGTATAATTATGAAAGAACTAAAGAAGATAAAGTTTAAAAGCAAACTTGAGGTTACAGACCTATTCGTAAAGGTACCGATGAACTTCAAATGTCTGCTTTCGAACACCGAAAGGGACTTCTTGGAGGCAGTTATTCACCTTCAATCGCTCGGTAAGTATAACACTAGTGATAGTCTTATCATGGCCAACAGTGGACTAAACAGTCGGCAGATAACGGAAGCAAAGCGGAATCTTGTAACACTAGGAATAATCAGCGTAACTGACAACAAAAGTCTTCGCGGAAGTAGGTACTCCATCAACGCAGAACTATACAACGACCTACTAAAAAGACTGAATAGTATAAGGTCAGCAATAGAACGATTCGAAGTTGGCGATGAGTATCGGAGGAGTAAAGGAATGAAACCCATCTTCAAGAACATCATCAACACCCTTAGGCGACGCTTGAAGACTGTTGAAGTCCCATCAGAAGAACTAATAACAATGTCTACTCCTCATCCTCAGCAACCTACCAAAGAGGATATGAAGGAAAATCTAAAGAGATTTTTAGAAGAAGGATTACTCACTCCCGAACAGTATCACATACAATTAAAAAAATATAAACAACTGTAAATCATTAAAATAAACAACGATATGAAAAAATTAAATTTTATTCAAAACGCAGAAATGTTGGAAGAAGCATACTGTAGCACTATGATTAACGGTCTTCCCAAGGGTATTAACACTGGTCTTAATAGTCTAGACGAACTATTCCGCTTAGACAGAGGCAAACTTGTCACAGTCACGGGTATTCCCAACATGGGCAAAAGCGAGTTTATAGACTACCTATGCGTGCAATACAACAAACTGCACGGTATGCGTACGCTCTTTTATAGTCCAGAGAATCAACCTATTGCTTTTCACATCGGTAAACTGTTCCGTAAACTCTCGTGCAGAAAAGACACTAAAGAAGACCTCACTAACGAAGAAAGCAAGGAGATGCGTAAATACATCTACGAGAACTTCTTTTTCTTTGACTACACCAAAGAGTATAACCTCCAAGAAATTCTTAATACGGCAGAGGGGGCAATAAAAGATTTAGGCATCGGCATTCTTGTTATTGATAGTTATAACAAGGTAAGGAGAGATGTTACGGTTAATGAGACTGAACTCATCGGCAGAGAACTTGACAAACTCGAACGATTCGCTAAGGAGATGAATATCATCTTGTTACTCGTCGTTCATCCGAGAAAAATGGAAAAAGACAAGGACGGAAAATATGTCATTCCTTCGGGATATGACATGAACGGCAGTGCCAATTTTAAGAACAAGTCAGATTTTGTTCTCTGCGTACATCGCAACTTTGAACCGAACTACGCTATCGTCAAAGTAGATAAAGTCAAGTTCAACAACTACGGTGGGCAAGGAACCGTCGAACTTGGATATAACAACATCAGCGGAAACTACTTTGACATCACCAACGAAAGAGGTTTCCTTGAGGATGAAGATGCGATATTCACTCCCCCTAGTGAAACTCCATTTGTCCTCGACACTCAGTGCAAGAGTGGAGCGGAATGGTTGGACGTTACTTGTGCATGCGCAAGAAGAATAAACGCCAAGGAGACTACAGAGATGAATCTTTATCAGTTCTTGACTTGCGACCGTCCTGACCTTTTGGAGAGTATAAATCGCATCAGAACGAATAATGATAGTAAAGAACGAAGAGACTTGAAGACTGCACTGTTACCTATCATCTGCCCTTCAATTGTAGGATTTAAAGGCGAACGCAAAACAGAGAATATCAAGGGGTATACCAATCTACTCTGCATCGACATCGACGAAAAGGATAACCCAAACAAGATGTCATCCGTCCTTGAGATTTTGAAGTCTCTCCCATACGTCGCTTTCGCTCAGAGAAGCGCATCGGGGAATGGTTACTATGCCATTATCCCCATCGAGGATGGCAAATACCTTAAGGAGTACTTTTACGCTGTAGAAGAAGAACTTGCAGAAAAAGGTATAACCATTGATAAGGGGTGTAACGACTACATAAGGGCAAGATATTATAGTCATGACCCCGAACGCTACGTCAACCCAAGATGTAAGATGTACACAAAAAGAAAAAGTACTCGTAGAGGTGGTGGGGTTTCCACCTCTACTACTCTAGGACTAGAACACCCTACTATAGCAGACTCTGAGGAATTTCAAAGAACTCTAGACAGAGCATGTGAAGGAGTTGAGTCACTTGATGTTTGTCCAAACTATACCGCATGGTCAAAAGTAGGACTTGCACTAGCAAAGGTTCTAGGAGAAGTCGGTCGAGGTTATTTTCACAGACTTTCGTGCGGATACAACGGTTACTCGGAGAGCGAGACAAATAGCAAGTACGATGAGTTCTTGAAGAATGCACATCGCTACGAGTACGGAATTGGAACCGTCATATTCTATATCAAAGAAGCGAAGGACAATCGAAACAGAGAGTTAAATAACTAATTTTCAATCAATAGAACCTTGCGGTATATAGGTTAACCGCTTACAATTATGCTTAACGAATTACAATTTGAAGAAGTAAAAGACTATTTAATGCAGTTTACCGAATACTTAAAGGACTACATTATATCAAAAATAGAAAGTGAAAATCTCATAGAAGTCGTCTATACTGAAAAGCATTGGTTCAAGGCATTTAACTCAGATTTAAGACTTTCATTTGAATTGTCAAGGATAAACGAAGATGACATAGTCAAAGAACAGCGAATAGAACTATTCCGTATTTGGAGTAGCGCTATTATAAAGATATTAAATGATTGTAGAACAGAATATAGGTATTTAATTGATTTTGACAACAATAACACCATTTATATTATAACACCATGAGTATTAAAAGATTTAAGGAGGTAATTGGTATCATATCATCGAATCAACCCTCTTCAAATGAACTACACAGTGTACAATGTGAAATAAACAACGTAATTCATCATAACTTATACAACTATATGCTACCCCATAAGGTTAAAGAGGTTATTGATACACTCATACCCTTCTTCATCAAGATGAAGTCATTGGAATCTCTCCCACCTAAGGTGGAAGAAAAGAGAACTATACTACTAAGACAAGGACGAGACATCATCATGAAGTTAAAACCTTATATAACAGCAGAATACTCAAGAGAGGAATATATTGAAGTATATACGCTACAATACAGACGACTTGTCGCAGAATACATCAAAGAGAAAAAAACGTTAGACATCCGCTTGGCCGCTGACCTGCTCAATAAAGGCAAAGTGCTTAAAGATGAGTGCGAAAAGCGTATAGGAAGATTAGAGTATAAGGTGTTTGATAGTATGCTTACAGAACTAAAGGAATATATCTCAAACAATCTATAGGAAGAAGAGGGGATTTCACCCTCCCCTCTTCTTCAATCAAAAATATCATTTAATCTATCCTTTTCTTTCGATACGGTATCCGTCATCAAATGCGCATATACGGACAATGTCGTCTTTGTGGTACTATGCCCAAGTATCTTTGCTATCACATTTACATCTATGCCATGGTTGATACAGATAGTCGCCATAGTGTGCCTAGCAAGATGCGTATGCAGTTCTTGCTCTATACCACATATATCACCAATTTCTTTTAGATAGGCGTTGTATTTCTGATTTGATAGAATCGGCAAAGTATAATCATACTTTTCAAGAATCTCCTTTGCGATATTCAATAGGGGAATTACAGATTGAATTTTAGTTTTCTGTCTATTCTTGATGATGACATCACCTTTTACATCATCTCTAGTTAAAGTCGCTAAATCTGAGTATGACAATCCTGTATGACATTGAAGGACAAATAAGTCGCGTACACTATTCAGACGCTTGTTCCCTATTTGCTTGGTGCGTAATCTTTGTAAATCATCTTTGGTTAACGGATGATACTCTAATTTTTCCTTCTTGAATTTCACCTTGAAAGGATTTGCATTGATGTAACCTTCATCTCTACAATACAAAAGTACAGTATTAAGATGCTTGGCACGACTTATTGCAGTATTATTACTCACCTTTGTTAGGAGGTAATTGAAGAATAACTGACATGTATTAGGAGTTATATCCTCAACCAACATATCTGAGTGACCATACTCAACCTTTAGAAAGTCTTTCAAATAACCAAGTGTTACTTTATATCTTCCTACAGTATCGGGCGAAAGACTGCTTTTGATTCTTATTGTCTCGTCGAATGCTTGCGCTATTGTTATTACGTTTTGCTTGATGCCATTCTTAAAAGCATCAACAAAGGTCTCAACAGTAATGTGCAAATTGAGAGATAACATCTGATTGTAAAGAGTATAACACTTCGAACGAATGAGATTGATATAATCATTCAACTCCCTTGAACCCTTTACTTTTTGTTCTTTACAATCCCATTTTGAAGGAATACATCTTCGATCCAAAGTTAGAATTGCCCTTTGACCATCAATAATAACAGATAATTCAATAGGAGCAGTCGCATTTTTTCCTACTTTTGAATCTCTAACAAGAAATTTTAGTTTCATTTCTTCTAACTTTTTTAACACGTAATCAACTCATATTAAAATCGTTAGATTGATTTTTTTCAGTCGCAAATTTGAGAAAGACTCAGTCGCAAATTTTGAACGCTTTTATTCACCCTAGAATAGTCAAAATTCGCTTTATTCTTAGAATGCGGCAGCATTGTCATTGCTTTATTCTTGCTTTATACCACATTATCAACACTTTAACCCAGTAGTACATACAAAAAGAAAAAAGCGAGCAACTTTCGCTGCTCGCTTCTCTGCGGAAAGGGAGGGATTCGAACCCCCGGTGCCTCTCAGCACGGCGGTTTTCAAGACCGCTGTAATCGACCACTCTACCACCTTTCCAATGCCTAACATGTAGGACTTTCTTTGAGCGGAAAACGAGACTCGAACTCGCGACCCTAACCTTGGCAAGGTTATGCTCTACCAACTGAGCTATTTCCGCATTTGCTTTGCAAATTCAGCATCCTCGGCTACGAGAATACCGTATTTCTATCTTTCGTGAAGAGAATGAGACTCGAACTCACACGACCCAACGGTCACTACCCCCTCAAAGTAGCGCGTCTACCAATTCCGCCATCTCTCCATTATTTGTCCAGTAAGTCAAAACCCGTTTGGTCTGTGCCCAGAACAGGACTCGAACCTGCACGTCTCTCAACACTCGCACCTGAAACGAGCGCGTCTACCATTCCGCCACCTGGGCTTACACCGACTCATCGGTTGTAGACACAAATTCAAACTTGTGAGCGGAAAACGAGACTCGAACTCGCGACCCTAACCTTGGCAAGGTTATGCTCTACCAACTGAGCTATTTCCGCAAATTTCTTCGAAATTTTCGGCATCCTCGGCTGCGCTCGGCATAATCAAGTATTCTTGCCTCTGCTCTCACTTGCACGAGAATTCCGCAATTTGTTGTTCAGTATTTCAAGGAGCAATCGGTTTGTTTCCGTTTTGCGAGTGCAAAGGTACTCGCTTTTTTCTGAACCACCAAACGTTTCTTGAAAAAAAATGCGAAAAATATCGTTTTTTCTTCAATTCTTCCTAAAACCGCCCATTCCATGGAGTAAAAAGCATTGAAAAAGCCAACATTTCATCTGCAATCAAGAAAATAGTATTACTTTTGCAGAGGATACATTTTTTCACATCATCCGCTTTGCCCTATATATAATATGTATTATAAACACAAAACAATGAAAAAAACATTTATCGCTATGGCCATCGTTGCCCTCACAGCATGTGGTGCCAAGCACGACAACCCCGTGCTAGCTGATTCGGCTCTGCCGTTTGGCGCCCCCGAGTTTTCAAAGTATCAATCGACTGACTACGAATCGGCCTTCATGGTAGGTTTCGAAGAGCAGCGTGCCGAGATCGATGCTATCGTAGCTAACCCCGAGGCTCCCACCTTCGACAACACCATCGCTGCCCTCGAGCGTAGCGGCAAGAAGTTGGCTAAGGTAACGGGCATATTCTTCAACCTCAGCGAGACCGATGCCGATGACACTATACGCGAAACCGAGAAGAAGCTCTCGCCCCTCTTCACCGAGCACAGCGCTTACATGACGATGAACGAGGCACTCTTCGCCCGCATCAAGACACTCTATGACACCAAGGCTGAGCTTGGCCTCACCCGTGAGCAGGAAATGGTGCTCGACAAGTATTATCGTATGTTCGTAAAGGGTGGTGCTCTGCTCGATGCCGATAAGAAGGCTCAGCTCATGGAGATTGAAAAGCAACTTTCTCTCGCAAGCATTGAGTTTGGTGAGAATGCTTTGGCCGAGACCAATGCTTTCGAACTCATTATTACTGATGAGAAGGATCTTGCAGGTCTTCCCCAAAGTTCAATCAATGCGGCTCGTGAAACTGCTCAGGCAGCAGGTAAGGAGGGCTACCTCTTCACATTGCAAAAGCCAAGCTGGATTCCCTTCTTGCAGTATGCCGACAATCGTGAACTTCGTCGTCAGATGTATCTTGCATATATCAATCGTGGCGATAACAACAATGACAATGACAACAAAGAGGTTATTGCACGCATCTTGAAGCTTCGTCAGCAGAAGGCAAAGCTCTTTGGTTACGAGACTTTTGCTGATTACCAGCTTGAAGATAAGATGGCAAAGACTCCCGAGGCTGCTTAT
>JAZKYH010000071.1:0-1815 GCA_045612065.1 Bacteroidaceae bacterium
CCTTTGGCTGGAGGCTCTAACAATGGAATATATAAATCAATCAGAGATAATCATTTTGCTCTTACAATGGCAATAGGTATGGATGCAGACTGCTCTGCGCATGGAAAGAGTATTCCGTTTTCTGTAATTATCAGAACCGACAAACTTATAGAAGACTATCTCACGATGTGGGTAGACGGAAAAGAATTGCCATCGCATAGCAGTTATGGATTGAAAGATGGGTACACGGATATTGTCATCAGTCCCTATTTCTATGATATGAATATGCAATGGAAACCCTATTACGAAAAGGAAAATTATTGGGAAGATGCCTACTATAAATACAAGGAGGAGGCTATAGAGAAAGAGAGTGAATATGAAGAAAGGTAGTGTTTGTTTGTTCTTGCTATTGGCGTTGCTGTGCTTGTCTAGTTGTGTAGATGAGCAGCATGAGGATCTTAAAGTAAAAACTTGTACTTATAAGGTTGCAGTGATTATGCCTGAATCGCAACAGAACAGATGGGAACGAACGGCGGACTGGGTACTCGAGAATATATCAGAGGCTCAGCAAGGTCTGACAAATAATGTCAAGATTGAGATAGAGTGGAAAGACGAGGACGCCGGTGACTTGGAAGAATATGTGAGGCAAGTAGCAGAGGACGATGCCTACGTGGCCATCATAGGACCTTCATATTCGGTAAATGCCGAGAAAGCAGCAGAAATGTGCTATGCCAAGAAGAAATGTATGATAGTCCCGATTGCGACATCTACGGAATATCAACGCATCAATGCATCGAAAGGACATGTGTGGAATATGGTACAGAGTGATATTGCCCAATGCGAACTGCTGCTTTCTCAGGCTTATCTGTCTGGAGTTATTTCTGTTAGTCTGTTGGCATGTAACAATGATTATGGACGGAGTTTTAGTGATTGGTTTGCTTTTCAGGCTACGGAATTGGGCATAGAGATAGGTGATATTACCATTTATAATAACAAAGAAGAACTTTATGCCGCAATGCAGTCAGCCTCGGAGCAGTGGTATAATCGTTTTCGCTCTTTGATATTTGTTCCTGGTACAGAAGAGGATGTAGTAGCCTTTGATGAGATGATTGGAAAAATGAAGGAAGAAGCAGGAGGTGAAGAATATTTTGAATTCCCAAAGGTTCTTTGCTCCGATGCGGCTAATTCGGAACTTCTAAAAGGGAGGCTGAAGAATATGTATTACGAGGGCGTTTCACCCTCAGCCGACCCACAATCCGGATTTGTCAGTGCCTATACTGCGAAGTTTGGTGAAGAACCCGTAAACGGTGAGGCGCATCTGTATGATTCGTTCCTACTCCTGTCTTATGCCTTGACAGCAATGAATGAGGGAGAGAGTATCAATGATGCTATTCTGCGAGTATTGGACGGACGTACCAAAAACCAATGCTCGTGGCTTCCCGAAGATATGAGGATTGTTTATCAGAATTTACAGCAGGGTGGTACACCCGATTTGAGCGGTGTTACGGGCGACTGGACTTTTGATGAAAAAACGCACGCCTCGGTTCTGAACACGACCTACGCACATTGGGTATATATAAATGGAGAATACCATACTATAGAATATCTTTCAACCGATGGCACCGGACGCACGACCTCTACTTTGCAAGCTTGGGATTGGCAGAACCAGAATATGCAGTCATTCAGTCAAGATCAAAAGGATTTTTACTACCCCGAACTGAATGAGAAGTGGGCAGTTGTTGTCGGCACTTCAGATACATGGGCCAATTACAGACATCAGGCAGATGCATTGGCTATGTATCAGTTGTTGAAACGACACGGATATGACGATGAACA
>JAZKYH010000072.1:0-11177 GCA_045612065.1 Bacteroidaceae bacterium
CATCCTTGGCAGGAACAGTTGCGGCTACATCACCCCAGCCATTGAATGTATGACCTTCCTTAGCAGGAGCCACGGGAGCGACAATCTTACTGCCATAGGCCAGACTTTCTGAAGATACAACCTTATCGTCAATCTTGAAGGTTACAGTATACTTATTTACAGTATACGAACTGGTATAAGTTACATCCTTGGCAGGAACAGTTGCGGCTACATCACCCCAGCCATTGAATGTATGACCTTCCTTAGCAGGAGCCACGGGAGCGACAATCTTACTGCCATAGGCCAGACTTTCTGAAGATACAACCTTATCATCAATCTTGAAGGTTACAGTATACTTATTTATAGTATACGAACCTACTATTGTAATATGATTTCCAGGCATGACAGCAGGCAGATTACCCCATCCTGCAAATGTGTGTCCCTCCTTAGCAGGAGCTGTAGGAGCAACCACAGCAGAACCATATTCAATAGTTTTTCGTTCTATCAACTGTCCATCAATCTCGAATGTTGCTGTATACTTCTGAGGTTTAAACGAAGCGACAACATTTAAGCTCGATGTAAGAGATGCAATGGTGTACACATTGTTTTTTACCTTCGTAGTTACATCTTGACCATTCACCGTCAATTTATCCAATTCATAATGCTCGATAGGAGTTACAGTTACGACCATCTGACTTCCGTAGATTGGGTTACCAGTAACACTTATGCTTCCTTTCGACTCATCAGTAACAGAACTATTCACGGCATAGTTCAACTTTATTGTTGCAGAGGCATCAGCAAGGCTTACTTCATTTTCATCAGCTGTAGTGAACAACACATTACTTAGCGAAGCCTCATACACCGAAGGTATTGCTGTATCAGTAGCCTTCAATGTGATGTAAAGCAAAGCACCGCTATTACCGATAAGGTTGTCATTATTACCTGAATAAGCAGCAATACGTACCTTATTTCCACCTATTGCCTTGTAACTTACCACATGCGAACTGCTCTTACGAGTATCATCAAGAAGAATATCAAGATTATCTCCATTCGCAGCTTTTGCAATTTCGACTCCTTCGGGAAGAGTGAGATCCATCTGGAATGCCGAGAACACCGTAGTGTTCTTCAAGCTCACAGTCATCACTGCCGACTCACCTTTTACAAAGTCCACATTATCTATGGTGACACTGTTTTGGGCTTGTAGGGCACTGAGTGCCACTACAAATCCCATTACTATACTTAATAGTCGTTTCATAGTCCTATTTATTTAACGGTTACTTTATTTTTGTTTACTACATAAATACCAGCAGGCATGTTGATGACATTCTTACCTACGGTGAGCGATACGGTCTGCACTAACTTACCATTTACGGCAAAGATATCCACAACAGCAGCTTCTGCAGCCTCTATCACAATGGCATTATGTATTCCATATACCATTTGGCTATTACCATCGACATTTTCGATAGCTGTAGTGCCGTTTCTCAATGCAACTCTTGCATTAGCAACAGTGTGCTCAGCACCCTTAACGGTTACAAACATACCCTTGGCCAAAGTCATGGCTGCATCGTTTGCCAATGTAGCATCAGCCTTAACTACCAAGTTGATAAGGTCACCATCATTGCCTGCAAAGGCTGCATTGTCTGCAGCGTATGCCACAATGCGAATCATGCCATTACTCAAGGTATTCCATGCCACGGTATGTGTATCTTGTGCACGATCGCTGAGTTGTACGTCAACAAGTTCTACGCCATCAGGAAGTTCTACGTCAACCTGGAATGCAGAGTAAGCACCCGTGTTGTTCAGTGCTACAGGTACTACACAATCAAGCCCTGTCGTCAAGGAAGCCTCTGAAGATGCAAATGCCAACTTACTATCGTACGCTGCAACACGAGCACGTGCAAAGCTTTCAACATCCACGCCATCAGTCAATACCATTTGGAGAATATTCACCACGTCGCCCATAGCTATTACATCGTCATCATTCACGTCAGCCGCATAAGGATGCAACTTCGCTGACGGTTTCTCCAATACAGCATTTACTGTCATCACCACGTCGTTCATGGTGTGCTTGTCATCGCAGTTCACATCACCAGGAGTATATCCACCAAGGTATTCCAATGTAATGTTATCCCATGCCACCCAGTTCGCTGTCACCTCAGTTCCTGCAATACCGATGGTCAGGCTGTTACCTTTGACATCAGCATACACTTCGAAGCGTTCGGGCTTTCCATCCTCTGTAGCCACAGCCACAGAATCACTATCAATGAAGAGATGTACGCCCTTAGCCTCACCCTTTGGATCTTCGACATTCTGACGGGTAGCAATAATATCGGCACCCAGTCGATAGATACCACTTGGAAGTTCGGTAATCTCTTGCGAAGCATACACCTCTCCAACTGCGTAATTCCGTTGCCACATTTCGAGGAACTCCTTCAAATAAGCATTACCATTAAAATATGCGTTCACAAGATTTTCCTTAGGATCAGGTTTCATATTGGTAGTCCATCCCAAAGTATCCTCTTCCATTCTTGGATTCACCACATAGCGACTGGTAATGTCGCACGGATAGGTCAGTGAAGCCACGGCAAAGCGATATTGGAACACAGCCTCCTCCAGCACTACGTAAACTTCATCCACTTCGGCCAAAGTTGCGGTAGTACTCAGTAGAACAGGCTTTGCAGTGGCAATGGCTGTAGCCAACTGTTCTACGCCCTCATACTCTACTACCATAGCTTCAAGGTGGTTATATGAAGGTATAGCGAATTCAAACTCCGCCGTAGCTACTCTCAGAGCACTCAAATCATCAGCAGCGGCCATCTCATTCTTCAAGACTGCCAAGGTCATACCATTTACTGCCGGATTTTCCTCGATAAGTCTATTGGCATAGCGAATGGCAGCTTCCATCAAGACATCCTCGTCGAAGCAATAAAGTCTCGCATTATCAATAGCAACCCAGTTGGCATCAGTATTCTTTACAGAAACACCGATACGCAAGGTTTCACCCTCAGCAAGAGAAACAGGAATAAATATGTCTTCACCACCGATTGCTTGGTTACCTAAGTTACGGTCTACATTAATGGTATGCACAGCCACAGACTCATCATTAGCATAGATATTCACACCACTAACCTTGTAGTCATCACTATTTCCTTGCTGACAAGCAATGGCTGCGATAGCAAAGATGTAATCACCTGCTGGCAATCCCTTTACCTCTTGGTAGAACTCGAAATCAACCAATGTAGAATCGTACTCAACCCACCTCTCAGCGAAACCATCGTTGAAGTTTGTCCACTTGTTGTGCTTATTCTTGGTGACCTCTCCACCTTCGTTAATCCAACCTTCGAGTGAAGCCATATCAGCATCGCCAAACGTTCCGTTGGCAAGTCCATCAACCTCGCTAGCCGAAAGATCTGCACCATAGTAGGTCAGGTTGAAGTTATCGAAGGCTGTCCAATCTTTCGCATCACCAGCATTCTTCTTCACACCGATGCGGAGCTTACCGTTGGTTACGTGTACCCAAAGGCTGTGCTTGTAAAGTCCAGAATCAAACATCGCTGCAGCGCCTGCCATGTCGTTGGGCACAAATCCTAAGGAAGTTTGATCATATCCACCATAAGGAAGGACTTCCTCCAGTGCACCTTCCATAATAGACATCAATGGAGTGGCCTTATCGTTGGCATACAGGATAGCATTCAGTGTCTCTGTTCCTGCAATATGGTGAGACTCGGCCGCCCAAGCATGATTACTTTCATCACCCATACGGTAGAATCCTTGTGCTGTGATGCGGTAATATCCGTTAGGTACAGTTATTTCTTGATATATATCAAAGGTTTCTACATCCCATTTCTCTGCGCAGAAGTTTGATTCTGTAGTGCTAAAATATCCTCCAGCAGTGGGATAATCTGCCCATAAAAGATTACGGACATCATTTCTTCCGAATGTCGCTCCTGGGAGCAGGAAGGTTGCATCCACCAAGGCACTACCATTCGCATCGGCCATAGCAGCTACACGCTCCTCCTTGGTCACCAACTGCCACTGAGCATTGGGGTCAGTGGGGTCTGCAAGTGTCAGACCAACAATATTATTATCCTCGCAGCCCAAGTAGTTGACACTATCAAGAGTCAATGTATAGAATCCATTAGGCTGTTGTTCCATCGTCCATTCATTTGCGATACCATCGGTATAGACGTTACTCAAATCACCTTCTCCCAAGCCAAGCTGACTATTGCCTCCATACATATTAGTGGCAATACGATACTTACCATTGGGCAATTCGGTAATCTTCACATCCAGTCCACGTGTTCCACTCGAAGCTTGTGTACCCCAAGCATTACCAGCCTGCAAGAAAGCACCAGTGCCCACGTTCTTCAAATAGAAGACTTCACCACTGAAATATTCCATCCACGAAGAATAGTCACTACCTGCAGGAGTATTCAAAGCCACATCGTAGGGGATATTTAAGAAAACTCCTCTACCCAATGCAGGCGCAACAGCTGCCAATGAAGTCACATCGGTCAAAGATACGCAACCTTCGAAAGCATAGCCATCAATCCAAGTCACATTCTCGGGTATAGTGATAGAGCTCAAACTATTACAATTCGAGAACGCAGCCCACCCAATCATATCCAATCTTGAGTCCTCGGAGAAGACGACAGAAGTAAGATTATGACAATTATAGAAAGCCGAATTTCTGATTATTTCGACACTGCTTGGAACACTAATAGAGGTAAGGCCTGTACATCCTTCAAAGAGATTATACCCCAAGGTAACCACACCTTCAGGAAGAGTAATAGCTGATAATTCAGTACAATATTGGAAAGCGGAATTTCCTAATTCAATCAAGCCTTCACCCCAAACAATTGACTCCAAACTACTACAAGACATAAATGCCGCATTTGCTATTGAAGTAACATTGTCTGGGATCTCTATCGTTTTCAGATTGTAACAACCATAGAATGTATTCGTTCCTATGATAGAGAGATTGTCTGAAAGAATTGCAGATTCCAATTTTTCGCAACCGTGAAATGCAAACTGACCTAAGTAGGTCACACTCTGGGGTATTGAAATGGCTGTAAGGCTAGAACACTGCATAAACGCATCATTACCAATGTAAGTAAGACTATTAGGAAGTTCTACATTGATAAGATTACGACAATTATAGAATGCGGAAGTACCAACCATAGTTACACCCTCCTTTATTGTCACCGAAGTTATTTGACTTCTCAGTGAATTCCAAGGATAATTCGCGCCAAAATCAGCCTTCACAATGAGGTGTCCATCCTCAAACTCCCATCCTTTGCCTTGGTACGACACTTTTACGTTATCGAATGCCATCCAGTTGGCATTGGTACTATCGGTCTCTACACCAATAGTAAGGGTATTATCATAGACTATTGTTTCGACTTCATAATGTTCTGGCTTTTCATTAGCCGTAGCAATGGGCACAAGTTTATCTCCTGTTTCCCACCATGCATTGACAACAGCATCATTCGGAGTCGTGCCCTGTGCAGTAGCTATGATATCGACAGAAACCTTATAGACGCCATTAGGGATATTACTCAACGTCTGTTGAGAAGAGGTTGTACCAAGTGACGAACTACCTGGAACCCATGTCTCCTGGAATCGGCTGATTGTGACATCACCATTCACGTACTTGGCTCCTTGGAATTGCCATCCTGAGGTCGTTGTCCAGCCATTGATTGTATTATCTTCCATATCAGGATTGGTTACCAAGAAAGTATAATCAAATGCATAGTCCTCGGCAGGTTGTGCATTGACCACATACGCACGACGTGCATTTTCCAACACCTCTACCAAAGCCTCCAGGTCGGCAACAGTGCGCACACCGCTATAGAGGTTCATGAATCCAGCTTTGGCGCACTCCTCTTCAAAGGCATAGTATACCTCTTCGGAGTCAGGAGCAGAGTTCTCCTGAATCTCATAGCAAAGGTTGTTCAGCGGAGAGAATACGTTGTTGAAGTACTCATCGATAGCCTTTACCTCAGCAAGCTTGGCTTCCATCACCGGTATGTAAGCATTTATTTCTTCAATGGTAGCATCCACATCATTAGCTATATTCCATGCCTTATCTGTAACCTCCATGTAAGCATTAAACACCTCACCTAATGCTGACAATGAAGTGCAAGTCTCGGTAAGCTTCTCCAATTCATATCTCACTTCATTGAAGTGTACCTTATTGATCTCGTCCACGGTTGCTGTTCCATAGTAAGCAAGACGGAAGTTATCGAATACGACCCAGTCATTACCCAACTCGATTGACTTCTTGACACCTATCTTCAGCGTACCGTCAGTTACTGTCACATACAGGCTATGCTCATAAAGTCCTTCGTTGAAGAAGTTCGAAGCACCCAACTGTGATTGAGGCACGTAGCCGAAGGTAGTGGAAAAATAGTCGCCGTAGTTCGGAGCTGTTCCATCCTTGGCCTCCTCGATAACGCTCATCAGCGGCATTTCGCTGCTGTTGCCATAGAAAACAGCATTCAAAGCAGGATTACCTGCTGCATATTGCTCGGCTGCAAGAGTTGCATTGTTGCCACCACCACCTACACGAAAAAGTCCTTGCACCTGCAACTTGTAGGTACCGTTGGGCAAGCCAGTCAACGTCTGATTAACGTCAAATGCCGCAGCACCCCATTTTTCAGCACAAAAGTTTTCATTCACTCCATTCAGAACAGGCCCACCATTCCATGAACCCGTAGCTTGGTCATTACGACCGAAGTTTGCTCCAGGAATCAACGCCGTCACATCATAGGCCTTAGCAGCTCCTGCTGAAGCCATATCACGCAAAATAGATTCTCTGGTAAGCAACTGCCAGTAGCAACCGTCAGTCAATGCATCCGAGAGCATCACGGTATTTTCGCCAGTATAGGCTACATAACGTCCGTCCTTGGTGAAAGAGTAGACCCCAGAACTAACTTCATTGAACACGAAGTTTTGTAGGCCTTGATCCACATACAAGTCAACGCCCAAATAGTTACCATAGGTTGATTTGAGCGCATAGGTATTGCCACTACCCTCAGCCACGAATGCCACAGCATCCTGACCGAATGAAGCACGTGTACCCCAAGCATTGGCTCCCTTCATGAAAGCCTTAGCCTTAGGATTGTAAAGATAATAGGTCTGCCCATTTTCGATGGCTGCACCTACCCACGGAGAGTCAGCAACCACGTCGGATGCAAAAGCTCCCGTACCAGGCAACAACGTCAACAAGAGTGTTGCCAGAATAAAGGTAATCTTTCTCATAATAAATGATTTTAGATGAATAATTGGATATTTGTGTATGTTTTCTCTGGTATAACTAAAATATGAGAATGTACCATATTTTTTGCAAACTTACCCAATATAATCGGAACGGGCATTGTCCTTTTTGTCCTTGTTGGAATTAAACCGTTTTACACACAAGAACAGGCAGGCCTGATACGCAATAAGTCTTCTTCATGGTACAATTATTTAAATCTATCCATAGCACAAGCTATGTGACTGCGCGCCTCATTTCCAAGGGAATCCTCATCTGGTGGCGAATTTAACTAAAAAAGTCAAAATCACCCCCCTAAAAGTTAAACTATGTTAATCTCATCATAAAAAGGACCTATCTACTGAGGCTATCGCTTATATCCTCACTGCCGAGCATCTCAACAATCAGAGTTCTATGTAGCCGCGGTAACTACCGAGGAACACCTCAATAGTTAGCGAGGAATACCTCGATAGTTAGCGAGGAGCTACGCGGTAACTAACGCGGAAGCATTTCATTATCCTCTCCGACGGGCAAAGAAAGGACAAGTTATGTTGTCCATTTTGCCCTTGTTGGTTTTGTTGAACGCGCGGGTTAGCAAATGTGTAATAAAATGTATACATTTGCATCATACAAGACGATAGACAAAGAGGTATGGACAAAACTACACAATATATCGATGCACTGAAACGCGACGTTGAGGGGCACATCGGTGGCAAGCCCTATAGCCACGGTGACTTTACCAAACTTGCCAATGAGGTGTTTAAGGAAAGCAAGGAGATGATAAGCCCCACCACGCTGAAGCGTCTGTGGGGATACCTCAAGCAGGAGGCTGCCACACCGCAGGTACGCACGCTGAATGCGCTGGCATCCTTCGTCGGGCATAAGGACTGGAAAAGTTACCTCATCTATCAGGACAATAGGGCCGACTACTCAAGCGAATTTGTAAAACACCACACCCAACACTGCTTCCTGATGAAGGCGGGCGAGAAGATACGGATCAGCTGGTATCCCGAGCGCCAGGTAGTGCTGCGCCACGAGGGCGACGGTGACCTCTTCACCGTAGTAACATCAGTGAACAGTAAGTTAGAGCCCGGCATGACACTACACTGCGAAACCTTCGCTACCGAAGAGCCCCTACTGCTCAAAAATGTAAGAGGAGGCTCGCTTACCGAAGCATGCGACTACCTGTGCGGCAAGATTGGAGGCATCAAGTACGAGATATTGGGATAAGGAGCGGCGTGATGCATTCATCGGACTTTATCAAAGCAGAGGACAAGGCACCCATCGTGAGCAAAGAGGGCGTGCTGACTACAGTCGTGGTAATAAAGGACAAAGAGTACTTCAAGAAGCAACTCATTGGAACCCATCGCCATGACCTGCGCCTGAGAATGTCGCTGTACAAGGAGTTCAACGTGGGTAACCAGACCGATTCACCCTATATTGTGAAGTACCAAGCTATCAATGAGGATGAAGAAGGACTATATGTATTGATGGAACACATCAATGGCATGAGCATGGCCGAGAAGATGGACGTCGAGCCGGCATACTTTATCAACGTACACCACACAGTGAAGCTGCTGCGACAGTTACTGCAAGCATTGAAGGCACTGCACAGCCAGAACATCGCCTACCTTGATCTGAAGCCCGAGAACATCATGCTGACACAGGTAAGCAACGACGTGAAGTTAGTGGACCTCGGAGGATGCTTCGCCGACAGCAATAGCTTCACCGCAGAGCGCACCAACGGATATGCCGCACCCGAACTGGCTGGCGACCACATAGAAGATGTGGATGCGAGAACTGATATCTACGGCATAGGACGACTGTTGCAATATATAGAGGAGAGGACAGGTGTCAAATTACCCGAGTACCTGCAACACATCAAACAGCACTGCCTGCACGAAGACAAGACACAACGCTACGAGAATGTAGATGCCGTGCTCAAGGCACTCAACAGAAGGGCAAAACGCATACGAAATGTCCTGTGTGGCATCACCCTGATGGTGGCCTGTATGCTGGGATGGCAGGGGTACACCACCACTGAACACTATCGACGTACATCACTGTTGCTACAGAGCGATGCACTTATCGAAGGAATATACTATACCATTACCTCAGAAGACAGTGCAACTTGCAAGGTCATCGGGCAAATCGACTGGACCAACCTCTACATCCGCGATAAGATAGACGTCAAGGGCAAGAAATATGCAGTGACGGAAATTACCGATAGTGCATTCAAGGGATTCGACAAGGTAGAGAGCGTCAACCTACCCAAAGAGCTGAAGAGCATAGGCGAGCAGGCCTTCTTTGGCTGCAAGAGTTTAGTGACGGTGACCCTACCCGAAGGATTCACCCGGCTGGGACATGCCTGCTTCAAGGAGACGGGCATCAGCAACGTGAGCTTCCCGAAGAGCCTGAAGTCCATCGGTCACGCCTCGTTTGCCGCATGTCCTAACCTCACCGATATAGTAATCCCCGAAGGCGTAGAGACACTGGAACTGGATGCTTTTGCCTGCTGTCAAAACCTGAGAAGCGTACAGCTACCCTCAACATTGAAGACTATTGCCCGTGGCGCATTCTGGGACTGCCAAAGCCTGGAGGAAATTACCATCCCTGCCGGAGTAAGCACGATAGGCGAATATGCATTCTTCTACTGCACCGGCCTGAAGCATGTATACAACTACGCCCCCGAGCCACAAGCCGTATCAGTAATCTTTAGACAGACAGATATCACCATACACGTACCAGCCACATCTGTAGAGTTATATCGTAATGCACATCATTGGAAAAACATGAACATCATAGGAGACTTAGATAAGCAAGAACCCTTAAATTAACAACCTCCTCTGCCATATAAAGCACTATGAGAAGCCCACTTTGAAATAAAGTAACTCCCCAAACTACCCTAATCACCCGAGATAGCCCAGGCACTCGGAACAACCTAAGATAAGCTAAGACTTCCTATATCTCCTGGGATTTACTATCCTATAGTTTCATATCATTCCCAATCTTCTACCAGGGCATCCTAGAGTTTCATAGAGCACCATAGAAATCCCTATATATCCTAGGATATCCTAGGACAGCCTAGATTCTCCTATAATATATAGCCTTAATCCCCCTAATCCCTTGACAAAAGATTCCCGTCCCATATCCTCAATCATACATCCCCACCCGACCGTATACAGACAAAGAGGAGAGGAGAGGAAAGGAAAGCAAAGAAAGGAAAGCAGAGAGAGAGAAAACAAGGATAGGAAAACAAAGAGAGGAGTCATCCTCTTGGACAACTCCTCTCTCCTGAAAACGGCGGCTACCTACTCTCCCACAAACGCAGTACCATCGGCGCGGTCGGGCTTAACTTCTCTGTTCGGAATGGGAAGAGGTGGAACCCCGACACTATAACCACCTGAATGCCTTTTTATGTCATTGCTGACTATAGAAAACATACAGACAAACAAAACAAATCATAGATGCTTATCAAACACATCAGTATACTCACCATACGCAAAAGTCTCGGGCAATTAGTACTACTCGGCTTTGATGTCACCATCTTTACACCTGTAGCCTATCAACGTCGTAGTCTACAACGACCCTCAAGGGAAATCTAATCTTGTGGCCGGCTTCGCACTTAGATGCTTTCAGCGCTTATCCGATCCCGACGTAGATACCCGGCGGTGCACCTGGCGGCACAACCGGTAAACCAGAGGTCAGTCCAACACGGTCCTCTCGTACTAGTGTCAGATCTCCTCAATTTTCCTACGCCCACAACAGATAGGGACCGAACTGTCTCACGACGTTCTGAACCCAGCTCGCGTGCCACTTTAATCGGCGAACAGCCGAACCCTTGGGACCTTCTCCAGCCCCAGGATGTGACGAGCCGACATCGAGGTGCCAAACCGCTCCGTCCAATTGAGCTCTTGGGAGCGATCAGCCTGTTATCCCC
>JAZKYH010000073.1:0-93730 GCA_045612065.1 Bacteroidaceae bacterium
TGTGGTTTATGGCACCGCCATCACTTTGCTTGAGGCTCCCGTTAAGGAGGGTCATACCTTCAGCGGATGGCAGGGTGTTGTTGCGACTATGCCAGCCCGCGACGTTACTATCAGCGGTACGTTTACCGTGAACAAGTATAAAGTATCGTTTGTGATTGATGGTGAGGAGATCGACTCCAAGTCATTGGCTTATGGCTCTGCCATTGTTTCACCCGAAGCTCCCGCGAAGGAGGGTCATACTTTCCTTGGTTGGGGTGACGTGGCTGCAACTGTTCCTGCTGGCAACGTGACCTATGAGGGTAGCTACTCGGTCAATTCTTACCAATTGACTTATATCGTTGATGGTGAAACCGTAAAGACCGAGTCTGTCGTTTATGGTGAAGCGATCACTTTGCTTGAAGAACCTACTAAGGAGGGTTATACATTTAGTGGCTGGCAAGGCGTTTTCGAGACTATGCCTGCTTGTGACAAAACTATTAGTGGAACGTTTACAGTAAACAAGTATAATGTCTCTTTTGTCATTGATGGCGTAGAAATCGATTCTAAGTCTTTGGACTTTGGTTCTCCGATTGTTGCTCCTGCGGCTCCTGAGCTTGAGGGTCATACATTTGCTGGTTGGAGCAATATGCTTGAGACAGTCCCCTCTCGAGATATCGTCTTTGAAGGAAACTATTCCGCAAACTCTTATCAGTTGACCTATACTGTTGATGGTGAAACCGTAAAGACCGAGTCAGTAATTTATGGTACAGCAATCATTTTACTTGATGAACCTACTAAGGAGGGTCATACCTTCAGCGGTTGGCAAGGTGCGCTTACGACGATGCCCGCTCGCGATATAACTATCAGCGGAACGTTCACTGTGAACAATTATCTCGTGACCTTTAAGATTGGTGACGAGGTGATATCTTCAAGCTCCCTTGCATTTGGCTCTGCCATTGTTTCACCCGAAGCTCCCGCGAAGGAGGGTCATACTTTCCTTGGTTGGGGTGATGTGGCTACAACTGTTCCTGCTGGCAACGTGACCTATGAAGGTCGCTACTCGGCCAATTCCTACCAGTTGACTTATATCGTTGATGGTGAAACCGTAAAGACCGAGTCTGTTGTTTATGGTACAGCAATCACTTTGCTTGAAGAACCTACTAAGGAGGGTTATACTTTCAGTGGCTGGCAAGGCGTCTTCGAGACTATGCCTGCTTGTGACAAGACTATTAGCGGTACGTTTACTATAAACAAGTATCTGGTGACTTTCATGATCGATGGTGAGATTGTATCCTCTGATTCTTTGGAATATGGAGCATTGATTGAAGTGCCTGAGGCTCAGGATCGTGAGGGGTATACGTTCAGTGGATGGGGCGATGTTTTAGAGATGGTTCCAGCTCGTGACGTGATATATGATGCAAACTATGTGGTGAACGAGTATAGGGTATACTATTTTGTAGGTAGCAAACTCGTTCATTCAGAAAAGGTGGCTTATGGAGACGTTATCCCTGAATATGTCTATGAGCCTACGGCCGAAGGTGAAATCTTCGTTGGTTGGATTGGTGATAGCTATGAAACGATGCCTTCTCATGATGTGACCTATAAGGCTGAGATTAAGATTGCTGATAATATAGAGGTAAAAAGTAACGATGCTTCCCAATTGGTAGTATATGATTTGACGGGACATAAGGTTCTTGTAGATGATGTACGCGAGTTGTCAAAAGGTATCTATATTATCAATGGGCGCAAAGTCCTGATAAAGTAATAATCAGCGTATACGATGTATGACTATAACCAAAGGCTGCAAATGTGCAGCCTTTGGTTTTTTTGCGGTTTTAATAATTCTCAGCCTTAACTTCGAAGTAGCCTTTGGAGTGCAGGCACGAGGGACAACGGTCGGGAGCTTTTTTGCCAGTGTGGGTGTACCCGCACTTACGACATTGCCATACTACGGGGACAGGGCGATGGAAGGTGTGCTCGCTCTCCATGTGTTCGAGCAGACGTAGGTAGCGTTTCTCGTGCTCCTGCTCGGCCACACTGATGGCGCGGTACATGAGAGCTACCTCCTTGAAGCCTTCGTCTTCAGCCACATCTGCAAAGGTCGGGTAGAGATCGTGCCACTCCTCGAACTCGCCGATGGCGGCGGCTCTGAGGTTCTCCATCGTGGTTCTTATTTCTCCGGCAGGATAGGCAGCGCATATCTCTACCATGCCTCCTTCGAGGAATTGGAACATGCGCTTGGCGTGCATCTTCTCCTGCTCAGCGGTTTCTGCAAAGATGGAAGATATCTGTTCGTAGCCTTCGCGTTTAGCCTCTTTGGCAAAGTAGGTGTAGCGCATGCGGGCTTGTGACTCTCCGGCAAAGGAGGTGAGCAAGTTTTTCTCAGTGAGGGTTCCTTTTATACTTCTCATGTTGCTTTTTTTAAGGGTTAGTCCCTTATAAACAATTTGAGACTTGTAAGGTTCACTCGTTGGCGCGGATAAGATAGGAACATGAGGTGCCGACAGAATGGTAGCTATAGCATCTTTTTGCGGCATCGGGGGCACAAGCCTTTCATGACAATATTCAGTTCTTCCACTTCATAGCCTTCGGGCTTTGGTAGTGCCGCTATATCAATGTCCTTGATGCAATATGTCTCGTGACAGGCATTGCAGGTGAAATGTATGTGTGGCTTGTGTGTATGATGATGGTCACATTCGCATAGGCAAAACAGCTTAGAACCGCTACCATTGTCTGTCTCGTGAAGTAAACCGTGTTTGACGAAGAGGGTTAGCGTTCGGAAGAGTGTGGAGCGATCGAGTGTGGTCAAATGTTTTTCCATGTCGGCAAGAGTGAAGGCATGCTTGTGCCTCATAATCTCTTTCAGTACCATCAAACGTATGGCTGTGGGGCGTATGCCTGCCCCGGACAGCATCAGTTCTTCCTGTTTCACCTGAGAAAAACTTATTTCTTGCGACTAATCACCGCATCCATGTAGGCGATGATTGCCTCTCTTACAATATTGTCAATGCCATCAGGCAACAGGTTTATGGCCTTTTGTCGGTAGCCTTGCATGACCTGTTCGGCATATTCAATACCTCCGTTCTGCTTGGCAAACTCAATAAGCTCTTCAATTTCGATGTCGGATAGCTCACCACTTTTGAGGCGGTCTATCATAGTGCGTATGTGGTCGTTACCATGTGTGCGCACTGCATAGATGAAAGGAAGGGTGAGCTTACCTTCGCGCATGTCGCTTCCCGTGGGCTTTCCTACATCATTGCTGTAGTAGTCAAAAATGTCATCGCGTATTTGGAAACATATGCCGATGTATTCGCCAATCTGGCGGGCGCGGTCAATGTCGTCTTGTGAAGCTCCTGCCGAAAGTGCGCCAATCTCAGCACAGGAAGAGAAGAGTGAGGCGGTTTTCTTGCGGATAATCTCAAGGTAGATCTCCTCAGAGATGAGTTTTTCGTGGCTATGGAACATTTGGAATATCTCGCCATCTGAGAGGGTCTGTCCCAATGCTCCTATGATGTTGGTAATGCGTGGGTCATTACTCCTGCCCGTAAAAACAAGGGCTGTAGACAATAGATAGTCACCAACGAGTACGGCAAGTTTGTTGTTGTAGATGGCATTCACCGAAGCTTGTCCACGGCGCTGCATACTATCGTCCACCACATCGTCATGCACAAGACTGGCCGTATGTAGAAGTTCAAGAGCGAGAGCCGCACTGTAGGTCGAGTCGGTTACCGCACCGTGCATCTTGCCAAAGAGCAGCACCAACATCGGACGCATCTGCTTACCACGTTGTTTGTTGACGTGGAGGATAATCTCTCGTAACAAGGGATTGGGGTTGACGGCCAGGTCATCCTGCATCTTCCTGAAGGTGGCGAGTTCAGTCTCGATGGGCTGAAGAATTGTATGCATTACATCCATTGATGAGAAGCTAATCTGATTTCTGCGCAAATTTAGTAAAAATACTTGTTTTCTCCGCTCGTCTGACTCTAATTTCTCATTCTGTACCTTGAAAAAACTCATGGGCCTATTTTTTGTGCGGTTTGCACCGATTTTTAGTTCCCCTTTGTAAACTGAAGATAAACTGTGGCTCGGAAAAGTTCAAATAGATTTTACCCTATTGATTTTTCGTCTTGCTCGGCATAGAAATCTCAGTTTTTTCTTTACTTTATTAGCTCGTTGAAATTAGGTTGCACCTCAGAAATGCTTAAATAAATTTGGCATTTCGCTCGCCTTGCACTATCTTTGCAGGCTGAAACTAAAGCGCATATAATAATATTAATATAAGATAATGGAAATTACACTGCAAAACGTGAGCGAAGTAAAAGGTCTGCTCACTGTGAAGTTGGTAAAAGCCGACTATGAACCCAAGGTAGAAAAGGCTCTTAAGACATTCCGTCAGAAGGCAAACATCCCTGGCTTCCGTCCTGGAATGGTGCCTATGGGCTTGATTAAGAAGCAATATGGATCAGCTGTTAAGGCAGAGGAAATCAATAAGATGCTCCAAGAGGCTGTATATGGATACCTCAAGGAGAACAAGGTAGACATGCTCGGGGAACCTCTCCCCAACGAGGATCAGCAGAAGCAACTCGACTTCGATACTATGGAAGAACTCGAGTTCCTCTATGACGTTGCACTCGCTCCCCAGTTTGATGCTACACTCACAGCAGAGGATACTATCCCTTACTACAATATCCAGGTTTCCGACGAAATGGTTGATGGTCAGGTGAACATGTACACTCAGCGTAATGGCCGCTACGAGAAGGTAGAGGAGTATGCTGATAACGATATGGTAAAGGGAGCAATGTGTCAGCTCGATGAGAATGGCAACACCGTAGAGGGTGGCATTCAAGCTGAGGATGCAGTGGTTCTTCCCAAGTACATGAAGAACGCTGCTCAAACTGCACTCTTTGAGGGTAGCAAGGTAGGTGATGTTATCACTATCAACCCCCGCGAGGCTTATGATGGTAATGAGGCTGAACTCGCTTCATTGCTCAAGATTAGCAAAGAGGAGGCAGCTAATGTAAACGGTAACTTCAGCTATCAGATTAGCGAGATTACTCGCTACGTTCCCGGTGATCTCACCCAAGAGATTTTCGATCAAGTTTATGGCGAAGGTGCAGTAAACAGTGAGGAGGAGTTCCGTGCTCGTGTGAAGGAAGATCTCACCACTCAGTTTGTACCCGAGAGTGACTACAAGTTCCTTCTCGATGTACGTGAGTATGTGATGGGTCGTATCGGTGAGCTCAAGTTTGCAGACGATGTTCTCAAGCGTATCATGCACATTAACAACCCCGACAAGGACGATGCATACGTTGATGAACACTATGCTAACACCATCAAGGAACTCTCATGGCATCTCGTGAAAGAGCAACTCGTGAATAAAGCTGAGATCAAGCTTGAGGATAAGGATATCTTGGAACAGGCTAAGGCTAACGTACGCGCTCAGTTCGCTCAGTACGGTATGACCAACGTTCCCGAGGAGATGCTCACCAACTATGCTGCTGAGACTCTGAAGAAGAAGGAGAATGTAGAGGGCATCGTAAACCGTGCTATTGAGACACGCCTTGCAGCTGCCTTGAAGCAGGTTGTTAAACTCGACGAGAAGAGTGTAAGCCTCGACGAGTTCAACAAGATGTTCGAGTAATCTGATTATACTGAACGTTTCGCCTACGAAACTTGTTATAACATACGGAAAGACGGTTTGGCGTAGGCCAAGCCGTCTTTTTAATTGGGAATTGAGAAACGATATCGTTGATTATTTATTCAGAACTCAGAGTTAACAATTCAGAATTAATTAACATGAATGATTTTAAGAAATACGCCACCAAGCACTTGGGTATGAACAGCATGGTGCTTGACGATGTGCTCAAGGCGCAGAACCAGTACCTCAACCCTTACATTCTGGAGGAGCGTCAACTCAACGTAACTCAGATGGATGTGTTCTCGCGTCTGATGATGGATCGAATCATCTTCCTCGGCACGCAGATTGATGACTATACTGCTAATACTTTGCAAGCGCAGCTTCTCTATCTTGACTCGGTGGACAATGGTAAGGATATTTCTATTTATATCAATTCGCCCGGTGGCTCGGTATATGCAGGTCTCGGCATTTACGATACCATGCAGTTTATCAGTAGTGACGTGTCAACTATTTGTACCGGTATGGCTGCCAGCATGGCTGCTGTACTCCTTGTGTCTGGTGCAGAGGGTAAGCGTTCTGCATTACCCCATAGTCGCGTGATGATACATCAACCCCTTGGTGGTGTGCAAGGCCAGGCGAGTGACATCGAGATTACCGCTCGCGAGATTCAAAAGCTCAAGCACGAGCTCTATACCATCATTGCCGACCACTCACACACTCCCTTCGACAAGGTATGGGCCGACAGCGACCGTGACTACTGGATGACTGCTCAGGAGGCAAAGGAATATGGAATGATTGATCAAGTGTTGCTGAGAAAATAATATAATATAATGGCAAAGCAACAACGACAATACTGCAGTTTCTGCGGACGCCCCGACACTGAGGTGGGCATGCTCATTGCTGGTATCAGTGGTTATATCTGTAATGAGTGTGCCGAGCAGGCTCATGAGATTGCCCGCGAGACAATGCGTAGTAAAAAGAAAGGTGGTAAGGACGACAGTCTTGACATGAACGAGTTGCCTAAGCCCCAAGAGATAAAGACTTTTCTCGACCAATACGTTATCGGTCAGGACGATGCCAAGCGTTACCTCTCGGTGTCGGTATACAATCACTACAAGCGTCTGCTCCAACAAGATAAGGCGGATGATGTAGAAATTGAAAAGAGTAACATCATTATCGTGGGCAGCACAGGTACGGGAAAAACCCTCCTTGCACGTACCATCGCCAAGTTGCTCAAGGTGCCCTTCACTATCGTGGATGCTACGGTACTCACCGAAGCAGGCTACGTGGGCGAAGACATCGAGAGTATCCTTACCCGTTTACTTCAGGTAGCCGACTATGACGTGAAGGCTGCCGAAAAGGGTATCGTGTTCATTGACGAGATTGACAAGATTGCTCGCAAGGGTGATAATCCTTCTATCACTCGCGATGTGAGTGGTGAAGGTGTGCAGCAAGGCTTGCTCAAACTACTCGAAGGCTCGGTTGTGAACGTTCCTCCTCAGGGTGGACGTAAGCATCCTGATCAAAAGATGATTGCTGTCGATACGAAGAATATCCTCTTCATCTGCGGTGGCGCCTTCGATGGTATCGAACGTAAGATAGCCCAACGTCTCAATACCCATGTTGTGGGGTATGGATCGGTGCAGAATACCTTACGTATCGACAAGGAGAATATGATGCAGTATATATCTCCGCAAGACCTCAAGAGCTTTGGCCTCATACCTGAGATTATTGGTCGTATGCCCGTACTCACCTACCTCAACCCTTTGTCGCGCGAGGCACTGCTGAGTATTCTGACCGAGCCAAAGAATGCTATCGTAAAGCAATATATTAAACTCTTCGAGATGGATGGTGTGGAACTGAATTTTGATACTGAGGTGTACGAATATATCGTGGACAAGGCTATTGAATTTAAGCTCGGTGCCCGTGGTTTGCGTAGCATTGTGGAGGGTATTATGATGGAGGCTATGTTCGACATTCCCACTCGTGGTGACAAACAATTCACCGTTACTCTCGATTATGCTCGCACCCAAATGGAGAAATCAAACCTCGGACGCTTGCAGGCTGCAGAATAAATAAGGATTTAAAAAGTGACTGTCATTATGACGACATAAACAATCTCGGACATTATGTGGGATTTTCGTTTTACTCAGTATGACAGAATATAAAAAAAGATAAAAACATGAACGAACAACTGTTTTCCACCCTTCCGTATAAAGTGGCCGATATGTCATTGGCTGATTTCGGACACAAAGAGATTGACATGGCTGAGCATGAGATGCCGGGTTTGATGGCATTGCAAAAGAAGTATGGTGACAGCAAACCTCTCAAGGGAGCTCGTGTGATGGGCTCATTGCACATGACTATCCAGACTGCTGTGCTCATCAAGACCCTCAAGGCACTGGGTGCTGAAGTACGCTGGTGCTCTTGTAACATTTATTCTACCCAGGATCATGCCGCTGCTGCTATTGCTGATCTCGGCGTACCTGTGTTTGCATGGAAGGGCGAGAACCTTGCAGAATATTGGTGGTGTACCCTACAGGCACTGAATTTTGGCAATGGCATGGGACCCAATATGATTGTCGACGATGGTGGAGATGCGACTTTGATGATACATCTTGGGGTGGATGCTGAGAAGGATGCTTCGGTGCTCGACACTCCGTCGAGTGGTGAGGACGAGGCTGAACTGAAAGCGATTCTCAGACGTGTACTTGCAGAACAGCCTGGTTTGTGGACCTCGATGGCTAAGGAAATCCGTGGAGTATCCGAGGAGACTACTACTGGTGTGCATCGTTTGTATCAGATGAAGGAAGAGGGCAAATTGCTGTTCCCCGCTTTCAATGTGAACGACTCGGTGACCAAGAGTAAGTTTGATAACCTTTACGGTTGTCGCGAGTCGTTGGCTGACGGTATTAAGCGTGCTACCGACGTGATGATTGCCGGTAAAGTTGCTGTGGTATGTGGTTACGGTGATGTGGGTAAGGGTTGTGCTCACAGCCTCCGCTCATATGGAGCTCGCGTGCTCGTGACAGAAATCGATCCCATTTGCGCATTACAGGCAGCTATGGAGGGTTTCCAGGTGGTTACCATGGAGGAGGCTTGCTCGCAGGGTAACATCTTTGTGACCACAACGGGTAATATTGATATTATTCGTATTGACCACATGACACAAATGCCCGACCAGGCCATTGTGTGCAACATCGGTCACTTCGACAATGAAATACAGGTAGAGGCACTGAAGAACTTCCCCGGTATTCGCTGCGAAAACGTGAAGCCTCAAGTGGATCGCTACTACTTTCCCGATGGCCATAGCATCATCCTACTTGCGGATGGCCGCCTCGTAAACTTGGGTTGTGCTACCGGCCATCCCTCATTTGTGATGAGTAACTCGTTCACCAACCAGACCTTGGCACAGATTGAACTTTTTGGCAAGGACTATCCTGTTGATGTATACCGCTTGCCCAAGCACCTTGATGAGGAGGTTGCGCGTTTGCACCTTGAACAGATAGGAGTGCATCTCACTACACTTACTCAAGCTCAGGCTGATTACATCGGAGTGAACGTAGATGGCCCTTATAAGGCAGAACACTATAGATATTAAGTAATTGTATCCCTCTATCCCTCAGAGTGGGCCTTACTGAAACACAATAAGTAAATTTCTTAATAACTTCCGCTAACCTTTCCGCGATGTAGGAATTCCCCTCTTCGGGAGGGGTTAGGGAAGTCTTCATTGTCATGACCTCCGTTTGTGTATATTGTGCTTCAAGCACGCAGATTGATGAGAAATATTTCCGTGCAGCCAAAGAATTGGGAACACTGATTGCTCAGCGCGGTTTACGTCTCGTTACGGGTGCCGGTAATATGGGTTTGATGTGCGCCGTTGAGGATTCCGCTCTTGCCGCAGGTGGTAAGGTCACAGGTGTTATCCCGACCTTTATGGTTAAAGAGGGATGGCATCATACGGGTCTCACGGAGTTGATTGAGACTGCTTCGATGCATGAACGTAAGCAGATGATGGCAGATATGTCTGATGCAGCCATTGCGCTACCTGGCGGATGTGGAACGTTGGAGGAATTGCTCGAAATTATCACTTGGAAGCAGTTGGGACTATATCTTGGCCCTGTTGTCATTCTTAATATAGACGGGTATTACGATCATCTGTTGGCACAGTTGGAAAAAGCTTTGGATGATAGGTTTATGAGAGATATTCATGCTCATATTTGGAAGGTGGCCGCTACTCCGGAGGAGGCTGTAGAGTATTTGTTCAATACTCCGAATTGGGATAAGAACGTACGTAAGTTTGCAGCAATTTGATTGGTGGTGCGGAGTTCAATATGATGGGTGTTACATTGACAGAACAGATACAGGCAATCCCAGTTTCGTCGCCTCATTATGCTAATGAGCTCTGGGTGGTTGGAGTGTTGGTTAGTACTTTCATCTTGGGAGCAGTGTTTTCGGATCGTAAACACTATTATATTCGTCTTTTAAGAGATTTCTTTCTTCCTCGTGAACGTGCCGTAGAAGGTGCTCGTACTACTACTATTGCCTATATGCGTATGGGGATGTACCTTGTTGGCTTGTCCTCTGTCTCGTTGTTGGTGGCTATTGCATTTGAGGATTCGTCTATCATGGTAGGGCAAGCTTATTTATGGCTCTTGATTGGGGGAGTGGTGTTACTTTGTTATCTTGTGAAGGTACTGATTTTTGCTGCAACTAATCGTATATTCTTCGATCACTCTACTGTTGCTTTGTGGAAATATAGCTATGCTGCGTGGACAATACTTGCATCGGTGCCTCTCTACTTGTTATGTGTGTGTGTGCTGTTTTTCAACATCCCTCCTCGGTTTATCTTTTTATTGCTTGGTATTGGTGTTGTGGTGTTGGAGATTTGCCTATTATACAAGGCGTTCCATATCTTTTCGTCTAAAAAATATGGTATTCTGCAAATTTTTGTCTACCTTTGCACCCTCGAACTGATGCCCCTGCTTGTGGTAGGCAAGGCATTGGTTTTATTTGTGTAATAACGTAAGATATAAAATAACTAAAAACCTTGAAACTAAGTAAGATTCTCGTATCACAGCCTAAGCCTGCTTCGGATAAGTCGCCCTATTTCGATATAGCGCGTAAGTATGGTGTTGAGGTTGATTTTAAGCAGTTCATCAAAGTAGAGGCTCTCAGCGCAAAAGAGTTCCGTCAACAGCACATCGATATCTCTGGTTTCACCGCTATCGTGTTTACTTCACGCCATGCCATTGATCATTTCTTTGGTTTGTGTGCCGAACTTCGTGTGCAAGTTCCCGAGACGATGAAGTACTTCTGTATTTCAGAGACCATCTCGTTGTATATACAGAAATATGTACAGTATCGTAAGCGTAAGGTTTTCTTTGGAACTAATGGTAAAATGGATACGTTACTTCCTTTGATGGTAAAGCATAAGAACGAGAAGTATTTTGTACCTCTGTCAAGTGTACACAATGATGAGATTGCCACGATGCTTGATGGTGCGGGCTTGCAGCATACTGAGGGTGTGATGTATCGTACGGTAAGTCACATCTTTGAACCTGGGGAGTTGGAGGGTTATGACATGATGATTTTCTTCAGTCCTTCGGGAATTGTATCGCTCAAGGAGAATTTGCCCAATTTTGTTCAAGGCGATATGAAGATTGCATGCTTGGGCCCTTCAACGGCATCTGCCATTAGAGAGGCGGGTCTACGTCTTGATCTTGAGGCTCCCACCGTGGAAGCTCCCTCAATGACTATGGCATTGGAACAATATTTGGCCAAGGTGAACAAATAATAGATGTTTTAATCTCGATATGGCGAGCTGCAGTCATTAAGGCTTGCGGCTCGTTTCGTTTTATTACATATAGGAACCATGTCTGCATCGCATCGCAATACATTCAAGAAGAGCGAACGACTCTGTAGCCGACTTTTGATGGATCGCCTCTTCCAAGGCGACAATCGTTCTGTTTCGGCCTATCCTTTGCGTGCGGTTTTTATTCCTGTTGATTTGTCGGAGCAACAAGGGGTGTCGGTACTTATTAGTGTTCCAAAGAAACGCTTTCATGATGCCGTGGACCGCAATCGTGTGAAACGACAGATTCGCGAAGCCTATCGTAAATGCAAGCATGGGCTTATAGAGCGGATGATCGCCCGTGAACAGGGGCTGTTGATAGCCTTTATCTATGTGTCAGCGCAGATAGAATCCACAGCATACATTGAAAGGCGTGTGATGCGTTTGTTGGATAAAATAGGTGATGCGCTATGAAGCGTTTACTGACATTTCTTCTACTGCTCCCGATTTACTTCTATCGGGCCTGCATTTCTCCATTTACTCCGCCATCGTGTCGTTTTACACCTACTTGCTCTCAGTATGCTGTTGAAGCGCTAAAAAAACATGGCCCTTTCAAAGGGCTTTATCTTACTATCCGCCGTATTCTTCGCTGTCATCCTTGGGGTGGTTCGGGTTATGACCCCGTACCATAATAATGAGGCTTTATGATTTACGACATCCATACTCATCATCATCCGAAAGAATCGGGCGAAGCCATTGTACAGCTTGCGCTCGAGAACTTTAATCTCCGCCAGGGGCACTTCTATGCTGTGGGACTCCACCCCTGGAATATCGGTGATAATTGGCGCAATCAGATGGCTGCACTTCTCGTCAGAGCTTTGCATCCACAAGTGGTGATGATTGGTGAGTCGGGTATAGATAAGAAAAATGGCACAACTCCGGTAGAGGTGCAAATGGAAGTCTTTCGTGAACATGTACGCTTAAGCGAGCTCATACGCAAACCTCTCATAGTTCATTGTGTGAAAGGTACTGACGAAGTGTTGGCGATTCGTAAAGAGATGAAGGCTTCCCTTCCATGGATTATCCATGGATTTCGTGGTGGTATTGAGCAATGGAGGCAGTTGTCTCGTGTGGGACTGTACGTTGGTATAGGACGCCACTATGATGCAGATTTGGTTCGTGAACTGCCCCTGTCTCAACTTCTTATAGAAAGTGATGAGTTTGAGAACTTGGATGATATATATAATCTTGTGAGTGGTACTAAACAAGTCGGGGCCTATGAACTGGCCCAGCATGTAGCTTCCAACATCTATACTATTCTTGCTGCTTGTCGTGGCTGATGAACTTTTTCCTTGAAAAAGTGTCGTTTTTGGTAAGAATGTGTTATCTTCGCAATATATAAACTGATTTGCGAAACGAAATTAAATCGAACTATGGCCAAGAATGGAAGGTTGCTTTGGATTGACGACGAGATAGAACTTCTCCGTGCCCATATCCTCTTCCTTAAGGGGAAGGATTATGATGTGGATACGGCGACCAATGGACGTGATGCCCTGGATCGTTGCCATGAGACAAATTATGACCTCATTCTTCTTGATGAGAACATGCCAGGCCTAACAGGGTTGGAGACGCTCACGCTCATCAAAGAGGTGCAGCCTACGGTGCCCGTAGTGATGGTGACCAAGAGTGAGGAGGAGGATATCATGAACCAGGCTATCGGAGCCAAGATTGCTGACTATCTCATCAAGCCCGTCAATCCGAATCAGATATTGTTGACATTGAAAAAGAATATACATAAGAGAGATATTATCACAGAAACTACCAATACGAATTATCAGCAGAATATGGGCCGCATAGCTATGCAGATCAACGCTGCTGCTACATGCGAAGATTGGGTAGAGGTGTATAAGAATCTTGTGTATTGGGAACTGGAGCTGGAGCATGCCGACAATAATATGAGTGAGATGCTGCGCATGCAGAAAGAGGAGGCCAACAACCTTTTTGCCCGCTTCGTGCGCAGAAATTATGAGGGGTGGATGCAAAAGGGAGAGAGCTCTCCGATGTTGTCTCCCAATCTTTTCCGCGATCGTCTTTTCCCTCTGCTTGACCAGAAGGAAAAGGTGGTGCTTATTGTGTTCGACAACTTCCGTTACGATCAATGGAAAGTGATAAGTCATGAGCTTGGGGGAGAGTTCTCGCTTGATGAAGAACTTTATTACAGCATATTGCCTACAGCAACACAGTATGCTCGCAACGCTATCTTTTCGGGACTCATGCCCAATAAAATAGCCGAGATGTTTCCCGAGCTATGGGTCGATGAGGATGAGGAAGAAGGAAAGAACCTCAACGAAGCACCGTTAATCCAAACTCAGATAGATCGCTATCGCCGTCGTGATACCTTCTCTTATCACAAGATAAATGATGCTCAAGGAGCCGAGCGATTGGTGTCGCAGTTTCGCCAGTTCGCAAACTATGATCTCAATGTGATTGTGGTCAACTTTATTGATTTGCTTAGTCATGCCCGTACCGAATCGAAGACACTTCGCGAGTTGGCTTCCGATGAGGCTGCCTATCGTTCAGTAACGGCTACATGGTTCCGGCATTCTCCGCTGAGAGAACTCTTTAAACTTCTCTCTGAAAGTGATTTTAGGGTTGTTATTACCACCGATCATGGTAGCATACGCGTAAACAATCCCATCAAGGTGGTGGGTGACCGCAATGTGAACACCAATCTGCGATACAAGTTAGGCAAGAATCTTAGCTATAATCCACGCGAAGTGTACGAGATTAAGGATCCTCGTAAGGTATTCTTGCCCTCTCCTAATGTGAGTACTGCCTATATTTTTGCATGGGGTGATGATTTCTTTGCCTACCCGAACAACTACAACCACTATGTGTCATACTACCGCGATACCTTCCAGCACGGAGGGATATCGATGGAAGAGATGATAGTACCTTTGATAACATTGACGCCGAAGAAACGATAGAAGAGTCCTTCCTCGGAGAGAGAGGAGCCTGTGGGTGATATGAAAGCATCTAAAAGTTTAGGGTGTGCAGTGGTAAGATGATAATTGAAAATAAGAATGTATGGAAATAAAGATTAACAGCATAGAAACTATTGGCGATGCAGCCAAGGAGTTTATCTCCCAGATGGGAGAACGTAAGATCTTTGCCTTCTATGGCGCTATGGGAGCAGGAAAGACTACCTTCGTAAAGGCTCTCTGTGAGGCAATGGGAGTAACAGATACGGTCAATTCGCCCACCTTCGCTATCGTCAATGAATATGACACCCCCTCAGGTCTTCCTATCTATCACTTTGATTTCTACCGTATCAAACGTCTTGCCGAGGTATACGATATGGGTTACGAGGATTACTTCTATGGACGAGGCCTCTGTTTCATCGAATGGCCCGAACTTATCGAGGAATTGCTACCCGAGGAGACTGTAAAGGTCACTATTGAAGAGTTACCCGATGGTAGTCGTATGGTAAAGTGCTGAGAAAAAGTGTAAAAAACGAGGAGTTCTTCTCTTTTTTCATTAATTTTGTGCCAACTTTAGGTGAAGTGTGCTCATGCATCTCCTGAAGTGGCATTTTTTATTGTATAAAAATATGAAACAGAAAAAAAAGAGGGCAATAGATATACAGTTTATTACAGCTTGTATCAGCACTTCGTTGGTGTTGTTGCTGTTGGGCTCCGTTGTTTTGGTCGTGCTCACGGCGGGACGCCTGTCTGATCATGTGAAGGAGAACTTGGAGCTATCGTTGTTGCTTAATGACGATACCCAAACTGAGGATGTGAACCGTATCGTACGCCATGTGGAAGTACAACGTTATGCAAAAGAGGTACGTTATATCTCTAAGGAGGACATCCTTGCTGAGCAGACTGCTTCGATGGGACTTGATCCTACAGAGTTCCTGGGTTATAATCCCTATACAGCCTCTATTGAGGTGAAGCTTAGGGCAGACTATGCCAATACAGACAGCATAATTCCCATCAAGAATCGCTTGATGCGTTATACGCAGATTCGCGAGATTTCCTATCCGAGCGAACTTATGGATAATGTAAATAAGAATATCCGTAAGATAAGTGCCTTATTGTTGGCTTTGGCTTTGGCATTGTCTCTCATCTCATTTGCGCTTATCAACAACACCATTAAACTGACGATTTATTCGCAGCGTTTCTTGTTGCATACGATGAAACTCGTAGGCGCTTCGTGGGGCTTTATTCGTCGTCCTTTCTTGAGACGTAACTTAGGTATCGGTATTGTTTCGGGACTCCTGGCCAACGGATTGATTGGCGGTGGCATCTATCTGTTGCTTACCCACGAGCCACAATTGGCTTACCTCTTTACTTTGCATACGCTTGGTATAGTAGGAGGTTGTGTGATGCTGTTTGGTATATTCATCACTTTGTTGTGTGCCTATGCATCAATTAATCGTTTCCTTCGTATGAAGGCTGGGGATCTTTATTACATCTAAAATCATAATTAAATGAAGATATGAAAGAGAAATTTGCTCTTGATAAAACAAACTTTATCCTTATTACCCTTGGTGTGGTCATCATCATTGCAGGCTTGCTACTGATGACTGGCCCCAGTTCTACGGAAACCCATTTCGAACCCGACATCTTCAGCACACGCCGTATCGTGGTAGCTCCCTTTGTATGTTTTGTTGGGTTTGTGTTCATGATTTTTGCAATCATGTATCGTCCGAAGAATAAGAAAGAAAAATATTAATCCTTCTTTACGGCAACTACTATGAATGTATTTGAAACCATTGTCATTGCCATTGTTGAAGGCTTGACAGAATTTCTTCCCGTATCGTCTACGGGTCACATGATTATTGCCCAGAATCTCTTGGGTGTTGAGAGTACAGATTTTGTGAAGGCATTTACCTTTATCATTCAGTTTGGTGCCATCCTCTCGGTATTGGTACTTTATTGGAAACGTTTCTTCCAACTTAACCGCACACCTATGCCTGAGGGTACCCCCATGGTAAAACACCTCTTGCACAAGTATGATTTCTATTGGAAGCTTTTCATCGCTTTCATCCCGGCAGCAGTACTTGGATTGCTCTTCAGCGATGCTATTGATGCCATGCTTGAGCGTGTAGAGGTTGTTGCTGTGATGCTTATCATCGGTGGTGTGTTCATGATTTTTTGTGACCGCATATTCAACAAGGGTGATGAGAATACCGAGTTGACCGAGAAACGCGCTTTCATGATTGGTCTTGCTCAGTGTATCTCAATGATACCGGGCGTGTCACGCTCTATGGCTACAATTGTAGGTGGTATGTCGCAGCGTCTGACACGTAAGGCAGCGGCGGAGTTCTCCTTTTTCCTTGCAGTTCCTACCATGCTCGCTGCTACCGTATATAAGGTCTATGATTTGGTAAAGGAGGGAGGCCTTGAGATCATTACGGATAACCTTTCTACGCTACTCATAGGTAATGCCGTTGCATTCATTGTGGCATTATTGGCTATTAAGTTTTTTATCGGCTTTGTTACTAAGTATGGTTTCAAAGCCTTCGGTTGGTATCGTATCCTGGTGGGCGGACTTATCTTGGTCTTGCTCTTTAGTGGCCACAACCTAACTATTGTCTAAGCTATGGACTTCAAAGCTGGAGAGATTATCTGTATCAACAAACCCTATACTTGGACCTCGTTTGCAGTGGTGAATAAGGTGCGCTACTTGCTGTGCCGCAAGATGGGGGTAAAGAAACTGAAGGTGGGCCATACCGGCACGCTCGATCCCCTGGCCACAGGTGTGATGATACTCTGTACGGGTAAGGCCACAAAGCGTATCGAGGAGTTTCAGTACCAGACCAAGGAGTACATAGCCCATATCCGTCTCGGTGCGACCACACCATCGTATGATTTGGAGAAGCCTATCGATGCTACCTATCCAACCGAGCACGTTACCCGTGAATTGGTGGAAGAGACGTTAAAAGGGTTTATTGGGACCATCGAGCAGGTTCCCCCTTCCTTTTCAGCTTGTATGGTCGAGGGAAAGCGTGCTTACGAGTTAGCGCGTAAGGGCGAGGAGGTGCAACTCAAGGCCAAGACTCTTGTCATCGATGAGATAGAACTCGTGGAGTGTAATCTTCCAGACATTGTCATCCGTGTCGTATGTAGCAAAGGTACTTATATCCGTGCTCTGGCTCGGGATATCGGTGAGGCGCTGCAGAGTGGTGCTCACCTTACAGGCTTGGAGCGCACGAGGGTAGGAGAGACCACGCTTGCCGATTGCATGAGTGTTGAGAGCTTTACTGACTGGTTGGAAAGTGTAGAACTCGCAGAAGCTACCGAAAACTGATTCCTTAAGGATTAATAAATAAAACTCATAATATGAAACTGTCACAATTCAAATTCAATCTTCCTGAAGATCGTATTGCCACAGAACCAACTTTTCATCGTGATGACTCTAAATTGATGGTCGTTCATAAAAAGACCGGTGAAATAGAACATCGTCTCTTCAAGGAGGTGCTTGATTATTTTGATGAGGGCGACGCCTTCCTCTTTAACGATACAAAGGTTTTCCCTGCGCGTCTCTATGGTAACAAGGAGAAGACTGGCGCACGTATCGAAGTGTTCCTGTTGCGTGAGCTCAATGAGGAGTTCCGTCTGTGGGATGTGCTTGTTGACCCAGCCCGTAAGATACGTATCGGTAACAAGCTTTACTTCGGTGATGATGAGTCCATGGTAGCCGAGGTCATTGACAATACTACTTCACGTGGTCGTACGCTCCGTTTCCTTTATGATGGTCCGCATGATGAGTTTAAGGCGGCACTTTATTCTCTTGGCGTAGCTCCCCTTCCTTACTATATCAATCGCGAGGCTAACGAAGAAGATTTCTCTCGTTTCCAAACCATCTATGCCAAGAATGAAGGTGCTGTGACAGCTCCTGCTGCAGGTTTGCACTTTAGCCGTGAGCTGATGAAGCGTATGGAGATTAAGGGTGTCGAGGCAGCTCACGTTACTATGCATATTGGTCAGGGCGTTTTCCGCGATATCGATGTCGAGGATCTTACTAAGCATAAGGTCGATTCAGAGCAGATGTTTGTAGAGCGCGAGGCAACGGAGATTGTCAACGGAGCTAAGGAAAAGGGTCATAAGGTATGTGCCGTTGGTACTTCGGTGATGAGAGTGCTTGAGACAGCTGTAGGTGCTGACGGTCGTCTTAAGGAGTACGAAGGTTGGACCAGCAAGTTTATCTTCCCCCCCTATGATTTCCGTTTTGCTGATGGCCTCATTACCAATTTCCATATGCCGTATTCTACCATGCTCATGCTTACTGCTGCGTATGGTGGTTACGAGAATGTGATGAATGCCTACGACGTAGCATTGGAGAACGGTTATCGTTTCGGAGCCTACGGTGATGCTATGCTTATCATTGATTGATGAGAGCTTATCTTGGTATAGGTACTAATTTGGGTGACCGCACAGCCAATCTGCAGTGTGCTGTCGACTTGATAAACGAGCAAGCAGGCCATGTGCTTGCTTGCTCGTCATTTATAGAGACTGAGCCGTGGGGATTCAGCTCTGAAAACGCTTTTCTTAACGCAGTCTTAGAGGTTGACACCTCGCTTACCCCACACGAACTGTTGCGTGTAACTCAAGATATAGAGCGCACGATGGGGCGCACTCATAAGAGTATCAATGGCAATTATTCTGACCGCATCATCGATATTGATATTTTGCTTTATGAGAATCTGGCAATCAGTGATGCAGAGCTCACGATTCCTCATCCTCTGATGTGGCAACGCCGCTTCGTCTTCGAACCGCTATTGGAAATAGCCCCGCACCTAAAAAAATAAACCACCGAGATTCTCGGTGGTTTATTGCTTCAAAGCAGGATGATATTACTTCGCTGCCTCGAGAGAAGCCTTGCGGAACTCCTTCATCATCTTCTCGAGTTCGAGAGAAGCCTTACGGGCACGTGTACCAGCTGCCTTGTTACCTTTTTCTACTTGGAGAGCTGCATCAGTTGCGAAAGCAGCATACTTTTCTTGAATTTTTTCAACGAGTTCTTTCATATCTCTTAGTTTTAAGTTGATTACGTCTGCAAATATAGTAAAAATCAAAACATTGCAAGCATTTTTGAGAAAGAAATCAAAAAAAGTTGCATTTTTTTTCTTTACATCGGGCCAAAACCACCTCCAAAGCCCATTCCAGGGCCTCCCATAGGCATTCCACCACTTCTCATAGGTGCCATGGGAGGACGTCCTCCGTTAGGCATAGGAGGCATAGCTCCCTCGGGGAGAGGAGGGTATACATCATTGCTTCTGCCCGTGCGAGCCTCCTTGCGCGATTCCTTATCTCCGAAGAGGTTGAGTTTGTAGATGAAGTGCACCATGAAATAGCTGTTTACGGTATTGTACCATGTGTCGCTGCGCATGGTAGCATTCACGATACGGCTCACATTGCTCTGTTGCCCGAGAATGTCATAGAACTGTACGCTGATGGTTGCTGCGTTCTGGGCGAGGAAGCTCTTCGACAATTGGGCATTCCAGATGAGCTCGTCGGTGTTGAACTCAGGGTCGCTGAATCCACGGCGACTATTCATACCTATGTCTGACGAAATCTTTAAGTTCCACCAGGGCAACTGGATATTTGTTGAGGGACCATACGAGAAGATGTAGGTGTTGAGGTTGGCTGTTGGCTGCAAGTCATTACGTGCTCGGCTATAGTTGAGCGAGCCCTGCAGTGTGATTTCAAACCAATCGTTCTGGTAGGTTCCAGACAAACGCTCTGAGAGTGTTACCGAATGGGTGGCAGCAAGTGGGAACTCATCTCTTTCTGTTGCCGTACGCACATAACCCTCTTGGTAGCTATAGTTGGCATTGGTCGATGAACTCACTTTGTAGTGCTGGTTTGGCAGTGCCGTATTGTAGGCGATGCCGGCCCCAGTATTCCAGTTGCTAAACCAACCGTCAAGATTGGTGGGTTGAGATATACGTCCACCAGTTGCCTCGTTATAGGTGATTTTGTTGACGATGCTGTTTAGCGTGTTGTTGAATCTCAAGTTTGCCGAGATGTTCTGCAGGCGATCCACGTTGAAGTCCTGGAACTGTAGGTTAAGGCTGTTGTTGAATGTAGGTTTCAATCCAGGGTTACCTATAGTGACATTCAGCGGGTCGCTGTCATCCCTGATATCCAAGAGGTCTGTCATCGAAGGCTGGCTGCTACGTCCACGATAGTTGATTCGTAGGCTTGTTTGCTTGCTCCAGCGATAACGGAAGTTTATCGTAGGGGTGAAATTGAAAACCGTGCGTGTGGTATCAATGTTATGTCCCATGTACTGATAGCTCATCTTACTTCGTTGGGGAAGTAGGGTGAATCCCACGTTCATGTTATACTTCTCGCGCACGAAACGCAATTGGGCAGTAATGTCATGGTCAAAGTTCTCGTACGTGGCCAAGCGACTCAATTCCTCGCTGAGGTAGCGCTCGTAGTCATCGGGAAGTATCCATTCCGGCATTCCCCAGTCTTCAATCTTGTCGGGCAGGTTATACGTAGAACGCTCGCTGTTGTTGTAGCGATAGCTGAACTGATAGCTCAACTGCAGGAAGGTTGCCTTCCATAGCGGTTCGCTCCACATGGCACGTGCACTATAGTTATAGGTCTTCGATGGTGTGGTGTTATAGCGATTTATCGTTGAGGTGCTATCGTTGCGCTGATAGAAGCGGGTGAATGAGGTCGATGAAGAAAGGCTTTCGCTGATGCTGTATCCACCGTTGAGGCTCAAGGTGAGGTTACGTCCCTCAGAATTTAGCTTACGGTTTATTTGCAGGCGGCCGTTTACCGATGTGCTCTCACTGTTTCCTGCTGATTGGCGGCTGTTGTAGTTGATACGGCTGTCATCAGTCCATGTAGAGTCCAGAGGCTCGTAGTCTTCATCGGCATATTTCTCGTCAAGTATCTCGTAGGGATCTTTGTTGAACGTAGCCGATAGGTTGTTTGAGGCATTGCTCGATTTCGAGTACGCCACATTAGGACGGAAGATAATGTCGGTCATCGTGTCGGGTCTCCATTCGAGGCGTAGGTCTGCATTTACTCGGAGACTCTCATTGTTTGATAAGCTGCTGCTATTGGAGAATGAGTTGTCGCTACCTTGCTGGAGGAAGGTCTCCGATGCCGTCTGGCTTTGTACATCCGAGTCATTGTGGAAGAAGCGTACACCACCGCCGACCTGGAACTGATATTTGTTCTTTTCTACTTCCTCACCGAGGTTTTTGGCCATAGAGAATCCACCCATTGAGCTTTGGTTCATGCCATTGCCACCGCCTCCACCTCCTCCGCGGCCGCCAGGACCACCACCGGGGAAGCCTTTGTCGTTGACGTTGTTTGTAGAGAGTATTACCGAGTAGTGCTCGTTCTCCTTGAAACGGTTTAGCATGCCCTTCACCGTATACAGATTGCGGATGTCATATTTCACCTCCTGTGTCGGACGTCCATAGCCGACATCGATGTTCGAGAACCATCCCTTCTTGGCATCCTCTTTCACGGTGAGGTCAAGTACCAACTCCTCCTCGCCATCGTCGATACCCGTCATCTCGGCCAAGTCGCTCTTCTTCTCGTAGCTCTTCACCTTCTTTACCATGCTGGCCGGAAGGTTCTTCATGGCGATGCTCTTGTCCTCAGAGAAGAACTCCTTACCATCGACAAGAATCTTCGATACCGACTTGCCATTGTAGGTCACTGTACCATCATTCCCTACTTCGTAACCAGGCAGCTTTCGGATAAGCTCTTCAAGCATCGATCCTTCGGCTACGCGGAATGTCTCGGCATTGAATATCACCGTATCGTCCGATATCTGCACCTGTGCCATTTGTGCTTCAACGACAGCCTCTTTCAGGAGCAGGGCATCGGTTTTCAGTGTGATGGAGTCGAGGCGTACGCGGTGTGTCTCCTTCGTTACGGTAAAGTTGCGATATGAATCACCATAACCTACGAATGATACCTTGAGCAGGTAGTTGCCTAATGCCAAACGATTCTCCAACTCGAACAAGCCTCTAAAGTCCGTAGTAGCTCCCGATAGGAATGTACTGTCGGGTAAGCTCAGCAATTGCACGGTAGCTGCAATAATTGGTTCGGTTGTCTCATAATCGGTGACATCGCCCGTCACCTTCACTTTCTTGTCCTGTGCAAAGGCCATGCCCATACAGCATAGCGCCAAGGCAGTCAGGAGTAGTTTTTTCTTCATCCTTTATGATATATGTTACGTAATTTCTCTCAGTCCTCAACGGATATACTTAACTATGACCTCGGTTCGTTCGAAAGGTTTAATTGTAAACGAAAGAATCGCCTCCCTGCACAACAAAAAAGCATACACCGCGGTGTATGCTTTTTGTGTGTATGCTATGACTCTTATTCCCAAGCCAAGGCACTGGCACCGAGTACGGCAGCATCAGAGTCTTTGAGCTCGGAGACGAGGAGCTTGGTCTTACCCTTCCAGATGCTGAGCACGTTGGCCTCCATGGCCTCGTATGTAGGCTTCATGATGAAGTCACCAGCCTTGGTGAGTCCACCGAAGAGCACGATAGCCTCTGGTGCGCTGAATGCGATGAAGTCGGCCAATGCCTCACCGAGTACAGTACCTGTAAACTCGAATACCTCCAACGCCACTTTGTCGCCACGTACGGCAGCGTCATACACATCTTTTGATGTGATGGGGCCTTGGATTTCGCGCAGCAAGCTGGGCTCATCAGTGCAGTCGATGATTTCCTTCACGGTGCGTGCTACGCCAGTAGCTGAGCAGTAGGTCTCCAAGCATCCGCAGCGTCCGCATCCGCATTGGCGACCGTTGTGACGGCGTACGATAACATGGCCAAGCTCACCGGCAAAGCCGTCGTGGCCATACACAAGCTGTCCGTTCACTACGATACCGCTACCTACACCTGTTCCGAGAGTAATTTCAATGAAGTTTTTCATGCCACGTGCAGCACCATAGGTCATCTCACCGATGGCTGCAGCATTGGCATCATTGGTTACGCTTACGGGAACCCCGATAGCCTTCTTAAACTCCTCTGCCAAGGGTACGATACCCTTCCAAGGCAAGTTTGCCGAGTGTTCTATGTTGCCGGTGTGATAGTTGCCGTTGGGAGCACCTATACCCATACCCTTGATCTTGGCTGTGCCACCCACTGCTTCAATCATGGGGAGGAGCTTCTCTGCTACGGCTGCTACATATTCACCGAATTCTTTGTACACTTGAGTCTTCACTGAGTCTACGCTCAGGATGTTGCCACGAGCATCCACGATACCGAATACGGAGTTTGTACCACCGATATCCATGCCCACTACATAAGGTCTGTCCATAATGTTATTTTTTTAAGTTGGAATTTGGTATATTGTATTATCTTTTGATGCATCAGAAGAGGTAAGCCAACGAGAACTGTACGAGTCCAGATTTATAGTAGAGCTTCTCTCTCCATGGCATATTATAGTTGGCTGCCAGCTGCACACGCTTCAGTAAGGTCACTCCCAAGCCTGCGTTGAGGTCCACAGTAGAGCTCTCCATATAATAGACATCGGATGTCTTGCCTACATTGAACCCAAACTCAGGGCCCACAGCCAAGAAAAGGTTTGCCTTATTGCCTAAGCCAAAACTGTACTTGATGTTCAGCGGTAGCTGGATACAGTCTTGCTTGAAGTCATCCGAAACATTCTTTTGGGCATACATGGCTGCCGCCTCAACGCCAAGTCCAATAATCGGTATGCGCACCTCTGCCTTGGGACCAATAAAGAAGCCGGCATAGTCGTCCAGCTTCAGGGCTTGTCCTTCAGTCTTGAGTTCAGGCAGGCTTCCTAAGCTCACACCACCTTTGATACCCCAGCAGAATTGGGCTTGTGCGGGAGTTGCCATCAGCAGAGCTACGGCAACCATCGCCATGAATATAATCTTCTTTATCATATGTCGTTTTCTCCTTTTGCGTGCAAATATACAAATAAGCAAGCGAAATAAATAAAGTTTGCTTTATTATTTTGTGGCGAGCACAAGTATATTCGCGATTTTTCGCAAGTATACATGTGTTTCCTGAGGTCTCGTAACTATCAGTCGCTACAAAAATTGAGGGCATACCATGCAGCATGCCCTCAATACATATAGATGTCGTGTTATCACTTATTGTTCAGCCCAAAGGTTGCCCCAAGAGCCACGGCGACGGCGGTTGGTGAGAGGAGTACTATCATCTGCCTCTCCCTCGCCAAAGCCAGGTTTAGTACCAGGACTCGTAGTCATCATCTGCGACTGCACCTCAATAGTCATTATCTCTATCTCGGGTTTGATATATTCTTTCTTTTCCATTCTTTCAGTCTTCTTTTATTTACAATCACCTTAACTTCGTTTTAGTTGCTCACGTTCGGCATAGTCAAACATGTTTGCCTCTGCACTCACTTAATCACAACTTTCTTTCCGTTCACAATATACATGCCACCCTTCTCCATGGTCTCCACCTTGCGGCCCATGAGGTCGTAGATGAGCACTGAGCCTTGAGCGTCGAGCTCTGAGCCTTCGATGCTTGTTGTGTCTCCACCACGGCCGAAGCTGAATTTCGGAGCACCAGCAGCACCTTCATAAACCATATAGCAACGATAAGCACCGACAGTAGGTTGTGCATTCTCACCTACGAGATAGAAAGCTGCATCTGCTTCTTCTTTTCTCTTTTGGAGCACATAGGTCTTACCATCATTAGTGGTATTATAGCCAGTGTATGTACCTACAAACAATCCTTCAGTGTAGTTATCCTTATCAGCAAGGCCATAGCCGGAGAACTCGTATGTGCTCTCATAACCATTCATCAGGTAAGGAGTGTTAGCCTTAATGCTTTCTGCCTCAACAAGAGTCAATGTTTCACCATCAGCCTCACCGCATGAGTAAGCCTTTACGCCCTCGGGCAATTCGGCATTGAACGGCAATATCAATGTAGCCCAACCCACCTTAGAGAGGGTGAGGGTTACATTAGCCTTTGCAGCCTCTTGCAAACGGAAAGTGGTGTGGCTGTTCACGGTGAAGAAGCCAGCATCCTGACCACCAATGTAGTTCTTTGCCTCGGTGTTGTAGAGGTTATGAATGCCATCGGTTGCGGTAGCAATAACCTCAACTACAAGTGCATCTTCAGCATTGGTTGTAGTGCGAAGTTGGCTTGTATTTCCTCCATAAGGAACACCTGTGCATACATAGCGTTCATTGCCATCCACGTCGGTCATGCTCAGGGTGTAGCAGTTAGTCTTACCCTCTACAGCAGTGAAGGTGAATGCCTGTGCATAGTTTGCATTGGGAGCAGCGTAGTATTGGATGTTATACAAACCGGCATCGTTACGACCACCAGCAAGATAAGTTACAGCCTTGCCATCATGTTCCCAACCAGCATAAGACATAACCATATTGTACCTTGCTCCTTCGGCAGGTGCATTCAGCACAATGCCATTGAGGCCATTGTTCAATGCTTCGGTCACTGAAGTTACACCTTCACCATCGGCAGTAGCTGCATTATATACAGCCTGTGCATTCTCTGTGTTGAGACTTTCCTTTGCGCTTGTTGGTCTCTGGAAGGGTTGGTCACCCCAGTTGCCACCCTCGTAGAGAGGTTTAGCTGTCTTGATGGCAGCATCCAAAGCTGAGTACTCGTTTACTGACACTGTAGCTGCATCAAGAGCTGCAACAAGATTGTTGGTAGCTGTTTCAAAGCCATCATAGCTGTCTGTTGCATCCTTAGCCACGGCTGCGGCTTTTGCCATATCGATGGCAGTAGCCCAACGTTCCTTGCACATATAGTAAAGTGCACCATTCTGTGCGTCGTTATAGTCAGCCTCGAAACGTTCAAGAGCAGTTACGAGCGGCGCCTTTGCGTCGTTGTAGGCTGCTACCCATGCCTCGGCATTGGCAACGGCAGTCTCAAGGGCCGTAATTTTATCCAACAACTCGGCACCAGTGGTAACGGGCATAGCAAGTGCTGCTTCAAGAGCATTGTTCTCGGCTAGACCCATAGGCTTGGTGTCAACGAGTGCATTAGCTGCTGCTGTAGGAGCATCTAAACCACCCATGTTTGCCTTCAAGTAGGTGTCTTCAGTCATCTGTAAGGTATAGTCGCCGAATGACACAAAGTTATACTGTTTGTCTGTCTGGGCATATATTGCGACTTTCACAGTTGCTTCATCGTGGAGTGTGAACTTCACATAGCGCCACTGCCAACCATAACCTTTACCCTCCTTGCTGAATCCTGCGGGGTCATTGACATCAAAACTGGCGGCACCGGCTTTATTGATTCCCATTCCCTCGTTGGTTGACGGGAAGTCGTTCACTGTACCCAATACGGTCTCGCCTGTTGTTACCTCAAGTCTCAGTTCAGTGTCCGCACTCTTACGACCAGCCACCTTGAATACGTACTCACCTTCGGGGAGTGTCACGCTTTGGTCAAAGTTGATTTTCCATGAGTTTGCTGGGTATCCTTGTTTGTTGTCGCCCCAGTCATCATATTGGTTCTTATAAGTATGCTCATTGTTATCACTCCAATGCTCTCCTGTGAAGTCAGCGGCCTTAGTATTTTCTGTACCAGAAGTGTTCCAGGTATTGCTGAGTGCTACGGGATAGGTAAAATTGTCCACTACATAGTTATAGGTTGCTACCTCTAACTCTTGGAATACGGTATTGGCATCACCTTCAATAGTCCCATTCTCATATTGATTTTGGTAGCTCGCTGCGATAGATTTGTGGATGATATCGGCTTTAGCGATGTACTGCGCTATCTTCTCGTATTCTGCGATAGAAGCCTTGGCTGCTTCAATAGCATCATTTAGAGCATCAATCATAGAAGTCAACTCTTTACGAGTTGTTTTATTAACATCAACTCCAGCAATGGTGCTATTAAGTGTGGTTGCTATAGTGCCGTTCATCGGTGTGCCAACGAGTGCCTCTGCTTCAGCCTTAAGAGTCGCCACACCATTTTGAGCGGTAGGAACATCAAATCCGTGATAGTAGAGACGGAAATGGTCGGCCTTAAACCATGTAGCAGAAGACGCTCCTATCAAGAAATCTCCCGAAGAGTAAGAGGTCTCCACCACACCTTCAGTTGCTATGGATTTGTTGGTTGTAATGGTTATATCGGTAGTAACATTTCCTGCTGTCAGTGAGATTATGTTATTCTGATCGGAAGCGACGATAACCTTTGCAGTATAAAGGCCTGTAGGAATGTTTTTCAATGTTTGTTCTACGCGCATGTTATCTGTGCCCCAAGTGTTGAATACAAATTCTCCATCTGCCCCTTCGATTGTGTAAGTACCATTCGAGTTGAGCTTGGCACCCGTATCTCCCCCAGAACTCGTAGTCCACCCATCAGTATTTCCCGTTTCAAATGAGGGGTTAACGATATTGAATGTGTAATCAAAGTAAATATCATTTATCGGGTCTGCCTTCACCACGTATATTTGGCGAGCTGTTTCAAGGTTGTTATATATCTCATTGATAGCAGCGGAGGTTTGTGCCGTGGCAATATTTGTATTAGCTGTAGTTACAACGTCTGAGAATGTAGTTTTGGCCCCATCCTCAAACTCAACGGAGTTATTCAGAATCTCATCGCAGATACTCAAGAGCGCACTTGTTTTGGGATAAGCTGTTGCAACGTCATTGGCTATAGCCACAGCACTCTTCAATGCTGCGGTTTGTTCCTGATACCACTCTTTTTTTATCTGCTCCGTTGCGGCATTGTTCAATGCTGTTGATAGCTGATTCTTTGAGTAAGTATTCAACGTGTTTTGGTCAATAGCTTCAGCTGCAGATTTTGCGTCATAGAATAGGTTGGCATATTCCTCCAAACTCTCGGCCTTGAAATAGATGTCAAAACCTTGGGCGAGAAGCCATTGTGAACCACTCGAAGTGTTAACATCTATCGTTAATTCTCCATTAGAGACAACGAAGTCAGAAACTGTAGCCTGTGCATTACCATGAGAGAAAGCTTCACCTGCCGACTGCATTCCGTTGGGAACAATTTTACCATTTAAAGTTGTCCAGTTATTAGAACCATTGGTATTTCCAACACCCCAAGCAACATCCGTAATGCAAGGAACGTTTGCGGATGCGCTTTTTCCGTTACTACTCAATGTTAGCACGGGACCGGCATCGCTACCATCTTGTCTCCATATTCCGTGATAAACGATCTTGTAAAAACCGTTGGGTAGTTGAGTCTGTGTTTGAGTCAACTGATTAGCCCCTCTATTCCCATGCCAGTTTTCGAAACATCCCCAACTTGCGTCGGTGTATCCCGTTGTCCAATCGCTTTTCTTTCCGGCACCACGCATATCAGGATTGGTGAACAATGCTCCCACATTCACATATCCTGCTGTAAGAGCTGGAGCTACAGCCTTAATCAATACATTTGTTGCGACTGTTATATCACTAGCTGTTGCATTCGGCTTTGCATATGTCTCCAGTGCCGTACGCAATGCGTTTTTATAGGTAGTTGAGTGGCCAGCATCTACAACGGCTTTATATACCTCATACATTGCTTTCTTGGCCTTATATTGAGCGTATTTACCGTTCTCAATATCTGAGAATTTAATGATAGCCCATTCGGTAAAACCCTGACCATTTGCATAGGTCAACTGTCCGCCATAGGGTTGGCTTACATCCAAGAAAGCATTCTCGTCACTTGTTGCATTGCCGACCTTAAATCTATAGGTGCCCTCATTCTGTTCAGAGTAGCTAAATTGATTTATTGCGGTATTGCCATTATCTGTGTAGATTGTTGTAGTACTACCTTGTCCGCCATCTCCCAAGTAATTCTTGCTATTTACGGAAAACCTAACCAAGTCTCCGTCACCAGCAGATATTTTTACGTGATGTCTGTCAGATGTAGCCTGCGTCTGAGAGTCCGAATTGTGCAATTTTGTAGCAATAGCCTGAGTGCCCCATGTCATACCACGAGTAACAAAAGCATCCGAACCCACATTATACATGGCTGCAACAATGCCTGTTCCTACAAATGACTTGATGTCAGAACCGGGTACTTGCGGTGCAGACCATCCAGTTGTTTCTATGTCGTCTAACGACTGATATTCCAACTTAAAATCATCAAGTAAAAGTTGATAATGTTGACTGCCACCCGATGAGCCTGGATACATTGTTGCCTCTATCGTAAGACTTGTGGAAGGTTCATTCTTATACAAGTCTATGCTCCATTCAGTCCAATTAGAACATTTATTAAGGGATGAGTTAGTGGAAATATTGCTATCATCCTCCTTAAGTGTCAAACTAAATTTAGAGGCAGCCCAATTGCCCGAATTGCTGGCAGCCTTACAGGTCAGTCGGTACAATCCTGCAGGTAAATCACCTGCCACAGTTTGTGACAGCGAGAATGTTACGTCGTTGTTCCAGTTTGTTCGCACATAAAAGTAGTTTCCTCCATCAGTTGTAGGCAAAGTAGTAGCAATTCCTTGAATTGTACAAGAGGATGCAGCCACACCTGATTGAGAGTTTGCTGGAGCGTCTGAAGGAGTTAATGTCCAACCTGTAGACGGAGCACCCCATCCACTCGTGAGATTTGTTGCTCCAGTTTGGCCTTCAAATGACGGATTAACCAAGAGAGAAGTCTTGTCTGTCCAAGTCTGTGCCGAGAGCGAACCTACACCCAGCACTGCAATAAGTATTGCGAAAAGTTTATTTAGTTTTTTCATAATTGTCGAGTATTAGAAGGTTACTGCTTTAACTTCCACTACACCCACGCCCTCTTTGCAGAGAACTACGTAAGCTGCCATAGAGATGGTGTTGTCGATGGTGTAGTCGGTAAGTGTTGAATAAGTGTTAGTAGCAGTAGAATGCACGTGACCAGAGAAGTGTACGGGGTTCTTGGTCTTGCTGATAATCTCTACGAGTTTGTCCTTCTTCTGAGCGGCTGTTGTGTATGCACTGGTAACCTCAGAGTCGAGTGAGTTACCCGAAGCATTCTGGTTAAGCCACCAACGGTCACAATCACTACCATAGTTGAAGGGGTAGTGTTGCATCCATACGGCAGCCTTTCCCTCGCGGCCACTTACGTAAGTGTTTAAGGCATCGATAATGCCGTCAGGGGCATAGAACTTAGCAGCAGAGGTTATACTAGGTTTATCATATGGCTTTTGATACCAGTAGGTCTGTCCACAATAGAAGTCCACGCCCTTAAACTCGAAGGTGAAGGGCTTGATTTGTACGGCACCACCAGACTGTGTGAAGGTCTTGATGGTAAATCCGCCATTCGTAGCTGCGGTATTGTTCTGTGCGGTAATAACATCCAATGTAATGCCATCATAGTAGGCACCGCCATCATAAATACCCCAAGTTACACCTTTGCTTCCATCATCCCAAAGGTCGGGAGAAAGGTCGTGGTTACCCGCCATAGTGATGAAGGGAATGCCCGCGGTGTTGAAGCCTGCAATGGCGGTTTTGAAGTCATCACCCGAAGCCTTGTCCTTGTCCATATCGCCAAGGCAGAATACGATGTCGGCAGTGGGGAGATAGCCTTTAGGAGCCTTGTCAAAGGTTACCACCTTGCCACCATCTTTACCCATATTGACAACGTTATTCACGAAGGTCTGCATATTTGCAACAGTGATGCCATCGTAGTCGTCCTGTGCAACGTGGGGGTCACTGAAAATAACTGCAGTGAAATACTGACCTGCCACAAAGCGGAATGAATAGGCCTTTCCATCATACACGAAAGTCTCAATCTCACCGTCGGTGATGTAGGTCTTCGTAGGATCTGGGCTAACAGCGCTGGCTGTAACAGTCGAGCCATTTACTTTAACACCAGTGATAAAGCCTCCATTGAGATTTGTGCTTGCAGGCAGTTGCACGCATGTGCTACCGTCAGGCATCTTAAACTCCGTAGCTGCGGCGGAGTAGGTGAAGGTCATCTGCGCCCATGCGCTCATAGTGAACAGCGCGGCTGCGATGAGTCCGAGGAAACGTTTTGTCTGTTTCATTGTTTTATTGCTTTATAAATTTTGATTTTGTGTGTTTTTGGAAACAATTACCCAATTAGTGTGCAAATGTAACACTTATTTTGCAGAATGCAGCAAAATAAGTGGAAAAATGTAATCTTTAGATTGAAATTTAGGGTGGATTGTTTTGTTTAACCACTAATCACGCTCTACGCGAAGATTTAGGTGCACTAAAGGTTCGCCCTCGCTGGCTAGCACGCGGATAATAATTTTTGTTTCACGGCAGCGCGGTATGAGAGCGCTGCTTGCGACAAAGTGAGGTTTATCTCCCCCGAGGAGTTTCTTCTCCGCAGACTCACGCAGAGGTATGCATCGCTATCTCTCGCATACGGTCCTCCGGATGAAGAGCACAAGTGAAGCGCGTGCGCTCTGCGTAAGTCCGCGTTTTCTACGTGCGGCAAATAACTTTCTGTGAGCGGGTATTTTATCTCTCACGCAGACGCCGCAGACTTTCGCAGAATATTGCGAGTCGCTTGACTTCAGCCCCTACGTCTTAACAGCTAAGGCTGACGCCTCGGGCGTCGACCTAAAGGTTCGCCCTCGCTTCGAGATGTGTACACTCGGCGAAAGCCGACACACGCGAGTTTACGATGCGTGTTTCTGCGTTAATCTGCGGAGTCTGCGTGGAAAATAAACGATTTTTCGAGAAAAGATTTATGAGGAAGATAAGTGAGCAATATATTCACTACATTTGCAAGAAATAAAACACCATAGAGATGAAATCCCTGAACGAAATTTCATATAAAGTTATCGGCTGTGCTATGGAAGTGCATAGGACGCTTGGCCCTGGTCTGCTCGAATCGGCCTATGAAAAGGCGCTTGTGCATGAATTGACTCTTGCTGGTATACCCGTGCGGTCGCAAGTTGAAGTGGAAATGAGCTACAAAGGAGTGAATATCGGTGAGGGCTTGCGATTAGACTTGCTTGTCGATGATAAGCTAATTGTTGAGCTCAAGTCTGTGGAAGAGCTCAAACCTATACATCACAAGCAATTGTTAACTTATCTCAAGCTTATGGATAAGCGCCTCGGATTACTCATCAACTTTAATGTTACTGATATCATGCAAGGTATTAACCGCATAGCGAACAATCTATAACTTACTGCATGGTCTCATAATTTCTGGCACGCTGAAGATTTGGTCTCACGCAGACTGCGCAGACTCACGCAGAGGTATGCATCGCTATCTCTCGCATACGGCCATCCGGATGGAGAGCACAAGTGAAGCGCGTGCGCTCTGCGTAGGTTTGCGTTTTCTGCGTGCGGTAAATAAGTTTCTGTGAGCGGGTATTTTTATCTCTCACGCAGACGCCGCAGACTTTCGCAGATGCATACATCGCTGACGCTCGTATGTGACCATCTGGGACGCAAACACTCGGCGCAGCCGACAGCTGCGAGTAAAACGATGCAGCCAACTCTGCGATAGTCCGCGCAGTCTGCGTGAGGATAAAGAAACGCTCTGCGAGAAAGGGACAGTGCAATCTGTCTACATTCTGTTGATACAGTTTTCATGCCGACGCGGTATATCCCAGTCGAATAAATTGTCCTTCTCACACAGATGACTTTTATGCTCACGCAGACACCGCAGACTTTCGCAGATGCATACATCGCTGACGCTCGTATGTGACCATCCGGATGGTATAGCACGAGCATAGCAAGTGCATTTCTGCGTTTTTCTGCGCTTTCTGCGTGCGGCAAAAATTCGCGTGAGCCTAGGGGAATCAGACAGCTCTGATAATTTTATCAGACGGCTCTGGCAAAAATATCAGACGGCTTTGATAAACTTGCCAGACGGCTGCGTTTTTCAGTATCACCACGGGGATACTCGAGTATCACCAAAGAGAAACTCCAGTTTCTTCATGTAGATACTGGAGTTGATATTATAAAAACCACGAATGAACACAAATTGACACAAAACAAAGTTCGCGTTGCTCAAGATGACACATCGTGGAGGAAGGCGTTATGGACAACTGCTATATTATTGCTCCAAAAAAGAGAGTTTCCTGTTTTTTACGTTAGGTGTCGGTATTCGCGTATAATCGCTTGTAAATGTGTTTGGTATCGACCGATACCCTCGTTGCGGGGTGTCAGTAGCAGCCATATCTATTACTGACACCCCATGGTGGGGGTGTCGGTCGGTAATGTGCAGTATATCATGAGGTTGTGCTCAATTACCGACACCTCAGCTAAAAAGCCCTTTAGACCAAAACTTACACGATTAGTGTGCTTCGAGCCAGTTGGCTCCCCAGCCGAAGTCGGCGCGGAGGGGTACTTGCATCTGGTAGGCACTCTCCATGGCTTCGATGACGATGCTTTGTACGCGCTCTTTCTCTTCGGGATAGACGCTGAAGTTGAGTTCGTCGTGCACCTGGAGCATCATCGTAGAACGCAAGCCCTCGGTGCGGAAACGGCGGTAGATCTCTATCATAGCTATCTTGATGATGTCGGCCGCGCTGCCCTGAATGGGGGCGTTGATGGCATTGCGCTCGGCATAGCCACGCACCACGCTGTTGTGTGAGTTGATGTCGGGGAGGTAGCGCTTGCGGTGGAGGATGGTCTCAATATATCCCTTTTCGCGGGCCACCTCGATACTCTCGTCCATGTAGCGTTTGACGCCGCTGTAGGTGGCAAAGTAGTTCTCGATGAGCTCTTTGGCTTCACCGCGACTCACGTTCATGCGCTCGGCCAAGCCGAACACGGAGATGCCGTAGATGATGCCGAAGTTGGCCGTCTTGGCCCGTGAGCGCTGCTCGCGGGTGACCTCTTCGATGGGCACGTGGTATATCTTGGCGGCTGTGGCGGCGTGGATGTCTTCGCCCGAGCGGAAGGCCTCGATGAGGTTCTCGTCGCCACTGAGGTGGGCCATGATGCGCAACTCTATCTGTGAATAGTCGGCCGAGAAGAACTCGCACCCCGGCTCGGGAATGAAGGCACGGCGTATCTCCTTGCCGTCTTCGTTACGGATGGGAATGTTCTGCAGGTTCGGGTTGCTCGAGCTGAGACGTCCTGTGGCCGTAACGGTTTGGTTGAACGAGGTGTGTATCTTGCCTGTGGCGGGGTTTATCAGTGCGGGTAGGGCATCGACATAGGTGCTGAGCAGCTTCTTCAATCCGCGATGCTCAAGGATTTTCTCTACGATGGGGTGCTTGGTGCGCAAGCCTTCGAGCACCTCTTCCGATGTGCTGTACTGGCCGCTCTTGGTCTTCTTGGCCTTTTCGACAATCTTTATGCGTTCGAAGAGCACCTCGCCCACCTGCTTGGGCGATGCGATGTTGAAGGTGAAGCCGGCAAGGTCGTAGATGTCGTGTTCAATCTGCTGCAGGCGCTCGGTGAAGTAGCGCGAGGTCTCCTGTAGGGTGTCGGTGCTGATGCGTGCTCCGTTGCGCTCCATATAAGCAAGCACACGCACGAGAGGCATCTCGATATCGTGGAAGAGGCGGTCGGCACCCGCAGTCACGAGCTCCTTTTCGAGGATGTTCTTTAGGCGTAGTGTCACATCGGCATCCTCGCACGCATAGTCGCAGATGGCCGATGGCTCAAGGTCGCGCATATTCTTCTGCCCACGTCCGCGCGGACCGATGAGTGACTCAATCTTGATGGTGTCGTACTTGAGATACACCTCGGCAAGGTAGTCCATGCCGTGGTTTAGCTCGGGCTGGAGGAGGTAGTGGGCAATCATGGTGTCGAACATCGGACCGCCCAGCTCCACGCCATAGTTCTGCAAGATGAGGTAGTCGTACTTGATGTTCTGGCCAATCTTGAGGGTCGTCTCGTCTGTTAGCACCCCACGGAACTCCTCTACGATTGCTTGGGCTTCAGCCCTGTCGGCAGGTACGGGCACATAGTAGGCCTCACCCTCGGTGATGGCAAAGCTCATGCCCACGAGCTCGGCTACGATGGCATCGGTGCCTGTGGTCTCGGTGTCGAAGGCAAAGGCAGTGCAGGATGCAAACTTTTGCACCAGTTCATCGCGCTTTTCCTTGGTGTCGACAAGGGTGTAGGTATGGGGAATGGTTGATAATGTGCTGAGATTGGTGCGGAACAGGTCCTGACCATTTTCTTCACTGAAGATACTGCCGAACAGGTCGCCTTGTACGGCCGGTGCACCGAAGAGGTCACCTTGTACTGGCTCTGCAGCTCCCTTCCGAGCTGTCTGAGTCCTTCCTCTAAGGGGGGATTCTGTAGTAGACGGCAATACTCGCTTTAGCAATGTGCGGAACTCCAGTTCCTCGAACAATGCCTGTATCTTCTCCTCATCGGGTTCCTCGCGCTTCAGTGCTTCGAGGTCGAGGGTGATGGGGGCATCGGTTTTGATGGTGGCAAGGAAACGGCTCAGCTCGATGAGCTCGACATTGTCGTCTACTTTTTTCTTCAAGGCGCCTTTCAGCTCGTCGCGGCGGGCGAGCAGGGTCGGGATGTCGCCAAATTCGGCAATAAGTTTCTGTGCCGTCTTCTCGCCTACACCGGGGCAGCCAGGGATGTTGTCCGAAGAGTCGCCCATCAAACCCAAGAGGTCGATGACCTGCTCGGGACGTTCGATGCCAAACTTCTCCTTCACTCGCTCTATGCCCATCACCTCAAACTCCTTGTCGCCAAACTTGGGACGGTAGATGAGAGCGTTCTCCGTGACGAGTTGCCCGTAGTCCTTGTCGGGCGTCATCATATAGGTCTTGATGCCTTGCTGGTCGGCTTGGTGGGCCAATGTGCCGATGACATCGTCGGCCTCATAGCCACTCACCTCAAGGATGGGTATGCGGTAGGCACGCAAGATATCTTTGATGATGGGTACGCTGGCACGGATGTCCTCGGGAGTCTCCTCGCGCTGGGCCTTATATTGCTCAAACAGTTCGTGTCTGAAGGTAGGCCCCTTGGGGTCGAAGGCCACACCGATATGGGTAGGTTGCTCTTTCTTTAGGACATCCTCCAAGGTGTTCACAAAGCCGAAGATGGCTGAGGTGTTCTGCCCCTTGGAGTTGATGCGCGGAGCACGGATGAAGGCATAGTAGGCTCTATAGATAAGAGCGTAGGCGTCGAGGAGAAAGAGCTTGTTCATAAAAGGGATGAGTTACTTAATCACCACTTTCTTGCCATTCACGATGTATATGCCCTTTGAGGGCTGTGCAACGGGGCGGCCGAGGAGGTCGTAATGAGTTCTGAATTTTGAGTCCTGAATCTTGAGTTCATCTATGGCGTCCTCTATATATCCTCCGCGGAAGTTGAAGGTGGTCTTACCCGTCGCGGCATCGTAGCAGATATCAGTGAGGGGCTTGTCCATCGCTGCACCGAACTGAGTGCGTGAGGCAGGGGTGCTGGTCAGCGTAAACTCGTGGTTGTCATTACCGAAGAGGTGCTTGTTGGCTGTTTTGTAGCTGTAGTCATTGTTGGCGGGCACGATACAATGGCGGTGGTTGGTCTCCGTGTTGACCTTGTTGTTTTTCCATGCAGTGGCATTGTAGGTGACCTCAGAGATGAGCAGCCCGTTGGCTGGGGCATCTATGTTCCAACCCTCTCGGCGTATGGTCTCGATAATGTAGAACGATGCAGTGTCGGCTGCCGTGATGATGCTTGTGCTATCAATGTCTGAGGTGAAGATGCGGTATCCCTTGCCCTCCTCCTCGGTGGTACCTATGCTCATGGTAGCGGGTTGGTCGAGGGTGTGCATGGGAATCCAACCGAGCGAATAGCGCTCAAAGGCGGTGTAGGCACTGGGGACGAAACCCTCGGCATTGTACATACCGTAGTCCATCACGCTCCACATGTCCATGGTGAAGTCCTCGGCCTTGGTGTTGTAGAAGTCGGGCAAACCGAGTACGTGACTGAACTCGTGTATGAAAGTACCGATACCTGCCACCACGGGGAGGTCGACGATCAATTCGCCCGAGCAAGCATAGCGCTTTATCTTCATGCCATTGCCCAAGGTGAGTGTGATGCTGGATGATTTGGCCCAGATTGCCTCTTCAATGCCTGTTTGTGCTTCGTCGCTACCGGCATAGACAACATACACAAAGTCCACTACGCCGTCGCCATCGTTATCGTAGTCGGTGAAGTCGGTCAATCCTTGCGAATAGGCTTTCTGGCAGGCTTCACTGATCATGCCTACGGTGTTCTTGTCGTTGCCATTGGTGCTGTTGGCTCCGTAGTGGGAGCGTTTGTTGTTGAGGGTGACGGGACCGATGACATCGAACGAGGGAGTGAACTTACCGAACGATTGGTCGCGGAAGTAGTCGCGTGCACTGCCGGGGATGGTAACGTCAAGGGGCAGGTGTTGACCGAAGATATTACTGTATTCGTTGAATTCGATATGCTCGCTATAATTGTCGGCATTGAAACGCTTGCTCAAGAGGTTACTGATACTATCAGCACTGATAGAGAAGGGCACATCGGCATAGGCAGCAAGGATGACTACTCCCTTGATGTTTCCTGTTGTGGGGAACGCCTGCATGATGTACTCGCCTGAGGCACGGGTTGCTGCTTGCTGCAGGTCGTTGTCTTGTGGGTACTGAGCGAGCTTGTGGCGTATCTCCTTGCGGGGAGGGACTTTGTGAAATGGTAAGTCGAGGGTTGAGATTTGAGAGTTTTCCTTTGTCTGTTGTTCGTAGGCAATGGACTGTAGGCCACACACAAGGCACAGTGCGGTCAATAGTGTCTTTATCTTCATAATTATAATTGGAATTCTTTTTTGCGTAATACGAAACTGTTGCTTAAGTACTTGGCACGAACCGTAGCATTCTCGGACAGCTCCTCGGGTGTTCCTTCGAAGAGGATGCGGCCTTCGAAGAGCAGATAGGCACGGTCGGTGATGGAGAGTGTCTCTTGCACGTTGTGGTCGGTAATGAGGATACCGATGTTCTTGTCTTTCAACTTCCAAACAATCTGCTGGATGTCCTCTACGGCAATGGGGTCTACACCAGCAAACGGCTCATCGAGCATGATAAACTTGGGATCGATAGCAAGGCAGCGGGCAATCTCGGTGCGGCGACGTTCACCTCCGGAGAGCTGGTCGCCCAAGTTCTTGCGCACCTTCTGCAGGCGGAACTCGGCGATGAGGCTTTCGAGTTTCTCTTTCTGATATTCCTTGGGCTTGCCGGTCATCTCGAGCACCGAAGCGATGTTGTCCTCTACGCTCATCTTGCGGAACACGCTGGCCTCTTGTGCCAGATAACCGATACCTACACGGGCCCGCTTGTATACGGGGTCGGAGGTAATCTCGTGGTCATTCATGAATATGCGGCCACCATTGGGCACCACGAGCCCTGTGGTCATATAGAACGATGTCGTCTTACCCGCTCCATTGGGACCGAGCAGACCAACAATCTCGCCTTGCTTCACATCGAACGACACATCGTTGACGACCGTACGCTTTCCGTACTTCTTCACTAAGTGCTCGGCGCGTAGCACCATCTTATCTTGTTCGCTCATTTTATTCCTTCTTTGTCGCGGGTACAAAGATAGTATAAGGCGAGAGAAAATGCAAGTTTCAACAGACGAACGTAGTGGAAATGTTGACATTCCTGTTGCAGAGCGAGGGTCTGCTGAAGTAAAAACGTTACATTGCTGAGTCTCATAGCACCAAGCACTAAAAACAAAAAGAAACGGACGATTAGTCGCCCGTTTCTTCTTTGTATAATTAACTGTTTCTCACAATTACTTCACCATTATCTTCTTGCCATCCTTGATGTAGATACCCTTGGTGGGGTTCTCAACGCGGCGTCCCTGGAGGTCGTAGATGACTGTAGCCTGTTGGCCGTTGTCGGTTGACTCCAAGCAGTTAATGTCTGTGGAATTGGTCGACTTGATGGGGTAGAAGGGAGCAGCCTCGGTGAACTGGTATTTACCGTTACTTGCCCAATCCAATGAGAAGCGTACGAAGCGCATCACGAAGCCATCATAAACACCATTTTCCTCATAGTATACACCAAGTGTGCCGTCGGGGAGCACTACAGCTGCGCTGTATGCCGAACCTCTGGGGCAGATGGTCTTGGGAGCACCGAAGGTAGCACCCTCGTCAGTTGACAATGCGATACTTACATTCTGACGGCTGCTGTGGTTGGGGATGGTCTGGAAGGCAATGTCCCAGGGGTTACCCTCAACAGTTGAGCACCATACCATGTACTCACCGTCGCAAGCGTTACCAGAGATACCGGTAGTGAAACGTGTTTGAGGAGCATTGTACCATGTAGCACCATCGTTAGAGGTGTAGTTGTAGTAGTTGTATCCGCTGGCACGCACACTGATGGCGAGGTCGCCATTGTTACGCTCCAATGTCTTGGGCTCGTCGGCTGCAGTAGTTCCGCTTGTTCCGCTCACGTACCAACTCTTACCGCCATCCTTACTCATGAAGAAGTAGAAGTTCTGACTGTTATCCGCCTCGCGGTTTACAAAGCTTGATACGAGTGTTCCGTCACGTTTCTGCAATGCTGCACCTGAACCCGAGAAGCCGCTCTTCCAGGTCTTTGTCTTCTCGTTTGAACAGTTGGCACCGAAGAGGTCGTCGGTGTGGTCAACGGGTGTGCTCCATGTTACACCACCATCCTTACTGGTAATGGTCTTCCAACGGGGAGGCTCAGCGGCAGTTCCTGCAAAGAAGCCGTGTCCGTAGGTGCCGGCACTGGTCATGATACCTACAATCTCACCATTGTCGCGGTTGGTCACGATAGAGGCATCGCCATGTCCGTAGTTGCCACCTGTCTCGGCGGTTCCTGCTACGGTGACGGGTTCACTCCATGTCTTACCATTGTCATCTGAATACTGTGCCACGAGGTAGCAGTGTGAGGGAAGGTCCGAACCGTGTGCCTTGCGGTCGTCGGTCAGGGTGACAAGACGCTTGCCATCCTTGGTCACGGTGATAGAGGGGATGCGGTAGTAGCGTGTGCCCTTATCCATAGGCATGAGCACAGCACCCTCAGAGAGGAAGATGGTTGCACTGTATGCGGGGTTTCCGTTATCCTCAGCGACCTCATTGCCGTCGATGATATATGATGTAATGCTGGCATCCACGAGGTTACCCTCCTTAGCATCCTCAGCAATATCGTAGGTTATCCAGAGATAGTTGTCGCCCGGTGCCAAGTCACGGCTACCAGTGATAGTGAAGGTGCCATCCTCGGCGAGTGTTACGGTCTGACCATACTGCTCGCCGTTCTCTTCGCGCCAAGCCATCTTCTGCTCGGGGTCGATGAAGAGTTCGCGTGCATTGGTGGCGAAGTATGCCTTCACATTGGTGACGTCTGCCTTATCGGTACCAGTGAATGTACCCTTGATACCTTGGAAATTAACCAGTCCTTCAAGACCGCCGATGCGGAGTGTTGAGCGTACGATAGGCTGGTCGGTATTGCCGATACCCGTACTGATCTTACCCTGTACCACCTTTGTATAAGCCAATTCGGCTACGGCGTTGCTTACATCTACCTCTTCGAACTTCCACAATGAGGCGTTACCTGCTGCTGCAGACCAACGTACGATAACTTGATTGTCGCTCTGGGCATGCAACTCCACAGCATCGTCCTTGATGATATAGAAGTCATGGGCCTTGCTGATGGTGTAGATGTAGTTAGGCTCGTTCACAACACCGAATGTTGTTGAGTTACCAACGCCAGCTCCCGCTGTACCGAAGTACTCACCTCTGTAGTTCTTGATGGTGAGTTTTCCGTCTTTCTCCCAGAAGCTCCAGATGCGGTCACCGCTGAATGCACGGTCGCCGAAACGCAGCTTGCCCATATCATCGTCCATGTAGATGACCTTGCCTGCACAATAGCTCTGTGCCGAAGCGCTTGTGATATAGTACCAGTGCTCATCACCTTCGGTGCTGATTTTAGCATCTTCAACAATGTCCAACTTCATCTTCACAGTAAAGTTGGTGAGGACGACACCCTTTCCGTTTTCTCCAACAAGGGTGAATGACATTGAGTTTGTCTTCTGATTCTTTGCACTGATTGTCCTTGAGGTCTTTGATGTGCTGTATGCTGCACCATTGTCCATGGTCAGGTCGAGGGCAGTCTCATGGCCATTGTTGGCAAATGTGAAGCTATATTCGCTGATAACATATCCTGCAGGTGCAGTCAATGTATATGTTGAATTGCCCGAACTACCTGTCATCAATTGTACGTTGTTGCCCGACCAGTTCATGTTGTTGGGGCCACAACCGAATTGTATCTCGGGAGCAGCATTGCTCTTCCAAGCATTGTTCCAGTTCTGGTTTGCCGAACCGTTGGCGTGGTAGAGGTCACCATTTGCCTTGTCGATGGTATATACCAACTCAGTGGGTAGCTCCTCTTCCTCTTCGCCGTCTTCATTGCCTTCCTTGTAGCGGATAATCAATTGTGTCATCATGATACCCTTGTCTCCGTTAGTGCTTGTTCCGACCTTGAGGGTGATGGTGCGGGTTGATAGGCCATCAGCTGTTACAGTCTGAGCTGTACTGGTCTGGACAGGGCTTGTAGCAGTGCCATCAGCTGTAGTGTAGGTGAATGTACCATTGAATCCGTTTGCATCCAAGGTGGTCAGCTCATATCCGGTAATCAAGAATCCTTTGGGCAAAGAGATATTGTATGAATATCCAGTCTTCAGCCAAGGACGTTTCTGTGACCATCCCATGTTATTGACCGACATGTCCTCACCCTCTACTGTAAGGGCGGGGGTAGTACCTGTTACAAACTTGCCATACCAACCATCACTTGAAGATACATGCTTAGACCATGTTGAAGCACCGTTGGCAAACTGGTCAACGCCCAATGTCAATGTCAGCTCTGAGGGGTCGGGCAGTGCGTCGGGCTCATTCTCAACGAGTGTTATCTGATATTGGCAACCGGTGTCATTACGATCGGTTCCGCCTCCCCAGTTGTAGACGGGAGTACCTGACTTGTCTGTTTGGTTGAGCTGTACCGTGCCGCTGCTTACGATGAAACGGCCTGCTGTATTCGAGTAGCTGAGTGTCCATCCTGTTGTGGGCTGTGCTGCAGAAGTGCTGAGTTGTGTGTTATGTGCAGCTGTAGGAGCCAAGAATGAGTTGTCATGACGATTGATGATGTCGAGCCCCTTGCCATCGCTGCGATTGACAAACTTCCACATTGATGTGGCGTAGTTGTTCTTGTCTGTACCCACTGCACCTGTTCCAGCGCCAGTACTTGTGAGGTACTTGTCGCCACGGCCAGGAGTATTCAGCTGGTACCACACCTCATTGTCATTGGTGCTATAGGTAGGCATGTTTATCATGGGCAATACTGCATTGACTGCTGCGGTGAATGCTGCCGCATTGGTTTCGATAGCGTCGGTGTCATTGTTCTTCAATGCAGTGTATGCCGCCTCAATCTGTGCCTTTACGCCTGCAAGGTTGGCACTGGTGTATTGACCCACGCCGTCACCTTCGGGCAGCAGAGAAGCAGTGACAAGTGCCTTGCCCAGTGCGGTGCGTTTGTCGAAGCGTACAAAGAGCTCTTCTGCCTCTGCATCGGTGATAGCCTGCTCTGTTGCTGAGGGATCCAACTCTTTAATCTTGGCTTCCATCTTTTGAGCCACCTTCACATAGCCACGGCCATAGAGGTAGTTGCCATTGAAGAGTGCGGTGTTAGCCACACCGTTATTGACAAAGTCGCTGTAGATGTCGAGGTAGTGTATCTTATCTGTAGCGCTCTCATCGGCATACTCCTTGAGCAGAGCGTTGAAGGGTACCACGCGGTCGGTATTCTTTGCTGCGTTGCTGTGTGGGAGCACGCTGGTCAGCACAATCTCGGTGTTGGGTGACAACTGCTGTATCTTGGCTACGGCAGCCTTGTAGTTGGTGAAGATGGTGGCCAGTTCGGTAGTACCTACTACATCGCCAGCTGCCATGTGGAGGTATACTTGTGCCGGGGTTGCACCATCGTGGAACGAGGGCTCAATCAGTTTGGTTACATCGCTCAAGCCGGGACTTGCATACCCCCAACCTGTACCACGACCCTTTACACGGTCACTGCGGATCAGCTCGTGCCATTCGCCGCCATGCACCATGCCATCGCCGAGGATGAGGATGTCTGTGCTCTTCACGGGCAGCTTGCTGAATACGGTAGCACGCATGCCATGCGAACCGCCCAGTCCACCGTTGCTCTGCTGCTTGTCGCTATACAATGACTTGGCATCAGCCTTGTCGGTTACGTAAGGAGCAATCTTGTCGCACCACACCTTATAGGCATTGGCGGTGAGGTGCAACTTGTCGTATGAGAAGTCGTTTGCGCCGGTTGCAATGTCTTGAAGGTCGTCCCAAAGGTCGATGTAGGTGATGTCTCTCTCTTCGCACAGAGCCTTGAGTGCGGTGTTGGTCGCTTTCAAGCGCTCAGGAGTGCGTGTGCCGCCGCTGCCGAGATGGCCGCTGGGCAGGATGCTCTGGATGTAAATCTCTGTGGCTGGTGAAACCTTCTGCAGGCGCTCTACCATGAGTGTTACGTTCTGGAGCACATGTTCTGTGGTGCAGATACCTGCTGTGCCGAGGTCATTGGTTCCAATCAGGAGAAACACCTTCTTGGGGTTGCCGGCTGCGATAGCCTCGATGTTTTCGAGTGCCTCGTCAGTGATAGCGCCAGATACACCGCGGTTTACCACGTTGGGATCTCCGAAGGCTTCCCACCACTCATGCATGTTGGTGATACTGTTGCCGATGAATACGATGTTCTCGTTAGTCACGGGCAGAGGTTTGAACGCATCGTAACGGTGGTTACGGAACGGAAGATCTGCAAAGATTGCGGATGCAGTGAACAGCAAAGCCGCAAGGAATGTCGACAATCTTTTCATGGGATTAAATGTTAGAAGATTGGTAATTTAATTGTTTGCTAAGTGAATAATTAAAAAAGTTTCTTATACACCTCTTTGGGGAGGAGTTTCTTCAAGTCCAAAGGAACATATACCATAGAGTACCATCCCGGTGCCTCTTCGTAGAACAGGCCGATGTTGCCATCAGGTAAGATGGTCATGGACGAGTAGGCCGAGTTACGGTCCGACACGGGAATCTTGGTCCATCCGTTGGCCAGCTTCGTGGGAGTATAGTCGGCAGGGTCATCGCTCAGCACCTTGTAGAATACGGCGACATCACTACGTGCCTCATTGGCGGGGTTGGTATATCCTGTGGGAGCCGACTGGAAGAGCACGTTGCCAATGCGCAGAGGCTCACCATTCGTATCGTTGCTTCCCCATTTGAGGTCGCCCACCTGGTCGGTAGATACCACGCCATCCCAGGTGCCCTTACCGTTCTCAATGTCGGTATAGTGGAACACATTGAAATAGCGGCCATAGCCCTTGCGGCTGCTGAGCAGCACGCTGCCATCGGGCAGCTCCTCGCACTTGGGCTCATTGCCATAGGGTGCAGGGCTGTCGTTGAAGTCACGACCCAGCTCGCCCAGCAGGTGCCATGTGTCGCCGAAGTCATCAGAGTAGATGGCATAGTTATGATAGCGTCCGCTACCTGTAGATACAGCCCATACGGCGCAATAGATACGGTAGTGTGTGCCCACCTTAATCTTGCTGCTCTGTGCTATGCGGCCAGCTCCGATAAAGAGCGAGCCCACGTGAGCTTTGCCCTCACCATCCTTGAACAGAGGGTAGATATCGTAGGTGACCTCCTCGGGTTGGCCCACTTCCCACTGCTTGGTCTTGTCATTATACTTGATGCGGATGCGCGATACGCGGTTCGGGTTCTCGGGGTTCTCCTCGGTGCCGGCACCATAGTTGCCATGCCAGCAGAGGCGGTTGCCGCAGACACTCATCACGAGGATTTCGTTGTTCTTGCGGTCGGCTACGATAGCGGGGTCGCCATAGCCCACCTTCCAGGTCTCGCCATTGGCATGAGCCACAGCTCCTATGCCATCGGCAATCTTTATCTCGTCGGTCCAGGTGTGTCCGTCCCACTTGCGGCCCGGTGCTATGCTATGGCGCATTACGAGGTCTACCTCACCGAAGCCGATGTCGTTGCCGCAGGGGCGGTAGTCATTGATGGCAAATACGTAGCCATTGGCTGTGGTGGTGATGGCAGGTATGCGGTAGGGCTTGCCCTCAGCGCTGGGTGAGTAGTAGAGATACTGGTATTTGTTGCTCTTGTCTACGGCAATGTTCACGTCTACAGTAAGCCCCTCGGCAGGGAGTACTTGTGAGGGGAGGTTGTCGCCCCCGTTGATGGTCATTGTCCATCCATGGCAGATGAGGCCTGTGCCAATGCTGAAGGCAGCACCCTCGGGGAGATAGCAGGTCGTCGATTGGGGGAGAGCATTCTTGTCGAGCATGATAGTACCTTGGGTGCCATCGATGGTGATGGTCAGCTCGCCTATCTTGTAGTTCTGCTCATAGGCACCCTTGCATTTTACCTTGTAGCGGATGGTGAGTGCCTTGCTCATATCGATGTGGCGGAAGTGCCATCCCGAGCCGCTATCATTGGCGTCGTAGAGCTTGATGTCCTGTCCGTTGCCTCCATGCATGTTGAAGCTTTGTGCCGTATTGCTCTTGGGTGAGATGGCATAGCTGCCCGCGGGCTGCTGGGTGAGGCATAGCTCGGTACCCGCAGCAGTCAGTGTAGCGGCTGCACCGGCTCCATCGCCCGTTAGCGTCAGTGCCAAGTCCATACCTGCTGTGTGGCTATACATCTTGAACGACTCAGCGGTACCCACGAGATACCACACCTCGTTCTCTAAGTATCCACAACTGCCACTATTGACCGCCTTTCCAGCATAGTCTGTAGCGGTATTCATCTTGATGGCATAGCCCTTGCTGCGATGATTGTATATCTGCACTGGAACCAAGTCATCCGAGTTGGTCGATGCCGAGAATATCTCGGGTGTAGTGGCCATCGCCACCTTGCATACGAGTGCCATGAGAAGACATGACATGACTCGCATAAGATGTAGTTTCTTCATTGTATGGATTTGTTGGGTTATACCTTATTATAAAGTCGGTGTATACTGTAGTAGGGTTCGCTTGCTCAGGGCATAGAATATGCTCTTAATGAACTTAGTCCTCTGTATACCAAAGATTACCCCACTTACCACGACGGGTACCACGACCGATACTGAGCTGAGTGCCCTCATCCTCAGTATTGACAAATCCTTCACCAAATATGATTTCATCTTGGCTACCAGTAAGCATCAGAGATTCAATCTCCAATTCTACAACCTCTATCTCAGGTTTGATATATGTTTTCTTTTCCATTTCAAGATTTATGATTTTAGATTTATGATTTCTGTTGTTAGTCTATGAGTCCTAATTTATGATTTACTCCTGCGATGAGGAAAATAAATCATAAATCAGAAATCATAAATTGCTCTTAGCGGATTACAACCTTTTTACCATTTACAATATACATGCCCTTCTCCACAATCTTCTCGATACGACGACCAGCAAGATCGAAAATCATTTCTGATTTCTCATTTCTGATTTCTGATTTCTCCAAGTCGGTAGTGCCTTCATTGTCACGTCCGAATCGGAATGTGAGAGCGCGTGCAGCCTGTGCAGGAGCCTTTTCTACAGGGAGGTATACCTTGTAAGCATTGTTGATGAATGCGACTCCGTTCTCAGCTACAGTTGCACCATTAGCATCCTTATTCAGAGATGCCTTATAGAGACCTACACCACTAGTTCCATTTGCGAGCACATAGCATGTAGTGTTTGCATCAGGAGTAATCAAAGACTTGGCAACTGTACCTTTGAGCTCATTTGCAGTAATCTCGGCAGTAGCATCACCTCCGATGCTGAACGTGTAGTTACCCGTATTACCCTTGATGATGAGGCCAGTCTCAGCAGGCACAATGCCTTCTACTTTCTGAAGAAGTACAGAGTTGCTTTGAACTTCAGAAGCCACATAAGCCTCCACTTCAGCAGGAATTGCCAAGGTTGTAGGAGCAAACAAAGTGGTATATCCTGCTCCGCTAATGGCTATGGGCAGCTCAGTTATCTCTTCGATGTTAAAGCAATAACCATTTTGGATTCCACGACCACCAGCATCGGTGTAATTGTCTGTATGGCAATATAGCCAACGGCCACCATCGTTGAAGCTAATGTTGAAAGCACCCGCACCAGCCAAATTGTTTGAAGCTTCATGGAATGCAATTTTTGATCCAATGCTTTGGATGCCATTGTAGCCAAGGAAATTGCTATTGCTTACAAGATACAAACCTGAGCCATAAGAAAGGAGGTTGTTGCCATCGAAATAGAATATGGTGTTAGCATCTGCTGTCTCCACAAACTCGGCACGACCATCCTTTGCAGTAGAATTTGCTGCGCCCAAATAAGGAGCGTCATCATTCCAACCAGCTACTGACTTGATGCGGTAGAACTTGCCTACCTCTGGTGTGAGGAACTTCAAAGCTCCCTTGGCGTCGCGCAGTGCGATGTAGGCATTCTTGTAGTTCTCTGCAGTAGCTTCTTCATCGGCAAGGACCTCTACAACTGCGACACGAGCCTCGTTGTAGGTTGCGCCACCTTGGTAGTAACCGAGGGTTTCTCCTACAACATAAGACTCCTTGGCGCAATGGGTATCCTTATAGGCCTCCAAGATATCTTTCAACTCTACATGGGTAAATGTGAAGAGCGAACCTCCGTCTGTGGTAGGCTTGTCGTTCCAGAATCCCATTTTGTTACCTGTTCCACCATTGTTGCTGAAGTAGTTGCTGCCATCACCGGCCTTGATGTTATAGGTGCCATTGGCTTGGTCTACGACTGCAACAATCCACTCTTGGTGAGTAACAGTTCCCTTTTCTGCTGCCCATACGGCATTGGGGTTATTATTGGTGCTGCTTGCGCTGAGCACATTACCTCCAGCCATATAGGGATGGATAAATACTTTCTCGTCGTCGCTACCCTTGGTGAAGTACCATGCTTGTTCCATATTGGTGTCATCATAGTCAACTACGGCAACCATCAGCTTGTTTTCATAGTTAGCCGGTTGTAACACCTTGGTATCACCACGCTTGATGCCTATCTTGTAGATGTAGGGATTCTCGGAATCCAAACTGATAAGTATGGGACGATTACCATTGGCAACGGCTCCTGCTAACTCGTCGTGAACAACCTTTAGCTCAGCAAGTGAATTCTCATACTCATCCATAGACTGGATGGTCTCAATTGTAGCTTCTGCAGCAGTTATTCCCTCATTTGCTGCTGTGAGAGCAGAAGGTACAAGTGTAGAGTTCGGGAAACTGCTAACACATTCTGCTTGGCGGGGCATCAAGTCAAACTCGGCCATATGAAAGTAGGGGTTGCCGCCAGTTTCCTTATTGCCTGAGTTGTTAGCAGTCACTGTAAAGCGAAGTTGTGTATATGCTTCTGCACTCTCGATGGTATCTGAAACATAGAAAACATTTGCAGCAACTTTACCCACGGGGAGATTGGTGACTGTTTTAATAGGAGTGAATGTCTCACCATCGTTGCTACCCGAAATCTCAATGGTTTTGGGGAAGTTTGTTTCTGCTTTACGAGTAGCATACTTGAACTTAAATGATTTGGTGCTGTTGTTACTACCTAAGTTGATGTTGATGTAGTGATTTCCACCCATATCGGTTGAATACTCCGTATGGAAGTGATTGTTGTTATCGCCATCCACAAGATTAGCGATGGGGCCTTCCTTATCTTCCTGTGCATTAGTAGACACATAGTAATCACCATTCACATCTGTCGTTTGCAGTGCTACTTCTTCATGGTAATAATTGTAGCAACTATTTACTAACTCCTGTGTCTCGGCAATCAAGAGTTTGAGTGCTTTCTTAGTCTCAAGACAAGGCTCAAAGACGAAGTCGGTACACCAATCTCCCGTAGTCTGGTTGCTGGTGACTGTGGATTGGTCAAATGCTGAACCATCATTCTTCACGGCAAAGTAGCGACCGCCATCGGCATTAGAGTATAGTGTGGCAGCTATGGCATGGGTTGAGTTGAACTTGTTTGCGGTGAAGTCGTATGGAGTGTCCTGTATTCCGCGATGTTTGAGGTATTTGCCTTCACCATTTCTGAACTGTACGTGCCCATCTTGTGTGATAATACAGGTCCATACGTAGGCATTGTTGTGAGTCAATGAAGTGTTCAGCTTTAAGTTATTACCGTCGGTATATAGGTAACGGTTGACATATTCTCCATCTTTATAGGTGTCACTATAGATATAGTACGTCTCACCGTCTTTGAGGAAGGTAAACTCTTCAAATTTATATACGGTAGAGAAGCCGGTGGTCGCAGGGTCGTAATCGCCTTTTGATGATTGGTCGAAGCCGCCATCAGCTTTCATTACGAAATAGCTACCTCCAGGAGTCTTAAGGTTTACACCATCAAGGTATTCGGCCAACTCGAAGTTGTAAGCTGCATCCTGTAATCCCTGGTGCTTGAGATACTTGCCCTTCATGTTCTTGAATTGGAAGTACTCACCGTCATAAGAGCAGGTGAAGAGATATTCGTTGCTCCATTCGGTACGCTCTGCTGACACCTTCAGCGTGCCACCATCATTATAGAAATATTGGCGTGTGTCATTAGCGCAATAGATATAATAGGTGTGGCCGGGGATGGGACTTCCTATGGGGCGTAAGGCCGATGTCTCTTCCACTTCGTAGAATGCGAAAGGATGTGAACTTTCCCAGTAGCTGAACTCATTGGGATTACCATTCCAACAGTCCTTGTTTGTGTTGCCCTCCTTCGTTCCACCGATAGTAAACACGTCAGCACCGATATTTGCATTCTCTGTTACCGTTCCATCAGCAGCCTCACTCTTGACACCAGCCTTTGTTGTAGTAGAGGTGTTCCAAGGTTGGATGTAAAGTGCTACGGGCTCTGCGTTGTCAGTCTTGCCGGTTGCATTTACGTAACCTCCATCAGCAGCTTTGAGGTAATATTTGCCCTCTTCGCCTGTAGTTTCAATCTCCCAAAGGTAAGCCTCATTGATGTTCTTGAATGTTGCGGGCTTCTTCTTGGGTGCGCCACTATGCCCTATGCCCGCACCGTTGTCATACAAGAATCCAGTACGGTCTTCATTGCCGTTGAACGCGGTATTGTATATCATATACTTTTTACCACTTTCGAGTGTCGTAGTGCGTGTGGTCGGACGATATGCGATATGAGTGCGATCAATGATATCTTGCTGTTTGTCGGTGATGGGATATTCGATAGCAGCAACCTCTTCAGCAGTAAGCGCATAGTTGTAGAACTTTACAGAGTGGATGGTTCCGCCGAACTTGTCGTGTTCGGTAGTGTTGCCTACTATACCACCACCGATGTATAGCTTGTCGCCATCTGCAGTCGAGAAATTACCGAATGATTGCAGTTCGTAACCACTGAGAGGGTAGTTCTCATTGCCTTCCATGTTTATTAGAACTCCATTAATATAGACCAAGAACTTATTATTTATCTTGTCTACAACATAAACAACCTTATAGGTCGTATTGCCAGTGAAACTCGCTTTTCTATAAGAGAATTTATCACTGCCATGTGATGAAGGCATGTATGCGGGATTGTTGCCGTTAAGTCCATAGGCAATGTAGGAAGAGTTGGCCTTGGTAGCTTCCGTTGCTGCTGCTTGCGTAGGATCAGCAGCACAAAGAAGCGCGTAGCGAGTATTATTAGCCAATGATGCAGGCATGGTCACATCGATGGCGATGGTGAGATTGTTCTGGCCGAACACTTTTGCCGCTTGTTCATCGCTTAATGCATAGGGGTAGGTTATATCCTTAGCATCCATATCGCTAATGGTAAGGACGGGAAGTGCGATTAATGTCAACTTCAAGGCTTTTGTATCGTTCGCATCTGCATAGAGAGATTCTCCTGTTGTGTGCTTAAGAACATCTGTACCGATATAGCCTCCTGTAGGCTTTTTAAGTTTGTAGATGAGTCCTTCTACGGAACTGCTTACATCAACTGCCCAACCATAGTCGGTGTTGTCACTGCTCACCCAAGAATCCCAATCGTTTTGCTGAGCTTTATGCAGATAGTTGCCGCCTTCGGGAGTGGTGTGTATCTTCCAAGTACCATCGTTGGAGTTACCAGTGATGTAGAGTGGTTGGACTGTGGCGTTCAACGTTGCCAACTTGTCTAAATGCTGCTGTTGCTCATCTTTTCCTAAGTTGTTAATGTCTATATAAACTTGATGTGCGGCATCGTATAAGGCATAAGGAACACCAGCCATGGGAATCTCATACTTAAAAGACTCCTTGATGGCATTCACCTCATCCACTGATGTGGCTGCATCAATAGCTGCGTTCGTGTCATCAGCGGTGTATAGTTTGTTGCCTTCAGTGGTGTAGTAGGCATATCCAATGCCTTCACCTAATTTGTCTTGATTTGCTGTGATATGTGCTTTGGCTGCAGTCTTGGCATTGTTGAGGATGAATGTATGCACTGTTTGGGCAGCTGTGTTTACAGCCTCCGGAGCAGTGTAGTCCTCTACTTTTGTCATGATAATGGCCGAGGTAAAGTTATCATTATGGAACGGAGCACTCGCTGCATCAAAAACGGGGGGAGTCACACTGTTTTTGAGTACGAAGCAACCGTCAGTGCCATCATTCTCTGTACGTTTGTCAACTGTGAAAGCAACAGTTCCAAGACGAACGTCTATGGTGCTATTGATATTGTCGGACTTTTCAATCATCCCCTCCACCTTAAAGTTGTTTACCGCAGCTACGTAGTTGTCAGTTAATGTGTTGGCCGAAGAAGCATTTCCTTTTTCATGAAATTTCAAGAACTTACCATTTGCTGAGATGAAGATGTAGGGGAAGTCTTTTGACGCGCTTGTTATGCAATAGAATATGCTTGCTTCTCCCTCATCTGTAGATGTTGACAAGTTGGTACCATCAACAGTGAAATGATGTGAAGCGCCAGCCTTAGTTTTGAACGTCATTTTATATGCTGTACCTGCCTTGGGGAGAGTTACTGCATAAGAATTCTTGATAGCCTCGACGGCGCTGACGGTTTCGCTTGCGTCAATGGCTCCCTTTACTGTAGCTGCATCATATACCTCATTGGCATTAATCGTATAATGAGTGTATCCAACATTTTCGCCCAAATTGCCTGTCTTGGCATCCAAATCAATGGTGGCATCAATCTTGGCTAAAGCGAGATTTTGTGCATCGGTGTTCTCGTGTGTTACCTCGGTGAGGAGCCATGCTGAAGAGTTGGTGCCGTTGAACCAATAACCATCACTTGCTTGGTCGAAACGATTGTTGTTATTAGCGATTATTGAAGAAAATCCATCTGATTTTCTACGACCGACCAAACGGAGGTAGCCACAGTCATTCGCATTGTTGCCATTCTTTTTGACTGTAATTTCATTCCAATCTGATTTTTCGTTGTATACGGTAGCATAGTTGCTTGAGTAGCCAAAAATGTTGCCGTTCTCCTTGTATGCTCCACCTTCATCATTTCCAATCCAGGTTAGGATGTTGCCATCTGTGGTGATGAAGGCATACTTCTTTTCATTGGCATTGACTGTACTCAACTCCTTACAAACGAATACTGAAGCATCGCTTTCAGTCTTAGATACTGTAACCTTTTTACCGTTCTCATATTTCATGTAATATTTTGTGGCATTCACATCAGCCCCCATCACGCTGGTGAAGGTGTACGCCTTACCATCCTCAGGAAGGATGATGTCGGTGCATGTCTTATAACCGTTGACAGCTGCCGTCAGGTCAGCACTGATAATTCCTTTGCCAGCTCCGTTCACCATATCATTCAGTATGCGGTAGGAGATGGTCGTAGTCTTGGGATAGCCTGGAGCATCCTTAAGCAGTTGCTGAGCAACTGTGATTTCTTCCTCTGTGGCATAGCCTGTGATGGCCGTAACGTCTACTTGAGTGAAAAGGAAGGCAGAACCATCATCGCCTTTTTGGGCGTTGTCATGCTTCCAATAAGCCAAACGGGGGTCGCGCTGATTCCAGTAGTTGTTGGTTGAATCATGTTCCTTCACGCACCAATAACCTTCGTCCGCTGATGCCACGATATCGAAAGCCGTGGTGTAACCCTCTGTGCCAACCGTTACAAACACAGCAGATGCATTAGCTTCTGAACCAATCATGCCGAGTACAACCTCAGTGCCCTTTGCTCTGTTGTAGAACTTGTATCCATCGGTCTCATTACCTACGATACACCAAAGGCCTACATCACCGTTCGTGATATTACCATTTGTCAAGGCCAAATAGCCCTCGGTGGTGAGCGCATCGATTCGAATAGCCTTGTTCTTTTGGTTCTTAATCTGGAACCATGTTGTATTCGCCGCCCACTGACCGTCGGCGGGCGCATCAGATACTGCGGGCTGCGCCCACACTACATTGCATACCAATGCCATGAGGAGGCAGAGTATGCTTTTTAGTAAGGTTTGTCTTTTCATGTTTTTTATTTGGTTGTTTTTGTTGTTTGTTTGCTCCTTTCATGCGCGTATTGCGCACATATACGCATATTCGGGCCAAAATTACAAAAAAACAATGAGATAACCAAATTTACGTATGGAAGGTAAATGCTTGTCTATTATTGCATAGCGACAATGGGCATACCTCGCGAAATGCGGCGTATGCCCATTGTTCGGGTAGCTTCCGGCATGGGGCTACTCAGCCATAGGTCTTGATGCTTCACTCCCACAAGTCGCCCCACTGTCCGCGGCGTTTGTTGCTCATGTTGGCATCGTCTTCGGTCTCATCATCGAAGACACCTACATTGCCGTCCGAACCGCCCGACGCGCTTAGCATTGGTGACTCGGTTTCCAGTTCTACAACCTCTATCTCAGGTTTGATATATGCTTTCTTTTCCATTACAAGATTTATGATTTATTATTTATGATTTCTGATTTTGTGTATGAGTTCTAATTTATGATTTACCCCTGCGATGAGGAAGATAAATCATAAATCAGAAATCATAAATAGCGTTTAGCGGATAACAACTTTCTTGCCATTCACGATATACATACCCTTCTCCACAATCTTCTCGATACGGCGACCGGTGATGTCGAAGATGAGTTCTGAGCCTTGAGCACCGAGCTCTGAGCCTTCAATCTCTGTCGTGCCTTCGTCGTCAGCAAAGCGGATGCGCAGTGCGTTGGCCTTGCCTTCTGTGGGTACGTTGAGGTAGGCCCTGTGGTTGGCAACGTTGAATCCGGCTGTCTTTTTGTAGAATCCGGCAACGCCATTCTTCACGGTGAGCACGTAGTTTACTGAGCCATCTTCGGGGAAGGTGACGAAGTCCGATGCTTTCGTTCCGGCATAGCCGCGCATCAAGTTACCTATCACCTCAGTACCCCGCTCCTTCGCTTGGATGAATGTATATGTACCCTCGCGACCGCGGATCACCACACCCGTCTTGGCAGGGATGATGCCATCGGTGATGGCAGTCATCACGATGGAGCCTTCGGTTTTGTCGATATCGGGAGTTGTGGTCGCTACATAGGCCGTAACACCTGCGGGGATGGTCATAGGCTCATTGGCATAGAAGGTGCCGATCTCATGGCTGCTGATAGAGCTTGTCACCTTGTTTACTGCATCTTCACCGCCAGAGATGGTGAAGCCCTTATCGCTGGTGGGGGCGAGGGCGGTGAGAGTGAAGGCTGGTCCGCCAATCTCCTCCACCTTGATGACGCCGCCATTCATCCTGCGCACGGCAGTGGTGAAGTCTACGTCGACTTGGCCTACGTTCACATTGGGCAGGGTCACGGTGCAAAAGCCTGCATGGGCGCTCACCTCCTCGGCCAGCACGTAGTCGAAGGTCTTTCCATAGTCATCAGAGAGACTGATGCGCACGTTGCTGTTGTTGGCAAAGTAGTTTTTGTTGACGCCCCAGGTTACTGTCACCGTCTCGCCTGCGGTGTATTCGGGCTTTGCAGGTGAGAGTGCTGCATTGAAGGCCTCACCTCCGACAATCTCCACCTGAGCCTCCCAGATGGCGTAGGTGCTGTAGAAGGGCTCCTCCTCCAATGCTGTATAGGTCCATGTGGCCATGCTGGGCACGTCGTTGACAAGGATGCTCAAGGGATAAGAGCCGGGATCCATCTTGGTAATACCAGTACCATCTTTCAGATAGAAGTAGTCATCATAGAAAAGATCTGCTGTGTAGATAGGAGCATAGCTGATGATGTTGCTCTCCTGTGGAGCGAATGAGGCGAAGGGAAGTGTCATAGCCTGACCCTCCTGCACATTGTCCACATTAGTGCTGTTGCATCCGATGGCGGAATACATCAGCTTATGACCCTCGATGTCGGTAGCCTGCACATCGATGGCGAGGCAAGCACCTTGGGGGATGCGGTAGGTCTTTTGCATCTTCTCTGGATCAAACTGGGGCGCATTGTTGGCCACCTTCACATTATCATATGAAGATGTACCCTTTGCGCTATTACGGATGGCCTTGATAGAGGGGTATGAGAAGTACTCACCCTTATTGTCCATCAAGCTACCTTCGCCCTGGAGCGTGTGCACTGCACCAAACATGTGGCCGAGCTCATGAGCTACCACCCACTTGTCGGTCTTGGCATATCCACTACCCTTCTGGCTCGGTGTGTACGCACCATTCAATGCTGAGAGGCCAGAGTTCTCCTCAAAGTCATCGCGATGTATCACCCACATGGCAACGTCGTAGTTCGTCTCGCCAATGATAGTGTTGAGGTCGTATGTGCAATTGCCAATCTCAGGGAGACCATTGTATGGATTGATGGGTAAATTTGTTACATTGATTAAACGCTCATCCATAACCACATCAAAGCAGAAGCCGAGGGGCACGAACATCTTGTTAGCGAAATTCTCGCACTCTTGCCAGAAGGCCTTCACCTTATCCTTGTTGCTGCCGAGGTCCTCGTTGTAAGCACTCTCGGTCACGGGGATTGCCAGTCGGTAGTAGCGCAGGATGCCATCACCGGGGAGCGCATCGGCGCTGGTGACTTCTTGATTATCATCATCACCGCTATCGTCGCCACCATCGTCGCCGCCATCGTCGGGGAGTGTCACCTCCTCAACGATGAGGTTGTGCTGATCGCATCCGTCATTGTCGCAACGGTCCACGAAGTATGTGGTACCGCTCACATTGGGATGGAGGTATGAAGTAGCCTGGATTTTAATCTTACCATCGGCACCCTCGGTGAAGGTCACGTTGGCTCCTTCAGTTGCCAAACCACGATTACTGTTATCTTCTTTCAAATATTTACCTGTGCTGATAGATTTCAGTCTAAGGTTACCACTAACCTCCTCAACGAGGAAGATAGAGCCCTCGCCCTTCTCATCGGTCATAAGCAAGGCATTGTCCTTTCCGCTTACACCTGATGCGGTGCTCTGCATATACTTCACACCAGCATTGCCACCGAAGTCGTAGCCGATACGGATGTACTCGCCTGCTTCGGGAAAGATGTTCACGACGTTTATGGTGTATGTAGTACCAGACAAGGTGCCATTACCTTGCACGAGGTATCCAGTAGGCACATCACGTTGGAGAAGTGTTTCGGGTACGGCAAGTCCTGTGGGATAGCTTACTTCGGTAGAAGCAACTATTTCTTCTCCACACATATAATTAATAGTGTATGTTGACTCAGGCAACTTGGTGAACTTAGCGCGGATAGAGGTACCATCTACAGACTTGCTATCCCAATAGCTGAGGTTAGGATAGCCACCAGGTTTATTGGTGTGGATGTAAAGGGTATTTCCGTTATTGGTATAGTTCGTTTGTGACACAAACCATTTGCCCTCATTACCTTCTCCTCCAACAGCTTCGATAGCAAGGTTTGCAGGAGTTGTTGCTCCCATATTCTTATTTCTTTCAGCATCGGCAGGCATGTATACATTGCCACCCAGGTTCCAAAGGGTAAATGTACCGTTTTCGTTGTCATTAACCAATTTCCAGATGTATTGAGCCTGTTCTGTAGTTACCTCTGTACTGAGGTCTACATCGGTAGCTACACGATACTTTCTGTCGAGCGAACCATTATAGTGTACCCATCCTTTACCTGATGAGCTCTCAGAGTACATGAGGTAATAGCCATCAACAGGCTTTGTGTTGGGAGTAGCCTCCTGTGTGAAGTCGATTACCACGGTCTGGCCCTGTGTGCAGGGGATGGTAGCGATGCCGTTTTCTACCACTGCAGCCACCTCGTTGCCAGCAACGGTTATCTTGGCTTTGGCAATGTCCATCGCACCGCGGTTGCAGCGTACCTTGAGCACAGCTCCTGCATTGCTCACGATGGTCACCTTTTGTGCCTTACCATCCTGCCAGTTGAAGTCTACGGTAAAGTTACCAATAGCCTTCATCCCCGTGATAGCACCCTTTGCTTCCCATACCTTAGGCAGTGCGGGGAGGATGTTGATGTAGCCGTGTGCGCTCTGCATGAGCATCTCAGCGATACCTGAGCATACACCGAAGTTACCGTCAATCTGGAACGGAGCGTGTGAGTCGAAGAGGTTGTAGTAGATACCACCTGCACCAGCGTTGGTGCCGTAGTCAGTAGAGTGCTTCAAGGCATTCTTGATGATGATATGAGCATGGTCACCATCCTGAGCACGAGCCCAGAGGTTCACCTTCCAACCCATTGACCAACCAGTAGCCGCATCGCCACGGAGTTTGAGTGAGTTCACTGCAGGCTCGAAGTAGGGACTCTCGGGAGTAATCTGGTCCATGGGGAAGAGGGCCATCAAGTGTGAGAGGTGGCGATGTCCAGGGTCGTCGCTTACATCATAGGGACTATATTTCCACTCACGCAGAATTGTTTCACCCTTGGCCACACCGTTTCTTGGGTTGGTCCATTGGGAGTTCAGCGCGCTATTTGCTGTATATATTTCAGTATGCAGACCCTTGTCTGTCTTGGCTAAATAGTCGTTGAGCGTTGCAATCTGATCATCGGTCAAGTTTATGTTTTCGCGGCCGAGAATTGTGATGGCCTCACTGATATTTTCGAACAGATAGCTAATCATCTGCTGAGCGTGAGCTGTGCCGTCCTCACTGTTATGGGCGTTTTGCTCTGCGCTATATTCGTTGGGGGCCACATAAGTGCCGTCAGGCTCAAAGTTGTAGGCTGTGCCACGATAGTCGCTGTTCTGTGTAGCACTATCATAACCCTTGTCAGGAATCAAACGGTGGAACCAGAACTCGGCTGCGCTCCACATCACGGGGAAGGCCTCCTTGAGGAACTCCTTGTCTTGCGTGTAGCGGTAGTGCATCCAGAGGTGGCTGGTGTACCATACGTTAGCCACGAGATAGTTGCTACCCCATGTGCTCATACTGTTGTAAAGCGAAGTCTCGGTGAGTACGCTCCAACCATGTCCGTCGTTGTACTGCTTACCTACTTCCTTCCAACCCTCACTCTGAGCGCCACGGATAATGAAGTTCACGAAGGGCTTGTGCAGGTCGCTGAGGTTGGTGATCTCGGTGGGCCAGTAGTTCATCTGGATGTTGATGTTGGTGTGGATGTCCGAGTTCCAGGGAGAGTCGGTGCCACGGTCGTTCCAGATACCCTGCAGGTTGTTAGGAGCTGCGATATCCTTACGGTTAGAGCTGATAGCGAGGTAACGGCCATAATGGAAGTAGAGCTGTTCGAGGAACAGGTGGTCGTTCTGTGTGCTGTTGCCATCACCGTTGTTGGGATAGTAGTTGTCAATCAAGGTCTTGGTGTCCACGGTAGGTGTGGTGAGGCCAAGGCTGAGGGTCATGCGCTTGGTGATAGCGGTGAAGTCGGCCACGTGGTCTTCTTCGATGGCGTCGAAGCCCTTGGCTTCAGCCTTCTCGATATCAGCCTCGATGCGAGTGTTCACAACTGCGGCATTGTCAGCAGTGAAATAGCTATTGATAGCCTTTCTATCGCCGTCAAAGTTGGTAGCACCCTTCAAATAGAAGGTCACCTCGGTAGCGTTCTTAACGCTGATACCAGCATTTGTCGCTGTCACTGTAGCACCGTTGTCGGCTACTACATGCAGGCGAGCAGCATACTCTACGGTCATCTTGCCTGAGAATGAAGCGGTGTTGCCCTCATAGGTCACAGCGCTGGCATTGATACTGTTGCCAGGCTCGAGTGAGAATACGAGGTCCAGTTTGTCGTCGCCCTCGGTTACCTTGTACTGACCGGCAATCACCTGGTCGGGAGCTGAGCTAAGGTACTTACGTGTCTGCTTGGTGCCGTTGGCGTTCTTGAATGATACACCGGCGATACCCTCCTCAATGTCGAGGTAGCGCACATAGTCGGTAACACCCTTGGTGAAGATGCTGTTGTCCTTGTTGGCGATGATGAGCGAACCGAAGTTCATGAAGGTACGGTTACCGCCACCGGCACCCACGGTGTTGGCAGGGCCGCTCCAGAGAGTTTTCTCGTTGAACTGTAGTTCCTCGTGAGCCACGCCACCGAATACCATGCAGCCGAGTTCACCGTTACCCAAGGGGAGTGCGTATTCCATCCAGGGATAGCTCACACCTGCAGCTTCAGCAGAGGTCTTGTACCACAACGTATTGGGATTCTCGGGTATAAAGGTGTCGATACCCTTGATGTCAGAAATCTCGTGGATATATTCATCAGGAATGCTTATGTGGTCAGCCTCTTCGAGGAAGAACTTACTACCTGTATCATTGCCTGCAGCTAGACTGTTGTTCCAGAGGGCGAGGAAGTTGCCACGCTTGTTCCAATAGTTGTTGTCAGAGCCTTTGAGCTTGATACGGCCGTCAGTACCGTCAAACTTGATGTTGCCATCAAAGGTGGTAGTGTGTGTAGTCGCATCGGGAGCGACCATCGTAGCACGTGCGTCGGCTTCAGAGCCTGTCATGCCGAGTATCTTGGTAAGACCGGTAGAGTAGTTGTATATCTTGTAGCCACCACCATCGGCAGGTACAAATGCCCATAGCGCCTTGTTGTCCTTGGGTACGTTGGTGTTTGAGAGCAACAGGTTGCCGCCATCGGTGTAGCCATCAGCCAGACTCACGTAGCCCCCGTAACCATTCTTGATGGTGTAGAACTTGGTGTCGTTGGCAAAGTAGCTTACATAAACGTTGAATCCATCGATGTTGATAATCGAGAACATTTTATCTACTTCCGATGCGGTGAAGTCTGTCACTTTTAGTGCGGCATCGGTAGAGAAGGTGTCGCCATTCTGGTACTTTTCTTCATTATAGGTCACTGTAGCGCCCTCGGTACCCAACATGTGAATAGTGTATTCATATGATTTAGGTACAGCCACTTCAATCTTGTAGCAGTTGCCATCGTCGGTGGTGGTCCAACCATTGAAGATGATACCCTCATCGGTTTGATTGGGAGCCTGCGAGTTCATGCCATTACCTCCAATTGCCAATTGCCAGGGGTACTCGGGACGATTAGCGCTAACGTCGGTTAGTGTCAGAGCATCGGTAGCTATTTGGCTATAGCTGCCATCCTTAGCTACATACTTCTTGGCACCTACGCTGTAGAGGTAGTAGTTGCCGCCCTTCTTCTCGATGCGGAACTGATGGTTGGGGTTGGTCTTGTCGAGGGTTAATGAGTTGGAGATGTTGTCACTGATAACCTCCACATCCTGGGGACTGTTGTCGAGGGTTACTGAGTTGGGGATGCTGCCACTGATAACCTCCACTCCCGCGGGACAGTTGTAGAGCGCATTGCTCGGGAAATCGACGCCCTCAGGGATGTATACCTTCTCCAATTGGGGGCAGTTCTCGATGGCATAGGCCTCGAACGACGTGCATCCCTCAGGGAAGTAGATAACCCTCACATTCTTGTGGTCCTTGACGGTCTCCTTATCGACCGTCTCCATGGGGAGGAACTCCAGAGTCTCAGCCCCTCCAGGGATGTAGTATAGCTGGCTTTCGTCGCCATTCTTGCGATATACGATGCCCTTATGGCTCAGCAGCGAGGGGTTATTCTCGTCCACGTGGATGGCCTGGAGGTTCTTGCCATAGTTGCTGATTTTGAGTCTCATGTCGTTGGTTTCACCGAAGGTCTTGATATTCTCACCGATGTACACCTCGGTAATCTCCTCAGGCAGAGCCTCTGTGGGGTTAAACGAGTTGATGACAAAGCCGCCCGCGCTGTAGGGCACCACGAGGGGGTTCTCCGTAGCCGTCACCCTGTCTACATTGAGTGAGTAGTCGTTGTAACGATACACCGCAACATCATCGGCAAAGAGATCCACATCGGCATCGCGGGGTATGAGGTGAGTGTATTGACTCGGGTCGCTCATATTAAAAGAGCCTTTGTTCGTGGGGTCGCTCACCTTCCATATGCCATCGGTGTAGACGTAGGCCCACGCGTGGCCACCATAACCATCAAGGATTCCGTTAACCACAACGGCAGGGATGCCCTGCGAGTAGCACATTACCACCAACAGGTTAGAGTAGCCTTGACATACGCATATCCTGTTTATGAATACGTCGTAGGGGTCGTTGGAGTAGCTGATGTTCGTGTTATTGTATGTGAGATTCTTAACCCAATCAAATATTGCCTGATATTTTGAAGTCTGTGTACTCTTGCCGCTAACAAGTTGTTTGGTCGTAAACTCGGCAATCTCCTGATATTGTTCATCGGTGATGTTCATTGCTCTGCCCATCGAGGTGATGATGCTGGGGCCCGTAGCCTCAAAGATGGCCTTAAGATTTTCTGCGGGAGTTCCATTGAGTATCGTCGAGTTGTCGGGCTCTGCAAAGGAAGAATCACTATCGTCATCCTGTTCGCCATCCTGTTCGCCATCCTGTTCGTCAGATGTGCCTACAGCCTTACCTGTGCTGGATACCACCTTGGTGAAGTTGGGATGATAGAAGAGGAATGCGCGTGCGCTACTCAAGGTGTATACCTTGTCGTTGCTCAGCTGGGAAAGAGAAACCACTTCTGTTGTCACAATCTCAATCTCAATCTCCGTGAAAGAATATCTACTACCATTATCATTTGTGGCGTTATCTTGCCACAAGCCTAAGGTGTTGGTTCCATCGAGAGGGTTGCCGCTTACACCCTGGAACCAGTTGAGATACTTGCCGGCAACACCTGTTGTGTTGTAAGGACGGATCTGATAGAAGTCGTCGGCATAGTTGTCTACATGGAAGTAGTCGTCGGCCTCTTTGGCGTCGGCCATCTTGACAAAGTCTTTTCCGTTGTTGTAGCTTCCAGCCTTGGTGTAGGTGAGCCACTTCTTAGCCGTATGGCTGTAGATGTAGTAGGCTCCCTCAACACCGTTTACGGCATAGAAGGCAAACTGACCATAATTGGCTTCGGTCTGCGTAGGGGCAGTCAAGCCATTGGCATACACGTTGTTCCCGTTCATCATGGTATATACATGCTCTGGAACTCCTTTGTCGGGGAACGTCGTGGATGGTTGTATCTTCTCCGCCCAAGCCACGTTGCACACCAATGCCATGATAAGGCACAGGGCGCTTCTCAAGAAATTGTGTTTTCTCATTTTGATTGTTATTGATTAGGTTGTTGTGCTGAATGTAGGGATATGGGCTGCAAAGGTAATGAAAAACAATGAGATAAGCAAATAGAGCGTATGCTTCCAGCGCATCCTCCTTTGCTTTGTGCTATAAGGCCGTGTTTCGGCAAGGGTTAGGCATAAGTTCCGGCATAAAATTCCGGTGTAAGTGTATGTGGGGTAGGACGATAAGTGTGGTTTCGGCATAATTGTGCCGTTTGCCGTTTGTTTTGAGTTCATCGGGGATGTGCCGTGCCTCTTCTTTGGGGTGGGTAATGGTCGCTTTTGTTGTTGGGACGAAATCTAAATTGCTGAAAAAGGGAATTTTCTTTAGGAAGTGAATGATATGGGGGCTTTGCAGCGTTTATGCCACTCTATCCCAGTGTGTTGGGGTATGTGGCCTTAGTGGAGGAATTTTGTTCGCATCATTCGCAGAGTACTCTTTTGGGGCATTGCAGTCTATAGAGTAGACGTTGTGCGGGGTGTGAGAATTTTTTTGGAACTGTTGACGTCTCTCCGCGGTAGCTATCGCGGTGCTCCGCGCTTGCTTCCGCGCCTCTCCTCGGTAGCTACCGCGCACATCCGCGCTTGCTACCGCGGAGCAATTTGTGCGGCTCCAAAAATAGGGGAGAACAGGGTGAAAAATGCCTCTCTAAGGCTCTTGGTGCATTGTGCTTTTCCGTTGAAAATCAGTCTGAAATCATTAATTTTTTTCGTATTATCTTTGCGGAAGAATTAAGGGGGAAGGGTTATGGGTTAAAGGTTATGGGTTAAAGGTTATGGGTTAAGGGTTATAGGTTAAGGGCTCATAGCTCACTGCTCATAGCTCATAGCTCACTGCTCAAAGTTCACCGCTAAAAAATATATACAATGGAAAATGTACAAAAACAATCTGTGTCGTACGCTGACACGCTGAGAGAGACAATGAATGAAGAGTTCCCTCTGTTGGAGGAGGTAACGCAAGGGCTCTTGGAGGAGCCTCTGGAACTGATGAACTCCCACGTGGACGAGGAGGGGGTGGTGGTGCCTTGTGCACTGCCTCAGTCGATGGTGGAGCACCTGCCTCAGATGATGAGTGAGACGCTCTCCTTGTATGAGGATGCCGACATCCGAACCATGCTGCTGATGGCTATGATGCCCACCATAGGGTCGGCGATGAGCCATGTGCGTGTACGTCAGGGACGCGGCCTCTACAGCTTGGGGATGATGAACGTATGTGTAGGCCCCTCGGCCTCGGGCAAGGGCTCGGTGGGCGACGTGGCGAGCCTTGTCGATGGCATCAATGAGGTCATCTGCCGTGAGTCGGCACAGGCGATGGCCGACTACCGCAAGAAGCGTAACCGCTATGCCCGCCTTAACAAGCAGCTCGACTGCGCGGCTAAGGGCGACATCGCCCAGCTCATCGATATCGACCATATTGCGGAGGAGGCCGACGAGCCCGAGATGCCTCTTCGGCGCATGCATAAGCTGCCCTCCAAAACGACGGCAGCCAACTACTACCGTCTGCTCTACGCCAATGGGGGTAACATCTCGTATCTGCACATCCCCGAGCTGGCCGAGATGAATGCCGCCAACCGCACGGCCTTCGGTGACTTTGCCTATATGATGCTTGCCGCACAAAATGAGGAGACGCTGCATACGGCCCGCAAGACCGATGATGAGGACTACTGCATAGAGCATACGCGCTTGGCCATGGTGGCTACGGGCACGGAGTCGTCGGTGCGTGCCTTCATCCCCAACCTCGAGGATGGCCTCTCGACCCGCTTCCTCTATCATAACCTGCCAGCCAAGAGCGATGTGAGGGGCGAGATGGATGAGGCTATGGCCGAGGCCATGAATGATGTGTATGCCCACTATCGCCGACAGCTCACCGAGATATGGATGGAGTTGCGCCAGTTTGAGGGTAAGCCCGATGAGGAGATGCCCCGTCTGGTCATCAGCGATGAGCAGCGGTGCTATGTTGATGACTATTATAGCCAACTGGTGAACTTCACCGCTATCGCACTGCCCGGCAGGGACCTGCGTGCTCCTATCCTGCGTAGCCGACTCAACTTGCACCGTATGCTGATGGTCATTGCCATACTACGCCGCCACGAGGCTATGGGAACTGCTGAGGGACTGTTTGCCGAGAGGAACTTTACCGTTGCTACGGAGGACCTCCATTGGGGGCTTGCCTATATCTTCTATAGCGTAATGCAGACCTCGGCGCTCTATAACCGCCTATGTACCCCGATGGCCAAGAAGGAGGAGCATGGACATATCAGTGCCTTGTACTTGATGCAGATGCTGCCGACAAGCTTTGCCACCGCACAGGCCGTCAAGAAGGGTGAGGAGCTGGGTATCAAGGACCGCACGGTGCGACTGCACCTGCTGACCCTCTGCAACAAGGGGTATATAGAGCGTGTGCAGCAGGGAAAATACCGCAAAGTGCCCCGTGTGAACAAGAAACATAGGCAGGCGGCATGATTATGCCGAAAATTGGTGCACTTGGTTGAGAATAAAAAGTTTATATGCGAAAAACATGCCGCATTTTATGCCGAAACTTATGCCAGAATTTGACTTTATATCTATTTTTTACTAACTTTACACATCCATTAAACACAACTCAATATGAAGCATAATCCTAAGAATAAGATTGTAGTGAGCGATAGTAAGCCCGTGATGAACTGCCGTGCCATACGCCGCCGTAAGATGGGTAGCAGCCCTCAGGCCGAGGCATGGGGTGTAGGAGTGGCGCTCGTGCCCCAAGAGAAGATCGACGTGGAAAAGATGGGCGCTATGAGTCAGCAGCGCTGTACGGTGACCCAGTCGGACGTGGTGGCCGCATGGGGTGTGCTTGAGGTTATCATTGCCGAGGCTCTTGCCAATGGCCGTCGCGTGGAGTTGGGCGAGCTGGGCATACTCTCCATTGACGTGCGCGCCAAAGAACTCAAGGAGCCGGGCGAGCGCTTGCGTACCACCGATGTCGAGGTGGGCAGCATCAGCTTCAAGCCGGGGCCATTGCTGAAGAAGCAGCTGCAGGGCGTGAAGTTCAACATCGACAACGATTGTGCCGAACCTGCCGATACTGAAACTCTTGATGCGGCACTATACAACTACTTTGCCATTGAGGGTAAGGAGGGTATCAATGTGAAGCAGTTTGCCCGTCTCTGTGGCTACCAGGAGACCGCTGCGCGCTCCTTGCTCAAGGAGTATGTGGCGCAGGGAGTCATGGAGCGCGTTCCTATGAGCACTGGCTACTACCGCCCCACAAAAGGAAATTTCGGAAGAGAGTCCTAAGCGAGGACAGGGGATGGAGTTCCAAACGAAGTGCGGAGCATTAAGAATCGTGTACCATCTCTACGTGTCGCATTTTGGAAAACGGAATTAGTCTCCGGAGGGCTAAAGGAACGCCTACAGATGTCTCTTGCACAGTCCCAACGCGGGACCCTTCGCTTCACTCAGGATGACATGCCTTTGGGATAAAACTGCTCATTATCTCCTGAATAAAACGAATATATGCAACAAGGGTGCACCCCAGATGGGATGCACCCTTGCATACATTATGAAACAATTCTAAAAAGAATCCGTGGTTTAGAAGAAGAGGTAACGGTTGTCCACCACTTCGCCCTTGCGGTAGAGCTCGTTGATGATGGTGTTGCCATTGATGTTGCGGATGGCAGCAGCCTCAAGAGTCTTCTGCTCGCCCTCAGCGTTGAAGGTAGCAGTGCCGTTGTTCTTCTTTACTACTTGTACGAAGTAGATACCGTTGTTACCCTTGATGGGTGCGCTGAGCTCGCCCTCTTCAAGACTTGCTGCAGCACCGCTCACAGCAGCCTCGTTGGATGCAGACTTGCTGATGAATGCAGCAGAGCTGAAGCTTACGCGGGGAAGGGTACCTGACTGTGCTCCGTTGAGGGCACGTGCCTCGTCCATGGTGGTTACCTTCTTGGCGTCGGCAAGGATGAGCTCGGCCTTCTTGTCCTTGGTTGCCTGCAGACGGAAGATGTCGGTCATGTCGGCTGCGGGACGGTAGCCTGCCTCGTGGATGTCGGCTACAGCGATTACCATGAGGTGGTCGCTTGCACCAGCTTCGAAGATGTGTGATACTTCACCCTTCTCAGCACCGAAAGCCCAGCGGAGTGCCTCACGGGTACCCTGTACACCACCGATGACGTGAGCGGTGTTGCTGAGTGCGCTATTGGTGTAGAGACGGAAACCTGCCTCCTCGGCGTTAGCCTCCATATCTTCGAGAGTTTGGTTGCTGGCTACGAAAGCGCTGAGCTTGTTGTACTCATCAGCATAGGTCTCGTTGCTGAAGTATGCGGGACGCTTGATGACAGCCACTTCGTACTTCTCTACGGGGTTCTTGGTGTCGAGGACCTCGATGATGAGGTGTGCCTCGCCGAGGCTGAGCTGCTTGAGCTCGCCCTTCTTCATGCCGAAGAGAGTGTTGAAGTAAGTAGCGTTGTCGCCTTCGATAGCAGCACCCTCGATGTTTGAGGTAGCCATCCATACGGGCTCAGCAGTCTGGCCGTACTTCTCGGCAAGGTCAGCAAATTTGGCAGCACCTCTTTTTGCGGTGAGGGCACCGTAGATGCTGTCGGCTGAAGTTGCATTCATGGCCTGAATGATATGGAACTGTACAGAGTCGGGTTGCTGTACCTTGGTCAATACGCGGAATGCGTTGTATGAGTCGTCAGCTGCGTTGTAGTAGGGACCATATACCTCGTCGGCCTTCACTGAGTCGAGGCGTGCGGCTACATCCTCGGGGAGTGCCTTGGCTGTTACGGGGACAGCTGAGTAGGCTACCTCAGAGTTGGTGAGGCGTACGAAAGCGGCAATCTCCTCGATAGTAGCGAGCTGGCCTGCATATTCGTTAACCTCGGCGAGAAGAGCCTCGCGGTCGGCCTGACTGGGCTTAACGGTTACGTCGATGTACTTGATGGCGCGAGTTTCGGCAGGCTGCTTGTAGAGTTCCTTCTTGGCCTCGTAGAGACGCTTGATGTCGCTGCTTGATACCTTTACGAGTGAGTCGGCAACGCTGTTGAAGGGTACTACGGTGTAAGCTACCTCAGCGTGGTTGTTGCGTGCGTTGAAGTTGTACTCGGCAGCTACAGGGTTAGAGAGCTGTGACTCAACGATGAGGGCCTCGTACTTCTGCATGAGGAGGTCGCTGAGGATATTGTTCTCAATGAACTTCCAGTAGATGTGGAGCATGTTGTAGTATTCTACATAGTCGGCGGGCATCACCTCGGGGTCCATAGTCTTGTAGTCAGCCAAGAACTTCATGAGGAGGTCGCGGTCGAAACGGTTGTTGTCCTCGTTACGGAAGGGGGTTTGTGCCAACAAGGGGTGACTGCCCTCGTCGATAACTGACTGTAACTCTGCTGTGGTAACGGTGAGACCCAACTTCTTGGCCTCTGCACCGATGAGGCTGTTGGTAACGAGTGTGCCCCAAACCTCATCCTTCACCTGGGCGTTCTCCTCCTCGGTGAGTGAAGCACCGCCACGCATGAAGCTGACAGCCTGAGTGTACTCCTCTACCAATTCCTGGTACTCTTGTGCGTCAACCTTCTTACCATTGATAATACCTACGTTTTGTGCATTCTGGCCGGGCTGGAGTACCTTTGCTGCGTCACCGGCAATGAATGCGAACAGCGCAATACCGATAACGATAACCAAGGCAGCGCCGTGCTTTCTGATTGTTGATAATGTTGCCATTTTTTTGTATTGTTTTAGTTTTATGTTAGTTTTGTAATATCCAACTATCGATTTGAGCGCACGAAAGTACGAAAAAAAACTGTGCCTACATAATATTAGGCCAAAAAAGTAGCTTATTCCTCGATTTTCAGTGTCACAAGCTCGATTTTGTTGCTCTCAACCTTGGTAATCTTGAACTGAAAGCGCCCGATTCGTATCACTTCGTGCATCTTGGGGAAGTTCTTGTAATGGTAGAGGATGAGGCCGGCAAGGGTCTGGTACTCGTCGGAAACGGGGAGGCTGAGGTTGAACAGTTCGTTGACACGCTCAATCTCCAGACGTGCCGAGAGGAGGTAGGTGCCGTCGTCGTTGCGCTTGGCAATGTAGTCATCGACATCGTGCTCATCTTCAATCTCGCCAAAGAGCTCCTCGACGATGTCTTCGAGGGAGATGATGCCTGCTGTGCCGCCAAACTCGTCGACCACCACGGCGAGCGATTTCTTCTGTTGCAGGAACTGCTCCATGAGGCGCTGAGCCTGCATGCTCTCGGGCACGAAGGGCATCTTGACGATGTTGTCCTGCCATGTGGCGGTGCGCTTGAACATCTCGGAGGAGTGGATGTAACCGATGATGTTGTCGATGGTGTCCTTGTAGACGATAATCTTGGAGTAGCCCGTCTCGACAAATATGCGCATGAGCTCCTCGGCCGAGGTGCTCAGGTCGACAGCCTCAATCTCGGTGCGGTGGACCATGCAGTCGCGGATGCGGAGGTTGGAGAAGTCGAGCGCATTCTGGAATATCTTGACCTCGGTGTCTACATTCTCATTGCCATTGCCCTGTTGGATGCTCGACTGGATGAAGTAGTCGAGGTCCATCTTGGTGAAGGCCTTGGTGGAGGTCTCCTTGTTGAGGCGTATGCCAAAGAGGCGGAGCACACCGCGGGCACAAGCCGTGGCGAACTTTGATATGGGGTAGAGGATGCAGTATATCAGGAAGGTGGGCAGCGCAAAGAAACGAAGCGTTGAGTTGGGACTGATCTTGAAGATGGTCTTGGGTAAGAACTCTCCCACCACGAGGATGATGAGCGTAGAGATGATGGTGTCGATGAGCAGGAGAAGGGCCGGGTTGTCGGGGATGTGCATCTCGAGGAAACTGTCGATGATGCGTGACATCATGATACCATAGACGACGAGGGCTATGTTGTTGCCCACGAGCATGGTGGAGATGTAGTTGTTGGGATTGTCATAGAAGACTGACAATAACTTGCCCGAGAGGTTCTGGCTGCTCTTGTCCAACTCGAATCGCAACTTGCTGGACGATACGAAGGCTATCTCCATACCCGAAAAGAAGGCGGAGAAAACCATGGCTATGAAGAGGATTAATAGATTGGTTGGGGACATGAGAGATTGTTTTTGAGCAGTGAGCAGTGAGCGGTGAGCTTTGAGCGATGAGCAATGAGCCTTGAGCTTTGAACGATGAGCAATGAGTTTTGAGCAATGAGCCCTTAACCCTTAACCCTTAACCTTTAACCTATAACCTTTAACCCATAACCCATACCCCATAACCTTTACTCCACTTGAACCGTATCTGCGGGCATGGGCTGCTCTTCTTTGATGGGGAAGACGCCTTGTGTCTGCTTGATGGTGTATTCGGTGAAGTTTTGGTTGGAGGTGAACCCAAAGCCGGTGATGATGCGCTTCTGCTGACGTATTCGTATGAATTGGTCGGAATATACGCGTTTGTCCTTCTGATTCCAGAAGAGGAGCTGGGTGTCGAACTGCTCGTCTTGTTCGTTATCAATGTGTACATTGCCGCGCAGTTCCCACAACTCCTGCTTGTCGTAGTAGTAGGCTGTGTCGGCAGTGATGGTGGCTTCGACAGTAAGTTTGTTATCGAATTTCTCGAGGTATATGCCTTGCTCGAATGACCAGCGTGAGGGGTCGAGGCGGTCAAACACCTTCCACTCGTCGGTGATAATCTTGTAGCGCACTACGCCCGAGTCGCTGACATAGGTCGACACGTCACGGGTGGTCATTATGGGCACTGAGTCGCGGTTGGTGATGGCGCCAGTCATGGGCTGCTTGTTCTTGGAACATGCCGATAACATAAACAGCATAACAATCGTCGCGAAGACGATTGTTATGCCTTTGTCTGTCAAGTGTCGCTGGCGCTTACTTCGGTCCACTGCTATTAGCGAATGGTAGTGGTTTCGTTGATGATGCCACCTACATGTACCTTGTCGCCCTTGTTCTTGCCGAGCATGAAGAGCTCTTCGATAGAAGGTGTGTGGGTTGAGTATGCGGCGATCATCTTGTTGGCTTCTTCAGCTACGCTCTCATCGACACGCTTGGCCTGGTAGAGGCGGTCGAGTACGACAAAGTATTTGCATTTGTCAATCAGAGGCTCGTTGTCCCACTTGGGAGCAGCTGCATAGATGTTGGCCAAGAGGATGTGGTAAGTTCCCTTGTTGCCGTTGAGGCTGATGGCCTTGGTCACGTAGCTCTTTGCCTTGCTGAGCTGGCGGTCAGAGTTGAGCACTACGGCTGCCTTGTAGCAGTACTCAGCCTTGCTCTCGGCTACGGTGTCGAGCTCGATAGCTTGGTCGAAGTATTCGAGAGACTTGGCCATGTCGCCACGCTTGAGGTAGCGGTAAGCGCATCCGGCTGCTGTAGCTGCAGTAGGAGCGATGTGGTGTGCATATTCTGAAGCGGTGTAGTATACCTCTGACTCGGTGCAGTTGAGCATAGCCATGAGGTTAACAATCTTGCGGAGCTCTTCGAAGTTCTCCTTGTTCTCCTCTACCTTGGGGGCATAGATTGCTTCGAGCTGGCCGCAGTCGGCAGCACCGCTGTTGATGAAGTAACCCTCAACGTTACCCTTGATCTTCTCGATAGCCTCGATGAGCTTGGGGTTGGGAGTAGCTGCATTCTGTGCCTTATTGGCGATAGAGGCTATGTGCTCGGCTGAGAGGGTGTAGTCCTGGATGAACTGTGCACGGTGGGTCTCGTCGGCCTTGAACTTTGCCAATGACACCTTCATGTAATCGCCGATGACGTAGTACTGGTTCTTGTCGCCAGCCACCTCAATCACCTCGCGGAGCATGTCGTAGGCCAAGTTGTTGTCCATCTTGGGGTAGTAGGTGAGGTAGTTGTGTGCCTTCTCTCCCTTGATGTTATACTCTGTCCAAGGTGTCTTTCTCAACAGATTGAGTTTGTCGAGGTATTGGAGCTGTTGGTCATAGACCTTCATCATCTCCTCGGCATAAGCCTTGCGCTCCTCGAGGTCCTTAGAGCTTGCGATCAAGGTCTTGAGGATGGTAACACCGTCGGTGTAGAGGCTGTGGCGTGATACGGGAGCATCAGCAAAAACCTTCTTCCAATAGGTGTAGGCATCGGGATAGTTCTTGGTCTTGAGGTTCTCGCTGTAGAGACTGATGTTGTTGAGGCACTCAATACTGTCCTGGCCATGTCCGAAACGTGAACCATCTTCTACGCCCTTCTGTGCCATAACTGCCGAAGAAGCGAGTGCGAAAAATGCGATAAATGCTTTGAATCTCATAGTTTGTTTTGTGTATTTAGTTTTATTCTCTATTCTATAAGTATGACGTGACTTTTGGTAAATCGTTTAACGCCGAACCTTAAACATTCAACTCTCAACATTATTGTACTTTCCACTTGTTGAACCAAGTCTCGTTAATCGATAGGCCGATGTTGAGTCGCAGTGAGTTCTCGGTAATCATGCCCGGGGTGCTGGGATGTACATGGATGTATTGACCAGAGATGTTGATGACGCTCTTGCCGTTCCAACGGTTCATGATAGGAAGGCCGATGCCCACGGTAGCACCATACTCTGTGGGTCCGCGCTTGCCGTCGACGGTGTAGTACGAGGTGGCATAATGGAGACCTGCACGGTAGCGTGCACGGTGGAAGAGATTGCGGGTGATGTGCTCGGGAATGTACTCCATACCTACCGATGCGCGGTGACGGTCGGCACCCTTCTCTCCGAAGAATGCGACGTCGCCATATCGCTGCAGGCTGTAGTCGGCTGCGATGGTGAGGCGGTCGTCATAGGTGTATGAGATACCGGCTCCATAGGTAGAAGGCATGCTCAAGAAGCTACGGGCGATGGTGTCATTGGCCGAGATGGTATTGATGACATAGGCTTCGTCGTCAATGCTGTGCCCTGGCTGGTAGGTGGCGCCGACGGTGAATTTGCTCTTGTTGATAGTGCCTTGGTACTGTATACCGAAATCGGCATTGTAGGTAGAGATGTCGCATCGGTACATTCTGGTGCTCGATGTGATGCTGGCATCGCTGTACTGATTGTATATGTAGTGGTATATCTCTCCATAGACGTATGAGATGTTGGCTCCTATGGCCAAACCTTTGAAAGGCATATAGCCGAGACCTACGGTTGCTTGGCGCAATCCACCGGTACCGTAGTAACGGTTGGTGGCTGTAAGCTGGCTTTCGTCATCGTAGTCTGTGGTGATGGTCTGGCTGAAATCGTACCCGATGTTGGAGAAGGGAGTCAAGCCAATGGTCATTCCCAGGTGGGGAATCAGACGAAACTGCATGGCGAGGTAGTCGAAGGTGGCACTACCGGAGTTCATGGCGACTCTGTCTTTTGACTTTCCTTCCGAGAAATTGGTGTTGCCCACACTCATACCCACATCCAAGAGGAAAGTGAGGGTGTCGACTGCTGCGTATGAGGCGGGATTGAGCAGGTTGATCTGGTTGCTGTTCAGCACGCCGATACCTGTGCCGCCCATGCCCTTGCTGGTGCCTGTCTCCATGGAAGAGAGTTGGCCGAAGCCATATCGTGTGTAAGGAGAGTTCAGACCGTTCTCCGCAGATATGGGGAGAGCGAGCAGAGCGAGGAATAGTATGATAAGTGACTTAAATCGCTTCATGGTTAAGCATTAATATCCGGTTTAGCCCTTTAATTACGAGCAAATCATCGACAAAGATGTGACTTTTTGCGCTATTATCCAAGAAAAAAGTTCCGCCGCCCGTTAAAAAAACCAAAAGATGGGGATATTTCGACGTGTACTCACGGATATACCCCTCTATTTCTTTATCTACACCTTGCAAAACTCCTTCCCGGATGGCAGTCTCGGTGGTTACACCTACGGAACTGCGTTGGCCCTCCTTGTTGATGAGGGGGAGCTTGCCGGTGAAGTGGTTGAGGGCCTTCAGTCTCATGTCGATACCCGGTGATATGTTGCCTCCGAGGTAGAGCCCTTCGGCTGTCACGATATCGTAGGTGATGGCGGTACCCATGTCGATAATGAGCAGGTCACGCTCGGGCTGTTGGATGCAGGCTTCGGCTACAGCGGCCAGGCGGTCGGGACCCAATGTCTCTGGGGTCTTGTAGGCGATGTCAAAAGGCATCTTGAGCTGTGCTGACATGCGCAGACAAGGGTAGGGGAGATGCTTGATAGCATGCTCCACCGCTTCGGTAAGATGGATTACCGTGGAGACAATGGCTGAGCCTATGGTATGGTCATTTGCCTTGTCGGTAAAGAAACATGGCAATGCCTCGTGGTCAACGCGGGTCTCTTCGATGAGTGTGTCCCCCTCGAACAGAGCCACTTTGGCCGAGGAATTGCCAATGTCTACTATCAGTTGCTTTGCCACTAACTGTTAACAGCTAATCTTACGGTTGTGTTAACTCTGGAACTTGCGTGATTGTTCAGCTATCAGTTCGGCATCGTCGAAATAGTTGATGCGCATGGCACGGCGTACGTCTGCCAATGTCTCGGCTGCAACTTCTCGTGCGGCTTCGCTGCCCTTTCGGAGAATCTCGAATACGGCAGGGATGTCCTTCTCCCATTCTTTGCGGCGCTCGCGGATGGGGGTGAGCAACTCTTCGAGGATGGCGTAGAGGAACTTCTTGACTTTAACGTCGCCCAAGCCTCCACGTTGGTAGTGTGCCTTCAGCTCGTCGAGGCTGCTGTAGTCGGGCCAGTATTTGGCAAAGTGCTCGGGCTGGCAGAACGCGTCGAGATAGGTGAACACAGTGTTCCCCTCAATCTTACCGGGATCCTCGACACGGATATGGTCGGGGTCGGTGTACATGCTCATCACGCGCTTGCGAACCTCTTCGGAGGAGTCGGAGAGGTAGATGCAGTTGCCCAATGACTTGGACATCTTGGCCTTGCCATCGGTGCCCGGTAGACGCATGCAAGCTGCATTGTCGGGGAGCAGTATCTCGGGCTCTACGAGGGTGTCGCCATAGATGCCGTTGAAGCGGCGGGCAATCTCACGGGCCTGCTCGATCATGGGCTGCTGGTCTTCACCGGCAGGCACTGTGGTAGCGCGGAAAGCGGTGATGTCTGATGCCTGACTGATGGGGTAGGTGAAGAAGCCTACGGGAATGCTGGTTTCGAAGTTGCGCATCTGAATCTCGGTCTTCACTGTCGGGTTGCGCTGGAGACGGCTCACAGTGACGAGGTTCATGTAGTAGAATGCGAGTTCGCACAATTCGGCAATCTGTGACTGGATGAAGATGGTGCTCTTCGTGGGGTCGATGCCGCAAGCGAGGTAGTCAAGTGCTACTTCGATGATGTTCTGACGTATCTTCTCGGGGTTGTCGGCATTGTCGGTCAGCGCCTGAGCATCGGCAATCATGATGAATATCTTGTCGAAAAGGCCTGAGTTCTGCAACTCTACGCGGCGGCGCAATGAGCCTACGAAATGTCCCAAATGAAGGCGACCCGTAGGACGGTCACCTGTGAGGATGATTTTTCCCATATCTCTAATATCTCGTTTTTATTCTTATGTTTTATCGGGCTGCAAAATTAGTGTAAAAATTTGTTTTTTCCTATGTCTTTCGTTACATTTGCAACCAAAAGACTAATGCCATGACAAAAATACATTTGGAATATCCGCTTGTGGGTAACTCACGCAACATCGTTTGGAACTTTATCGGTACTACGGGTGGCTTGGAGGCATGGATGGCCGACAAGATAACGGAGAAAGATTCGGTCTACACTTTCCATTGGGGAAAGGATGAAACTCGTGAAGCCGAGCTATTGGGATGCCGTGAAGGGGTATACATCCGTTTTCATTGGCTTGATGAGGCCCCCAAGACCTACTTTGAGTTGCGCATCAATGTGAGTGAGCTGACCAAGGCTCATGTGCTGGAGATTACGGAGATTGCACGCAACGAAGAGGAGGAGGACCTCACCCAGATGTGGGAAAGCCAGATGGAGGAGTTGCGCCGTGTGGCGGGAATCTAAATTGTAAAAAATCAACGTAATTCTGCTTTTCGCCCGCTGATGTGGCTTAAGTCTGCTGTGCAGACCGAAATCAAGTTGCGCACAACTTTGCGGTAAACCTCGGAGATATTTGACACTCGCTGTGAAAAATGCAAGTAAACTTTGCTTTTCGCTCGCTTATTTAGTATCTTTGCGCGCAATTAAAGAGTGTCGTTGTTGTGCGTATTAAGAAACTCGACATATTCGTACTGAAAAGTTTCGGCTTCATGTTTGTCGGGACCTTCTTTATCTGCCTGTTTATCTTTATCATGCAGCTCCTGTGGCTGTACGTGGACGAATTGGTGGGAAAGGGTATCCCGATGGATGTGTTGGCGAAGTTTTTCTATTACGCAGCACTGACGTTGGTGCCCAAGTCGCTGCCTTTGGCTGTGCTGTTGGCCGCACTCATTACCTTTGGTAATTTTGGCGAACGTGTGGAACTGACGGCCATGAAGGCCTCAGGGGTTCCCTTGATAAGAGTGATGAGTCCGCTCGTGGCGTTTAGCGTAGGGCTGGGAATGTTGTCCTTTTATTTCCAAAACGTCACCGTTCCCCATGCAAACCTCCAGTTACAAAGGCTGCTCATCTCTATGAAGCAGAAATCACCGGAGTTGGAGATACCTGAAGGAGCTTTCTATGATGGCATTGAGAACTATAATCTCTACGTCAAGAAGAAGGATAGCGACACGGGTATGCTCTACGGGGTGGTAATCTACAACATGAGCAATGGCTTTGAGAATGCTACTATCCTGAAGGCCGACAGTGGACGTCTCGAGACTACAGCAGATAAACAGCACCTGAAGTTTATCCTCTACCATGGGGAGCAGTTTGAGAACCTTAAGGATGGACAAATCAATTCAAGAAATATTCCTTACCGTCGCGAGGAGTTCGGTGAGAAGACCATGCTGATAGAGTTTAGCAATGACTTTGACTTGATGGATGGCAGCTTCCTCAGTGCGAATGCGATGAATAAGAATATGGTTCAGCTGTCGCATGACATCGACTCGATGACAACACACCAGGATAGCATAGGACGTCTCTACTACTCTCAGCTGACAACAAACTCATATGCCTCGCATACTCTGACGAAAGCAGATACCACTCGCTTGCAGGAATTTGTGGAAAAGGAGGGAGTCACACGCATAGACGTGGACAGTATCTTCTATTCTTCTACGCGTGACCAGCGCAGGAAATGGCTTGAGGGCGAAGAACGTCGTATCAATAATCTCAAGAGTGAGCTGGACCTGAAGAGCAGGTCAGTGTTTGCTGCAGACAAGAATGTGCGCCGCCATCAGTTGGAGTGGTTCAGCAAGATATCTTTATCGTTGTCGTGCCTGGTGTTCTTTTTCATCGGTGCACCATTGGGTGCCATCATACGTAAGGGTGGATTGGGCATGCCGGTCGTGGTGTCGGTGTTGACCTTTATCGTTTACTACATCCTGGATACCAAGGGTACCAAGCTCGCTCGTGAGGGTGAGATACCTGTGTGGTGGGGGGCATGGATGAGTACGTCGGTGCTGGCACCTTTGGGAGTCTTCCTCACCTATCATGCCAATAAGGATTCGGGAATATTCAATGTCGAACTGTACAAGATGGCTTTCCGCTGGTTGCTGGCATTGCGGGTCAAGCGCAACAATGTGTTGAAGGAGGTTATCATTGAAGATCCCGACTATAGTGCCGTCTTCAAAGAACTTACGGCATTGTCTGTTGTCTGCGAAGAGTATGAACGTGTTCATCTGCAGAAGTTGCTGCCCAACTATATCACGATGTTCACTGCAGGGCGAAACAGACATGACAGGGCATTGATTGCCGTCAATGTGCAGTATGAACATATTATTTCGACGTTGGCCAACAGCCGTAACCAAGAATACATCAATAAGATCAACACCTATCCGGTGCTGTCGGTAAGCTCTCATACATCTCCTTTTTCGTATAGATGGATGAATGTGGCGGTTGGCGTTGTCTTGCCTGTTGGTGTGTTGTTTTATGCCAGGTCGGTCTTCTTTCGCTATCGCCTGAAAGAGGACATGAAATCAATAATGAAGATTAACAAAGAATTACAAGATATTATTCATCTCTATGAAAGAAAACTCTAACGAAAAGGAATGGCAGTTGAGCTCCATTGAGCAGGCTGTAGAGACTTTCCGCCAGGGAGGTATCGTGATTGTGGTTGATGATGAAGACCGCGAAAACGAGGGCGACTTCATTGTCGCTGCCGAGAAGATAACCCCTGAGATTGTCAACTTCATGCTGCGCTATGGGCGTGGCGTGCTGTGTGCTCCCATCACAATGTCACGTTGTGAGGAATTGAACTTAGCACCTCAGGTTAACAACAATACCAGTATATTGGGTACACCGTTCACTGTGACCGTAGACCTCATTGAGGGATGTTCTACGGGTGTGTCTACGGCTGATCGTGCTGCTACCATCCGTGCTCTGGCCGACCCTATGCGCAAAGCTGAAGATTTCGGTCGTCCTGGACATATCAATCCTCTCTATGCACAGGACAAGGGAGTACTCCGTCGTGCCGGACATACTGAGGCTGCTATTGACTTGGCCCGTCTGGCAGGGTTACAGCCAGCAGCTGCGCTCATTGAAATTATGAATGAGGATGGCACCATGGCTCGTATGCCTGAATTGATCAGAATCTCACGTGAGATGAATATCCCTCTCATCACCATCCATGATCTTATTGCCTATCGTCTTGAAACTGAGTCGATGATTGAGCGTGGTGAGGAGGTGGATATGCCTACGGCGCATGGTCATTTCCGTCTCATCCCCTTCCGTCAGCTCTCTAATGGCGCTGAGCACGTTGCACTCATCAAGGGTGAGTGGGCCGAAGATGAAGCCATCCTTGTACGCATGCACTCATCATGCATGACAGGTGATATATTCGGCTCGTGCCGTTGTGACTGCGGTGATCAGCTCCACCATGCGATGGAAGAGATTGATGTTGCTGGTAAGGGAGTTGTCGTGTATATGATGCAAGAGGGCCGTGGTATCGGTCTGATGAACAAGATTAAGGCTTATAAGCTCCAGGAACAGGGCCTCGATACCGTAGATGCCAATATCCATCTCGGATTCGATGCCGATGAACGCGACTATGGAGTAGGTGCTCAGATACTTCGCTCGTTGGGCGTGCACAAGATGCGCTTGCTTACCAATAATCCAGTGAAGCGTATCGGTCTCGAAGCCTATGGCCTTGAGATTACCGAGAATGTGCCTATTGAGATTAACCCCAACCAATATAATGAGCGTTACCTGCGTACCAAGAAAGACCGTATGGGGCATACGTTGCATTTTGAAGAATAATTTCTAAATATAATCATTATGAATGCATTAAGCAATCTTATCAATCGTCTGTCTCCGTCAGCTACGCTGGCGATGTCACAGCGTAGCGCTGAGCTTAAGGCTCAGGGCGTCGATGTTATCAACCTCAGTGTGGGTGAACCCGACTTTAATACTCCTGACCACATCAAGGAGGCTGCAAAGCAGGCTATCGATGACAACTTCTCTCGTTACTCACCTGTGCCTGGCTATCCTGCCTTGCGTCAAGCTATTGTAGATAAGCTGAAGAATGAGAACAACCTGGAGTATACTGTAAATCAGATTTCTTGTGCCAATGGTGCCAAGCAATCGGTATGTAACGTGGTTATGGCTCTCGTGAACGAGGGTGACGAGGTTATTGTCCCCGCTCCCTATTGGGTGAGCTATCCCGAGATGGTGCTCATGGCTAATGGAACTCCTGTTATCGTACCTGCAGGCATTGAGCAGGATTTCAAGATTACTCCCGAGCAACTTGAGGCTGCCATCACTCCCAAGACCAAAGCAATTATTCTCTGCTCGCCTTCAAACCCCACAGGTTCGGTGTATAGCCGTGAGGAGTTGGCTGCATTGGCTGCAGTGCTCGAACGTCACGAGCAGGTGTATGTGATTGCCGACGAGATCTATGAGCATATCAACTATGTAGGTCGTCATGAGAGCATTGCCCAGTTCTCTGGCGTACACGATCGTGTTGTGATTATTAACGGTGTGTCTAAGGCATACGCAATGACGGGTTGGCGTATTGGATTCATCGCTGGTCCCGAGTGGTTGGTTAAGGCATGTAACAAACTTCAGGGTCAATATACGAGCGGTCCTTGCTCAGTATCACAGAAGGCTGCTGAGGCTGCTTACCGTGGAACACAGGAACCTGTTGAGGAGATGCGTAAGGCTTTTGAGCGTCGTCGTAATCTTATCGTGAAATTGGGCCGTGAGATTCCCGGTTTCGAAGTGAATGAACCTCAGGGTGCCTTCTACCTCTTCCCAAAGTGTAGCGCTTATTATGGCAAGAAGTTTGGCGATAAGGTTATCGAAACAGCTTCAGACCTTGCCATGTATCTTCTCGAAGAGGGTCATGTGGCTTGTGTAGGCGGCGATTCATTTGGCTCGCCCGAATGCATCCGTATGAGCTACGCTACTTCTGATGAGAATATCGTTGAGGCTATGCGCCGTATCAAGGAGGCTTTAGCAAAGTTGGCTTAATCGGTCTATGCTATGACAAAACAGAGGGCGCATCTGCAGATGCGCCCTCTGTTCTTTTTAGGGGATATTGTGTTTACTTTGTGTTTTGACCATATCCATATTGACCATATTGACCATACTTGCCGTATCCATAACGCCCGTATTTGCCATATCTGCCGTAACCATAGTAGTAGCCATATTTCTTCTTGGCCATGTCGATGCCATTGAGCACAATGCTCAAGTTCTTCAGCTTGCCCTCCTTGCACAAAGAGTTGGCCAACTCCAAGTTGCTCTTGGGAGTGTAATCTGCACGGCAGATGTATACCGTAGCATCAGTTACACGAGAAATGATCAGGGTATCGGCTACCAAACCTACAGGCGCTGTATCCAAGATGATGTAGTCGTACACCTCTTTCAGATAGTCCATTGCCTTGTCGAGATTCTTGCGAGAGAGCAACTCGGCAGGGTTGGGGGGAATGACACCTGCAGGCAGGATATCCAAATTGGGGTTGATGCCTGAAGACATGATTTGGTCGAACAACAACTTCTTGTCGTTTGCGTCTCCAGAGAGGAACAATGTGATACCTCTTTTGCGGTCTGCAAGGTTGAACATCTCAGCCAATCGGGGCTTTCTGATGTCGAGACCGATGAGGAGTACCTTCTTGCCCAACAAGGCCATACTTACTGCCAAGTTCGACGAAACGAAAGTCTTACCCTCACCTGCTGTTGATGAGGTGAACTGTATGATTTTCTTTTCGGGACTATCGAGGATGAACTGAAGATTGGTACGTATGCCTCTGAATGTTTCAGCCATCAAGTCGTTAGAGTTCTCATTCACAACAACAGTGTGCTTGCTGTTTTTTGCTCCCTGCGACATAGGTACGTCACCGAGTACAGGAATCTTGGTGAGCTTCTCAAGGTCATTGCGGCCCTCAATCTTATAACGAAGCAATTCCAATATGTATATTGTTGCGATGGGGACGATTGCTCCAATAGCCAAAGCAATGAGCCAAATCATTCTGCGGTTGGGCGATACAGGTGCATCGTTAGCAAGTGCAGCGTCGATAATCTTTGCGTTATCAGCTGTTGCAGCCAAGGCGATAGAGTTCTCTTCGCGCTTTTGAAGGAGCATCATGTAAAGTCCTGACTTAACCTCAAGCTGTCGTTCGTAACCAGCCAAAATCTTCTCCTGTGTGGGGGCATTGCCTAACTTTGAATCGTACTTTCTTGCTTGACGCTCAAAGTCTGCTTTCTTAATCTCCAATGAGCTTTGCAGAGTCTCGATTGAAGTCTTGATGCTTGAGAACATCAGATTGGCAATTGTGGTAACTTCGACAATTGTCGGATTACTCTCGCTGGCTGTGCGCAACAAGTTGGCGCGCTCCATGACAATCTCATTGTAACGACCAATGAGATCTGTAAGATCTTCGTTCTCCAGGCCAACATTTGCAGGGATGGGCTGCAAAGTATTCTTAGGATCGTTGACGTACTCGTGCAAGAAGTTCATCAGTTTCAACTGAGTCGCAACATTTACTTGTTGCTTTTCATATTCCGAGCTTCCTTGCATGACCTTCTGTGCCTCGCCTGAGAGGTTGATCAAGCCTGCAGAGCGCTTGTATTGTGCCACTTGCTCCTCTGCTTCGTCCAACTCGGCAGAAACCTTCTCGAGGCGCTTCTCAATGAACTCTTCGGTTTGCAATGCAACAAAGTTCTTTGCTTTGTTATTCTCTCGGTTGTAAGCAATGATGAGTTGGTTAACGAAAGCTATTGCACGAGATTTGTTGACATCCAAGTATGAAACGCATGCAACAGATGTGGTCTTTGAAGTGGGTTCAATGCTCAGTGCGCCTAAGCAAGCCTTAGCAGCTTGGATTGGGGGAACAATAGTTACTGTCAACTCCTTGTTTGGAGCAAGGGCTGGCATGTTACCCTTGGTGAAAACCAAACGTCCGATGTGTGTATCCAAAGTGTAAGGCAGTGAGCTAACCTCTTTTGTCTCTTCAACAATCTCTCCCTTTTCTTTGTCGTAGCGGTTGTAAGAAATAACGTACGATGCCTCATCGGGTTGAGTAATCCTGAAAGATGCAGCATAGCTCAAGCGTTCCACGTCCTCTTGACTGATGGTTACCTGTACGGGGTAGGAACCATATAGCGTGGTTGCAGGTCTGAAGAAACCATTGTCAATGCTGTATCTTGTATGAAGACCCAAGTCCATCACAGCTTGCTTAATCATGGACTTTGAACGGAGTACCTCCAGCTCATTGTCGAGTCCGCCAGTGGTGCTCATGATTCCAAAATCCTGCTGGAAAGTCTGTATCTGATTGTTGAACGAACCCTTCTGGTCATCGTTAATCATGATAGTAGCCTGTATGCGGTACACCGGAGTCTGCTTTTGGAGATAGATCTTAGCTCCACAAAGGCATATAACGATAGATGCTACAATCCACTTCCAGTTGAAAACCAATTTCATTAAGATGGCCTTAATGTCAAATCCGCTTTCTTCTTCCTCGAAACTGTTTATGTTTATGTTTTCGTTAATCATATTCCATTATTTATAAAAGGTTCAACAAGAAGGTTATTACAGCCATGAGCAATGATGTAGCAGAGAACCACATTGAGGTCATATTGCTTACGTCAGCACCTCGTGCCTTAGCCTTGTTGGGCTCTACGTACAAAATGTCGTTTTGCTGCAGGTAGTAATAAGGTGAGTGGACGATGTTGGCATCGTTAAGGTCGAGTGTCACGATGTTCTTTGTGCCGTCGGCATTCTCTCGGATAAGCTTTACGTTGTCGCGCTTACCAAACAATGTGAGATCTCCTGACATGGCTATTGCCTCGAGTACATTGATTCTCTCGTTGGAAATATTGTATATGTTAGGACTGGAAACTTCTCCTAATACAGATATCGTATAATTGGCCATGCGTACGGTGACGATAGGGGGAGTGGTGAAGTTGGACTTGATTTTCTCCTTAATCATCTCTTCTACCTCACCTTTTGTCATTCCATAAACTTTCAAACGTCCCAATGTGGGAAATTCGATGTATCCTTCATTGTCCACAAGGTAGGTCTGCAGTGCAGGTTGTGAGGTAAGGCTACCCTTACCACCATTATTGCCTGCAGACATTGGTGTGGGGACTGTCAAGTTGAATGGGATGGCAGCCTCAGGCATCTCGCTGCTGACAGTAATGGTCAACATGTCCTTAGGCTGAATGCGCATGTCTGGAAGTTCTGAAACAATCGTAGTGTCTATCTCAGAAGAATTCTGCAGATAAGGAACTTTCTTGTACGACGTACAAGAAGCCATGGCAATCAATGCTGCCATCAGTAGAAGTTTTGTTCTCTTCATATAACTTGTTTGTTAACCTAATATTCCATATTATTTTGCAAAGATAGCACTTTTTTTAATATGCGGTATCTTTTGCGCTCATTTTTTGTGAATTCGTGGTTTCGCGGAGGATGTGTAAGGTTATATTTGTTGTCTTTGCGGCAATAGCTTAAAGGTCTTATCCTTTTGGTTGGTGCTTTTTATTTTCAGATTTGTTTTTGTGCGCATAATTAATTCCCTGCAAGTTTGCCCAACTCTAAACTTTTGCTTACTTTTGCGTAAATTTTATTGTAGACCATGGGTATTTTTAGTAATTTATTTCGCAAGAAAGCTTCAGACGAAGAAAGCAAAGTGGGAGGAATTGAAGATTTCATGACTCTCATCCGTGTATATTATCAAGCAGTGATGGCCGGCAATTTGGGTATCAGCAATATCAACATGCTGCCAGACTTGGCCATGTTTAAGCGCACACTGAAGGTGGCTACACAAAACAATAAGCTGGGTGTGGCTGAGAAGTCGCGTTGTAAGAAGATGTTGATGCAGGCCTATCACCTCGAAGAGGGTTTCTTTAAGGAGATTGATGCCTCTATCAAGAAGAACTGCCGCAATGTGAATATGGTGAATAGCTATTTCTTCCAGTTCCAACGTTTCAATGAAAGCTTGATGATGGCAGTGAGCAATGAGATGAAGTATACCATGCGTATTCCTTTCAAGAAAATGCTTTATACTCAGACTGAGGCGGCCATCAATAATATCTTGACCAAGAATGATTGGAAGGATGCGTCAATGTTTAAGGCCGTTGGCGAAGTACGTCAGTTGCAGCACTCTTTGGGCTATTCGGGACAATGGATGACCAACTTCGTGTTTAACGTAATTCGTTTGGCCAAGAAAGAATCTAAAAAGAAGAGCGAATAATCCTTTTTAGTGTATGTTCTTCACTTTTTTTGGCAAAGTGTTTTGAATTTGTCGAAAAAGAGGTTACATTTGTAGCGAGGTTTGGTTATGATGACAGCAGTGGACGGATTTGTAATCGCAAACTTTGAATCGAAACTGAATCGGTTAATGGAGGCTCATGCGCAGCTTTTGGCAGAGAATGCAGCGCTGCGTGAGCAGTTGGAACTTCAAACCGTTGAGTTGGGCAAGGTGCGTGAACAGAATGTTGAACTTGCTGAATCTTACAAGGATCTCAAACTCGCCAAGATAATCAGCGCAAACGACTTGGAAATAGGAGATGCGCAGCGAAGATTGTCGAGGTTAGTGCGTGAAGTGGACAAGTGCATAGCACTACTTAATGCTTCTGGGCAAAAAGACGATATGCTATGACACCGACCGACCGACTGAGAATAAAGGTGATTATTGCCGGAATGAAATTCTTCCTGCGGATTGACCCCAGTGAAGAGGAGGCCATTCGCAAGGCAGTAAAGCACATTGATGATAAGTTGAACGCGTATCGAGAGCATTTTCCGGGACAGACAACCGAGAAATATCTCGCAATGATAGCCCTCCATGTAGGGGTGCTGTATCAGCAAGAGAAGATGCGTACCGATACTCGGCCTTTTCAGGAAAAGTTCGCAGAGTTGAGTGTGAAACTTGACGAGTTCCTGAAGGAAAATGAGGAGCGTGTTTGATTTATATAATAAATGAGAGGTATAACCACGCACTGCTGAGGTGTCAAAGCATCATGCTTTGTGCCTGAGGTGGTGCGATTTTTATTAATAATAACAAAGTAAAGAAAGATGCTAATACTAGTAATTGTCGGAGTTGCGAGCCTCGCTGTAGGTGCCGCTCTCAGTTATTTCGTAGCTTTCACTGGAGCAAAGTCCAAGGCCAAGCGCATGCTTGCTGAGGCTGAGGCACAAGGTGAGGTGATGAAGAAAAACAAACTCCTCGAAGTGAAGGAGAAGTTCCTTAACAAAAAGGCCGAGTTGGAAAAGGAGGTGGCTGCGCGTAGTCAGAAGTTGCAGCAGGCCGAGAGCCGCATCAAGCAGCGTGAGTTGCAGCTCAACCAACAGCAGAGTGATAACCAACGCAAGCGTAATGAGATTGAGGCCATCAAGGCTAATCTCGATAATCAGTTGCAGATTGTAGGTGCGAAGCAGGCTGAGCTTGACAAGCTGCAGGCGCAGGAGCGCGAACGTCTCGAAGCAATTGGAGGCCTCTCTGCAGATGAGGCTCGCGAACAGCTTGTAGAGTCGCTCAAGGAAGAGGCAAAGACACAGGCTGCATCGTACATCAATGACATCATGGATGATGCAAAGATGACAGCTAACAAGGAGGCTAAGCGTATAGTTATTCAGTCTATTCAACGCGTGGCAACAGAAACAGCTATTGAGAATTCTGTTACCGTATTCCATATCGATTCTGATGAGCTGAAAGGCCGCATCATTGGCCGTGAGGGACGTAATATTCGTGCTCTTGAGGCGGCTACGGGTGTTGAAATCGTTGTAGACGATACTCCCGAGGCTATTGTTATCTCTGCTTTCGATCCCGTGCGTCGTGAGATTGCTCGTTTGGCGCTTCATCAGTTGGTGACTGACGGACGTATCCATCCCGCACGTATTGAGGAGGTTGTTGCCAAGGTGAAGAAACAGGTTGAGGAAGAAATCATCGAGACAGGTAAGCGCACCACTATCGATCTTGGCATTCATGGCTTGCATCCCGACCTTATCCGTATCGTTGGTAAGATGAAGTACCGCTCGTCGTATGGTCAGAACCTCTTGCAGCATGCTCGCGAGACTGCCAACCTTTGTGCCGTGATGGCTTCGGAGTTGGGACTCAATCCCAAGAAGGCAAAACGTGCCGGATTGCTTCACGATATCGGTAAGGTGCCCGATGAGGAGAACGAATTGCCCCACGCACTTTATGGTATGAAGTTGGCTGAGAAGTATAAGGAGAAGCCCGATATTTGCAATGCCATCGGTGCTCACCATGATGAGGTGGAGATGGAGACTCTTTTGGCTCCCATCGTGCAGGTGTGTGATGCTATCTCAGGTGCTCGTCCCGGTGCTCGTCGCGAGATTGTAGAGGCTTACATGAAGCGCCTCAATGACCTTGAGCAATTGGCAATGTCATATCCTGGTGTGGTGAAGACCTATGCTATTCAGGCTGGTCGTGAGCTGCGTGTGATTGTGGGTGCTGATAAGATTGACGATAAGACTACCGAGACGCTTTCTGCCGATATCGCCAAGAAGATTCAAGACGAGATGACCTATCCTGGTCAGGTGAAGATTACCGTTATCCGTGAGACTCGTGCTGTAAGCTACGCTCGCTAAGGATAGTCTTTAGTGATAAATGAAAGAAGGGTGGCCATGAGGCTACCCTTCTTTTGTTCCTATGTTTTATAAAGGTTTGTGGAGTAGGCGGTGCGAGGAACCGTCATTGTTTCCTATATCCTCGGGTCGGAACCCCACTTCATCTTCTTTTGTAGGGTGTGGAAGAAGGTGTTGCCCTCCTGCTTCACAACACGGATGGTATGTGATGCTTTGCGTAGGGTGATGGCAGTCTGCTCGGGGTAGCTGCGGCTGATACCGTCGATGGCTACGAGAAAGCTTCCGCTACGACTCTCGATACGGAACTCTATGATCTTGTCGTCTGCGATGACAATGGGGCGTACGTTCAGGCTGTGAGGAGCTACGGCGGTGAGGACAAAGACCTCGGATTGTGGGTATACGATGGGCCCTCCTGCGCTGAGTGAGTAGGCTGTAGAGCCTGTGGGGGTGGCAATGATGAGACCGTCGCCCATATAAGTGGCCAGATGCTCGCCGCCAACATGGGTGTGTACGGCTATCATCGATGAGCTGTCGTGTTTCGATAGGGTCACCTCGTTGAGCGCATAGGCGGGCTGCTCAGTGCTGTCGCTCGTAGTGAGCTCGAGTAGGCTGCGCTCACGTACGCTGTAGCGTCCTGCGTGTAGATTGGCAAAGAAAGTCTCCATCTCATCGGCCGAGACATCGGCAAGGAATCCTAAACGTCCAGTGTTAATGCCCACGATAGGTGTTCCCGTAGCTCCTACGCAATTGGCAGCTTTGAGGAAGGTTCCATCTCCTCCCAGGCTGATAGCCATGTCTACCTCCAATCTCTCCAACTTGTCAATGATGCCGGCTGGTTCGAAAGAGAAGGGTTGTGCCTCGCAAAGGAAGCGATAGAAGTCGCGTTCTACATACACCTCATCGCCATAGCTTGAGAGTATGGCGAATAATTGTTCGGCATGTACCGACTTGCAGGTCTCATAAGTGTTTCCAAATAGGGCGAAGCGCATCTTTTTTAATTCTGAATTCTGAATTGTGAATTATGAATGACCAATATGTCAATTAAATATGTTAACTTTGCAGCGAATTTGCACTGCTGTGCATAATTCAATCGCAAAGATAATACTTTTTTTGTATTGTATGACGAAACTGAGTGTAAATATAAACAAGGTGGCCACACTGCGCAATGCACGTGGTGGAAACAATCCTGACGTGTGTCAATTTGCTTTGGACTGCGAAGCGATGGGTGGTGAGGGTATTACCGTGCATCCGCGTCCTGACGAGCGTCACATCCGCCGAGCCGATGTGTTTGCATTGCGTCCCCTGTTGCATACCGAATTTAATATCGAGGGCTATCCCAGCAAGGAGTTCATCGAGTTAGTGCTGCAGGTGAAACCTGCGCAGGTGACCTTGGTGCCCGATGCCCCCGACCAGATTACCTCTAATCATGGGTGGGATACGGTGGTGCATCAAGAGTTCCTCACCGAAGTGGTGGCTGTGTTCAACGAGGCTGGCATTCGTACCTCCGTATTCGTGGATCCCGATGTGACGATGGTAGAATATGCGGCAAAAGTTGGTGCCGACCGAGTGGAACTCTATACCGAACCCTATGCGGCAAACTATGGCAAGGACCGTGAGGCGGCCATTGCTCCCTACATCACTGCTGCCAAGGTGGCTAAGAAGAAGGGGCTCGGACTCAATGCAGGGCATGACTTGAGCTTGGGGAATCTTGCCTACTTCGCTGAGAATGTTCCTTATCTCGACGAAGTCTCTATCGGACACGCGCTCATCTGTGATGCGCTGTACCTCGGTTTGGAAGAGACAATACGCAGGTACAAGGAATGTTTGGCTGTAAAGCGCAAAAAATAGAAAAATGTAAATCGTTAAATAGTAAATAGACAACATGTTATTTTTACAAGCACAAATGCAAGAGGCCGTAACTGAGATGGCCGAGAATCCCGTTCTCACCGAGGTGGTAGAGGCGGCAAATGAGATGAATCTGTGGGATATGGCTACCAAGGGTGGTTGGATTATGATTATCCTTGCCCTGCTCTCTGTCCTCTGTGTGTATATCTTTGTAGAGCGTATCTTGGTGATACGCAAGGCTTCAAAGGTTGATCCCGTGTTCATGGAGCGCATTCGCGACTATGTGAAGACTGATGAACTGAAGTCTGCTGTCAACTATTGCCGCGTTGCCAACACTCCTGCTGCCAACATGATTGAGAAGGGTCTCGCTCGCATCGACCGTCCCGCTGCAGAGGTGCAGGCTGCATTGGAGAATGCCGGTAACCTCGAGGTAGCCAAGCTCGAAAAGGGCCTCTCTGTAATGGCTACCATTTCATCAGGTGCTCCCATGATTGGTTTCTTGGGTACCGTGCTCGGTATGGTACGCGCTTTCTGGGAAATGGCGAATGCGGGTAACAATATCGACATCACCTTGCTCTCAAGCGGTATTTACGAGGCGATGATTACCACCGTGGGTGGTCTCGTAGTGGGTATCGTAGCGATGTTTGCCTACAACTACCTCGTGTCTCGTGTGAACGACGTGGCCAATGTGCTTGAGGCGCAGACTCTCTCGTTCATGGACTTGAAGAGTTAAGGGCCTCCACTCGCCAACTTTAATCTATTGAGTTCGTGCCAATGAGCGTGATGTAAGTCACTTACAAACCGCTCAGCGAGAACCGCCGAACTAAAACGAAGTTTAATTTTCAATTCGTATACCCAGTGAGCTTAAAACGAAGAAACAAAATATCACCCGCCTTCAGCATGTCATCTATGACGGACCTTGTGTTCCTCTTGCTGATATTCTTCATGATTACCTCTACCATGGTGACGCCCAACGCTATCAAGGTGTTGCTTCCGCAAGGTAAGCAGCAGACCTCTGCTAAGCCGCTTACGCGTGTCATCATTGATAAGGATCTCAACTACTACACTGCTTTCGGTAATGAAGACGAGATGCCCATTCTCCCCGAAGAATTGGCAGCCTTCCTTCAGGACTGTGCAGCCAAGGAGCCCGAGATGTATGTGGCGCTCTATGCCGATGAGCGTGTGCCCTATCGTGAGATTGTGAATGTGTTGAACATAGCCAACGAGAACCAGTTCAAGATGGTACTGGCCACTCGTCGTCCTGATAAAAAGAGCAAACGTTGAAAGTAGATAAGAACCAAATACAAGGTGCGGTTGCTACCCTCGTGGTGCATGGCCTCGTAGTGCTGCTGCTCGTGCTTCTCAAGCTGCATACGCCAGTGTTGGAGGAGGAGAGCGGTATCCCCGTGACATTGGGCAATGTGGCTCAGGCGCAGGGACACACCGAGGCCTACCAGTTTACCGAGGTGTCGTCCATGAAGAGCGATGTTCCTAACATCGAGAATGCACCGCAACCTCAGCCTCAGCCCCAAGTGGATGAGCCTCTCGTTACCCAGCCCGACGAACCTACCGTGGAGATGCCTACCGCCGAGGAAATCGAGGCGCAGAAACGTGCCGAGGCCGAGCGCCAGGCTGCTGAGCGTGCGGCCCAGCAGATGGCCAGCGCATTCGGTAAAGGTTTCGAGATGGGTAGTAAGGGCGAGGAGACTGCCGAACAACCCGAAGAGGGCACTCAAGGTGTGGAGTCAGGTGTCTCCGAGGCAGAGAAGACTGTAGGTATCGGCGTACAGGGAACCTTCGACCTCAATGGTCGTAGCCTATCAGGTGGCGGACTGCCCAAGCCTGTCAATACCGTGCAGGCCGAAGGTCGTGTAGTGGTGACCATTACCGTTAACCCCTCGGGTCATGTCATTGCCACCAGCATCAACCTTCGTACCAACACCTCGAACCCCGAGTTGCGTAAGGCTGCCGAAGATGCTGCCCGTCGAGCCCGCTTCAATGCAATCGATGCAGTGGATAATCAGACCGGTACCATCACCTATTATTTCAAGCTGCGATAATAAATAGTGTACTATTCGTGATATAAAAAAGAGGGTTTGCGCCCTCTTTTTTTGTGTATGGTATGGCCCCATCGCAATGTCGAAATGTTTCCGCGGTAGCTACCGCGGAGCACCTCGCTAGCTAGTGAGACATAACGCGGTAGCTATCGAAGCATGGCGCGGTAGCTATCGCGGAATAATTTGGATGAGACGAAAGTCTATGCTTTGATTGCTGCCAGCAGCCCTTCGCAAGCATCTTCAAGGATGTCAATGACGTTCTCGAAGCCCTGTGCGCCGCCATAGTAAGGGTCGGGCACGTGGTCGGCCACGATGTGAGTGCAGTATTCCGTCATGCGGTGTATCTTCTCCTCGGCTTCAAGGCTGGGAGCCAGCTCATGCAGACGACTGATGTTGCTGTCGTCCATGCCAAGGATGAGGTCAAACTCCTCAAAGTCGCTCATGCGTACTGGGCGCGACAGGTGAGTGATGTTGTATCCACGGCGCGAGGCATGAGCACGCATGCGAGGGTCGGCCTGCTCGCCCTGATGGTAGCTGATGAGGCCCGCCGAGTCCACTTCGATGGCTTTCTCCAACCCCTCACGTTTCAGTATGGTGCGCATCACCTCCTCTGCCGTGCACGAACGGCAGATGTTGCCGAGGCAAACGAACAATATTCTTTTCATGTCGATATGCTTTTTTTGATTACGATGTAAAGATACGGAAAATATAATTGTGATTATGACAATAATTCAAAAAATATCTGTATCTTTGTTGCATCCAATAAATTAACCTCTCTTATGCGAAAACTAAAAACGCTCTTGCTTGGTGCGTTGCTCCTCGTCGTAGGTGCAGTGAAAGCCGATGTAGCCACTATGGACAAGGTGGTGATTAGCTCCTTGGATGTCGTTCCAGGCAGCGACGAGGTGTTCTCCTTCACCGTGAGCCTCGAAGGTTCGGATGTCTATTACACGGCTTATCAGGTCGATTTGCAATTCCCCGATGGGTTAGAGCCGGCATATACCAACAAGGGAGCTCTTCGCGTGTCGATGGTCAAGCCCAGCCTCTATCCCTACAGTATTGAGGAGGAAGAGAATGAAGATGGCGAGATTGAAGAGGTGAAATCCTATACGCACACACTGAGTTGCGCCTTCAATGAGGATAACACCTTACGTGTCGCGGTCCTCAGCACCTCCAACGAGGAATTCACTAAGACCTCGGGCAATCTCTTCAAGGTCTATGTCAAAGCCCTGCCTTACCTCAAGCCAGGTGATGTGGAGATTCAGGTGAAGAATGTTATGTTTGTCGGTAAAGATGAGGTCAAGCACAATGCCGAGGATTATGTGAGTACCGAAGTGCAAGCAGCTCCTACCAGCACCGTTACGCTCAAGGTGTCGGCATCGAATAAGTACGGAACCTGTATTCTTCCCTTCGACTATGAGCTCCCCGCCGACGGCTCACTTGAGGCATATGGCTGCAGTGAGTATACCGACGATGCCCTCTTGCTGGAGGAGGTCACTGAACTCGCTGCCTACACCCCCTATATCCTGTACAGCGAGACCGGCTTCTCGGCCACGCTTACTGGCTATGTCGATGCCAGCAAGTATCCCGCGGGCGGTGTTGCCAAGAGCGGCTACCTGATGGGTACCCTCGTGCAGACCGAGCTCACCGAGGCCTCCTGCTATGTAATGCAAAACCAAGGCTCAGGACCGATGTTCTATCAGGTAGATCCCGCCAGCCCCTTCCTGCTTTCTGCAGGAAAGTGCTATGTAGAGCTCCCCACAGGCATCAAGGCCAAAGCCCTCCGCATCGGCGGAAACACGACGGGAGTAGACAATAATTGTGAATTGTCAATTGTGAATTGTGAATTAATCTACAATTTACTCGGCCAGCGTGTCGACCACATGCTCCCCGGCCGCATCTACATCGTGAATGGAAGAAAAGTTGTAGCTAAGTAACAAACAAACTAAAAAGAACTGTCCCTCTAAATTAGGGGGACGCCGACGCGAAATGAGCGTCGGTTGCGACGAAGGAAGCTTTAGCTTCCCCGAGGAGTACCAAAGGGACAATGAAATTAAACGGAACGAAGCGGAGGGGGTATTAATGTTAAACCTCCATACATTATCCACTATATCCAAAGTAAACAAACTAAAAACATAACAATATGAAACGCTTTAAGAATCTTACAGTCATCGTGGCCATGTTACTTTGCAGTATCACGCAGGCTTTTGCTGAGACTATCACATTGAATGATTGGACATCGACTAATCATGCAGATGGTAGTACAAGTTCTGAAACGTATACCTTCATGGTATCATTAGCGGCGGCCAAATTCTCTTTTGATTGGTCGGTAAGCAGTGAATTGAACTATGATTGGCTTATTGTTTCTTTGGATGGAACCCAAATCTTGAGGGAAAGTGGAGAACGTACTGGCGAGTATATTGACTATCTCTCATCAGGAGTGCATACGTTGGAGATGTCATACACAAAGGATGGAAGTGCGAACAATGGTGATGACCGAGCAATAGTATCAAATATCACTTTATCTGGAGTAACAATGTTTTCTTTAAGCGATGTGTCCTATGTCGTTTATGAGAACTCTACAGCCTGCGTGGTGGATTTTTCTGGTTCTAATAAAGATGTCATCATTCCTTCGTCGATAAATGTTGAAGGTGATGTTTATAACGTAAATTCGATAGGCTCAAGAGCCTTCGCAAATTGTCGGGATGTGGAGAAAATTATTATTCCTGAGTCCGTTTGTAGTATTGGGCAAGGAGCATTCTCCGGTTGTACGGGGGAACTGACGGTTCTCTGTAATATTCCCCCTTATGCTTTTTATGCCGCAGCATTTTCAAAGGTTATTATCGGTGAGAGTGTGACTTCGATAGGTAGTTCTGCTTTTTCTAATTGCGGTAGTCTTAGCTCCATTACTATTCCTGCGAGTGTGACTTCGATAGGTAGTTCTGCTTTTTCTAATTGCAGTAGTCTTAGCTCTATTACTATTCCTGCGAGTGTGACTTCGATAGGTAGTTCTGCTTTTTCTAATTGCGGTAGTCTTAGCTCCATTACTATTCCTGCGAGTGTGACTTCGATAGGTAGTTCTGCTTTTTATAATT
>JAZKYH010000074.1:0-34765 GCA_045612065.1 Bacteroidaceae bacterium
CCTTTCGTCACTAAGGCCCTGCTCGGTGGCATGCGTGTGGTGCTCAACGACCTGGGCTCGTTCCACATCGGCATCCAGGGCAAGTGCTACACTGCCGAGGCCATGCAGAGCGAGGACTTCTTGCCCTCATCCTACATCAAGAGTCACCGCGTGATCTTCCGTCCTGAGGTGAACCTTAAGAAGGATATCGCTAAGGGTTTCAAGCTGAAGCGAATCTCGTCTGACGTGCTGGAGTAACCAGCACCGAAGCGAGGGAGCGAAAGCAAGGACCTAAATAGGTCTCGCTGAAGCGAATCTCGAGTGACGCGATGGAGTAACCTTAAAAAACAACCACGGATTGCACCGATTACACAGATTCATACATCGCTATCGCTCGCATGTGCCATCCGGACGACAACACTCGGCAAAGCCGACAGCACGAGCAAAGCAAGTGCGAAAATCTGTGAAATCCGAGTAATCTGTGGTTGAAAAAAACAAATCCACGATGAGCCGTGAGCTGCCATCTTTCAACCTTCAACTTTCACCCCATAACCTATAACCTTTAACCTATAACCCATAACCCAAATGACACGACCTATTTGGGTAAACTACTATATTAGCTCCTTTTATTTTATAATAATGGGCAAATTATTTGCCTATATGAAAAGTTTGCCGTACCTTTGCAGTGAATTAGATGATATGTGAGGGGCTCCTTCGGGGGTCTTTTTTATTTATTAGCATATGATAGCAAAGCAAAAAGTTACTGAAATCGTAAACGAGTGGTTGGCCGATAAGGAGTATTTCTTGGTCGACGTGAGTGTGAGTGCTGACAATTGTATCTCTGTGGAGATTGACCATGCCGAGGGCGTGTGGATTGAGGACTGCGTGTCGCTGAGCAAGCATATCGAAGGTAACCTCGACCGCGAGGAGGAGGATTTTGAACTCGAGGTGGGCTCGGCAGGCATCGGACAGCCCTTCAAGGTGCTGCAGCAATATGTCAACCACATCGGCAAGGAGGTGGAGGTGCTCGCTAAGGACGGCAAGAAATACCGTGGCGTGCTCACCGCAGCCTGTGAGGAGAACTTTACCGTGACCATCCAGGTGAAGGAAAAGCCCGAGGGTGCCAAGCGCCCTGTGCTCGTGGACAAGGAGTACACCTGGAGCTATGAAGAGACGAAATATACCAAATATCTGATTAAATTCTAAACAAAACAACATAAAGAACTATGGCAAAGAAGAATGACGGTGTTATCAACTTGATTGATACATTCCAGGAGTTTAAGGAACTGAAGAACATCGACCGCACCACGATGATCAACGTGCTCGAGGAGAGCTTCCGCAGCGTGATTGCGAAGACCTTCGGTTCGGACAAGAACTATGACGTTATCGTGAACCCCGACAAGGGTGACTTCGAGATCCGCCGCAACCGCGTGGTAGTGGCCGATGAGGACCTCGAGGACCCCAACTTGGAGATTGCACTGAGCGAGGCACTGAAGATTGACGAGGACTATGAAGAGGGCGAAGAGGTGACCGAGGAGGTATCGTTCGTATCGTTCGGCCGTCGTGCCATCCTCACCTTGCGTCAGACCTTGGCTTCAAAGATTCTCGAGCTCGAGAAGGACAGCCTCTTCCACAAGTACAAAGACATGGAGGGCACCATCATCGCTGCTGAGGTATACCAAATCTGGAAGAAGGAGATTCTGCTTCTCGACGACGAGGGCAACGAGCTTCTCCTCCCCAAGAGCGAGCAAATCCCCAGCGACTTCTACCGCAAGGGCGACACCGTGCGTGCCGTAGTGCTCCGCGTGGACAACATCAACAACAACCCCAAGATTATCCTCAGCCGTACATCACCGCTCTTCTTGCAGCGTCTGTTCGAGCAGGAGGTGCCCGAAATCAACGACGGCCTCATTACCCTCAAGCGCATCGCCCGCATCCCCGGTGAGCGCGCCAAGATTGCCGTTGAGTCATACGACGACCGCATCGACCCCGTAGGTGCTTGCGTAGGTGTGAAGGGTTCACGTATCCATGGCATCGTGCGTGAGTTGCGCAACGAGAACATCGACGTAATCAACTACACCTCAAACATCGAGCTCTTCATCAAGCGTGCGCTCAGCCCCGCCAACGTATCGTCACTCATCCTCAACGAGGAGGAGCGCAAGGTGGAGGTTTACCTGCAGCCCGACCAAGTGTCATTGGCTATCGGTAAGGGCGGTATGAACATCAAGCTCGCCTCAATGCTCACCGAGTACACCATCGACGTATTCCGCGAACTCGACAACGAAGAGGAGGAGGAGGATATCTACCTCGAGGAGTTCAAGGATGAGATTGACGAGTGGGTTATCGACGCCATCCGTGCGCTCGGTATCGACACCGCCAAGGGTGTGCTCAACGCTCCCCGCGAGATGCTCATCAACAAGGCTGACCTCGAAGAGGACACCGTGGACGAGGTACTCGCTATCCTGCGCGCCGAGTTTGAGAATGAGGACTAAAATAGTTAATAGTTAAAAGTGAAGAGGGAAGAGTTACCATCCGGGTGACATCAATCCCTGCTGAAAACTCTTAACTTTTCGCTCTTCACTCTTCACTAAAAAAATATATCGAATGCCAAGATTAAGTAAAGTAACGAAAGAACTGAATGTAGGATTGCAGACTTGTGTCGATTTCCTGCAGAAGAAAGGACATACCGTCGAGAACTCGCTGAACGCAAAGATTAACGATGAGCAGTACGAACTGCTGGTCATCCAGTTCAGTCAGGACAAAGACGTGCGTCTCAAGGCTGAGCAGGCTCAGCGTGAGCGCGCCAACAGCAAGATGGAAGCCAAGGCTGCCGCGGCTGAAGAGCCCAAGAAGGCCGAGCCCAAGAAAGAGACTCACAAGGAAGAGGAGAAACCTGCTGTAGCCTTCAAGGTGGTAGGCAAGATTGACCTCGATGGTGCCAAGAAGGAGGAACCCAAGGCAGAGGCCAAGCCTGAGCCCAAGGTGGAGCCCGCTCCCGTGGTGGAGGAGGTGGCTCCCGTAGTGGTTGAAGAGCCCAAGGCTGTTGTAGAAGAGAAGCCCGCTGCCCCCGTGGTGGAGGAGGCTCCTGTAGTAGAGGAACCCAAGGCCGCAGAGCCTGCAGCAGAGGTTGAGCCCGAGGCTGCCCCCGCAGAGAAGGCCGAGGATGAGGTGTTTGCCGTGAAGCGCCCCGAGTTTGTATCTAAAATCAACGTGGTGGGTAAGGTAGACCTCTCGGCCATCAACCAGTCTACTCGTCCGAAGAAGAAATCAAAGGAGGAGAAGAAGAAGGAGCGCGAGGAGCAGGCAGCACAGCGCAAGCAACAGGTGGCTGCTACCAAGCCCGCAGGACAAGGCGACGGACAGAAGAAAAAGCGCGCACGCATACAGAACGAGCGCGTAGATATCAATAAGGTAGGTCAGGCTGCTGCCAACAACGACAACCGTGGCGGCAACAACAATGGCGGAAAGAACAATGCCGGAAAGGGTAACGACCCCCACAAGGCCAAGTTCGACCGCGACAAGGAGCGTGCAAAGCGCATTCTCGACAAGGCCGAGATGAGCGAGGAGGAGATCCAGAAGCAAGTGAAGGACACACTCGCCCGCCTCACCAACAAGCCCAAGTCTACCGGTGCCAAGCATCGTAAGGAGAAGCGTAACCAGGCTGCCGACCGCCTGCAGCAGCAGATGGCCCAAGAACATGCTGAGAGCAAGGTGCTGAAGCTTACCGAGTTCGTAACCGCCAATGAGCTCGCCAACATGATGAACGTGGGCGTGACTCAGGTTATCGGTACTTGCATGAGCATCGGTATGATGGTGTCTATCAACCAGCGCCTCGATGCCGAGACCATCAACATCGTGGCCGAGGAGTTCGGTTTCACCACCGAGTTCGTGAGTGCCGAGGTGGCCGAGGCTATCTCTGAAGAGGCCGACCGCGAGGAAGACCTCCAGCCCCGTGCTCCCATCGTAACGGTGATGGGTCACGTAGACCACGGTAAGACCTCATTGCTCGACTACATCCGTAAGGCCAACGTTATCGCCGGTGAGGCCGGTGGTATCACCCAGCACATCGGTGCCTACAACGTGAAGCTCGAGGATGGCCGCCACATCACCTTCCTTGACACCCCTGGTCACGAGGCGTTCACCGCGATGCGTGCCCGTGGTGCTCAGGTGACCGACATTGCCATCATCATCGTGGCTGCCGACGACGACGTGATGCCTCAGACCAAGGAGGCTATCCACCACGCACAGGCTGCCGGTGTACCCATGGTATTCGCTATCAACAAGATTGATAAACCTCATGCTGATGCCGAGAAGATTAAGGGCCAACTCGCCAATATGAACCTCCTCGTGGAGGACTGGGGCGGTAAGTACCAGTCACAGGACATCTCTGCCAAGGCCGGTATCGGCGTAGAGGAGTTGCTTGAGAAGGTATTGCTCGAAGCCGAGATGCTCGACCTCAAGGCCAACCCCAACAAGCGCGCTACAGGCTCAATCATCGAGTCTACCCTCGACAAGGGTCGTGGTTACGTGGCTACCGTGCTCGTACAGGGCGGTACACTCAAGATGGGTGATATCGTGCTTGCAGGTACACACTATGGCCGCATCAAGGCGATGTTCAACGAGCGTGGCCAGCGCATCAAGCAGGCAGGTCCTGCCGAGCCCGTACTCATCCTCGGTCTCAATGGTGCACCCCAGGCGGGTGATGCCTTCCACGTGTTCGAATCTGAGCAGGAGGCACGCGAAATTGCCAACAAGCGCGAGCAGTTGCAGCGTGAGCAGGGCTTGCGTACCCAGAAGATGCTTACCCTCGACGAGGTGGGCCGCCGTATTGCACTCGGTAGCTTCCAGGAACTCAACGTTATCGTTAAGGGTGACGTGGACGGCTCTATCGAGGCCCTCAGCGACTCGCTCATCAAACTCTCTACCGAGCAGATTCAGGTTAACGTCATCCACAAGGCTGTGGGTCAGATTTCAGAGTCAGACGTTACCTTGGCTTCGGCATCACAGGCCATCATCATCGGCTTCCAGGTGCGTCCCTCACAGGCTGCACGCAAGTATGCCGAGACTGCCGGTGTCGACATCCGTCTCTACAGCATCATCTATGATGCTCTCGAGGAGGTGAAGGCTGCGATGGAAGGTATGCTCGCTCCCACATTGAAGGAGGAGGTTACCTCTACCATCGAGGTGCGCGAGGTATTCCACATCTCCAAGGTGGGTTACGTGGCTGGTGCTATGGTGCGTGAGGGTAAGGTTTCCCGTTCCGACCGTGCACGCCTCATCCGCGACGGTATCGTAATCTTCACAGGTGACATCAACGCCTTGAAACGCTTCAAGGACGATGTGAAGGAGGTTGCCACCAACTTCGAGTGCGGTATCTCACTCGTAGGCTGCAACGACATCAAGCAGGGCGACATCATCGAGACCTTCAAGACCATCGAGGTGAAGCAGACGCTTTAATATAGTTAAAAGTTAAGAGGGAAGAGTTAAGAGTGCGCACATCGCGAAACTCAATTCTTCACTTTTCTCTCTTCACTCTTCACTTTTTTTCATGCAAACAATCGATATCATCATCTGTGTATTGCTCGTCATTGGTCTCATCAGCGGCTTGCGCGACGGACTGGTGAAGCAGATAGCCAGCTTGGCCGGACTCATATGCGGTTTGCTCTTGGGACGTACGTTCTACATACCCGTAGGAGGATGGTTGGCCACTACGTTCAGCATCTCGACCGAAGCTGCCCATATCACAGCATTCATCCTGATACTGATCATTGTGCCCCTGCTCTTCAGCTTGGTGGGCTGGCTTGTGTCGAAGTTGCTTCATGCCATCTGCCTTGGTTGGATAAATCGTCTCCTCGGCGGCCTGGTAGGTGTGCTCAAGTTTGCCCTTCTGGCTGGAGTAATCATCACGGGCATCGAGTTCTTTGACAGGCACAACACCTTCATTGCAAAGGAGAAGAAAGAAGCCTCCGTATTGTACTACCCCATTTACGAGGCCACAAGCATCTTCTTCAACGGCATCAAGGAAGAACTTGGAGGGCGTAATATGCAAGAGGCGTAACGCATCGTCCTATCGACCGAAAGTATAGTAGCCGACACGATTGTGCCGGCTACTTTTATGTTTATATGGTGTATATGTTCTTATCCGTTTTCCTATCCTTGAAGGGAATCTCGAAATTATTAAGCACTCGCGATGAAAATTATTGGAATAAATTCCATGTTTCTTGCTCGTTTATTGCTATCTTTGCGGGAGATCGAATTCAACACAAAAAAACATCTATCATGAAAAGAATCCTCCTCCCCCTACTCCTGAGCTTCCCTATGCTCATGGTAGCCGAAGACCTTAATGTGAGCAGCCCCGATGGTAACCTCAAGGTGACCCTCTCGGACAACGATGGCAAGCTCTCGTATGCGGTCACCTACAAGGAACACAGCATCATCGAATCATCGCCTTTGGGCCTCATCGCCAACGTGGGCGACTACACCAAGGATGCCAAGCTGACCAAGCACGAGACCAACGGTATTGATGAGCGCTACACGATTAACCGCACCAAAAAGTCCGATGTGCACTACGTTGCAAACCAGCTGACTGCCACCTATGAGTACCCTGGACACAGAGCCATGCAGGTAATATTCAACGTGAGCAACAACGACATCGCCTTTAAATACATCTTAAAACCTATTGGCGAAACCACCTGTGCGGTAGTCAACAGCGAAGCGACAGGCTTCGACTTCCCCGAGGGTACCACCACGTTCCTCACACCGCAGTCCGACCCCATGGTGGGCTGGAAGCGCTCGAAGCCGAGCTACGAAGAGGAGTATGTGGCCGATGAGCCTATGGGTACTCCATCAAAATATGGCCGCGGATACACCTTCCCCGGACTCTTCCACATCGGCGACTGCTGGGCACTCGTATCAGAGACTGGCGTGACGGGCGACTACTGCGGCTCACGCTTGAGCGAAGGTACAGCCGAAGGTCTCTACACCATCGCCTACCCCATGGAGGGTGAGAACAACGGCTTCGGTAGCACGGGCGCACAGATCGCTCTTCCCAGCGCGACACCTTGGCGCACCATCACCGTGGGCGACAACCTCAAGCCCATCGTGGAGACTACCATCCCCTTCGACGTGGTAAAGCCCCTCTACGAGCCCTCCATGGAGTATAAGTTTGGGCGTGGCTCATGGCACTGGATGATATGGGACGATGCTTCGTGCAACGTAGATGATGTGAAGAAATTTATCGACCTCTCTGCTGCTATGGGCTGGGAATATACCCTCATCGATGGCTTGTGGGACAAGCAGATTGGCTATGACAAGATGGAAGAACTTATCCGCTATGCACAGGATAAGGGCGTGGAGCCTTTCCTTTGGTACAACTCCAATGGCGCGTGGAACGACGCGCCCCAAGGTCCCCATCACCGCATGGCCAACCCCATTGCACGCAAGAAGGAGATGCAGTGGATGCAGAAGATGGGTGTGCGCGGCATCAAGGTGGACTTCTGGGCTGGCGACAAGCAAGAGACCATGCGCCTCTATGAGCAGGTGCTCTCCGATGCCAACGACTACGGCATCATGTGCATCTTCCACGGCTGCACCCTGCCTCGTGGATGGGAGCGCATGTATCCCAACTACATCGGTAGTGAAGCTGTGCTCGCCTCGGAGAACCTCAAGTTCAACCAATACTGGGACGATAACGAGGCCTATAACGCATCGCTCCACCCCTTCATCCGCAATACGGTGGGCTGCATGGAGTTTGGCGGAACCATCCTCAACAAACGTCTCAACCGCACCAATGACGGCGGCACCACACGCCGCACAGGAGATGCCTTCCAGCTTGCTACAGCGGTGCTCTTCCAGAACCCCGTGCAGATGTTCGGCATCACCCCTAACAACCTTAAGGACGCCCCTGCAGAAGCGATGGACTTCATGCGTGCTATTCCTACCACATGGGACGAGACGCGCTACATCGACGGTTACCCCGGCAAGTATGTCATCCTTGCTCGCCGCCATGGAGCCACTTGGTATGTGGCAGCCATCAACAACACGGGCACCGACCTCAAGGTAGAGCTCGACCTCTCATTCCTCGCAGGCACATCGGCAACACTCCATGCCGACGGCAAGGACCTTGCCTTCAGCAGCAAAGTGCTCCAGTTCAAGAAGAACAAGAAGACCAAGGTCACCATCCCTCACAATGGCGGATGCGTCATCGTGGAGCGCAAGGAGTGGAGCGGCAACCCCATCCTCCCCGGATTCCACGCCGACCCCGAAGTGCTGTACTCTGAGAAGACCGGTCGCTACTATATCTATACCACCACTGACGGACAGCCCGGTTGGGGTGGCTGGTACTACACCTGCTTCTCATCGGCCGACCTCGTGGACTGGCGCTATGAAGGTATCAACTTCGACGTGCGCAACCAGACCTCTTGGGCCAGCGGTAATGCTTGGGCACCTGCCATCATTGAGAAGAAGGTCAACTATGAGCACAAGTATTTCTTCTACTTCAGTGGCGACGCAGGCCGTCGCAAGGGGAAGGCCATCGGTGTAGCTGTAGCCGACAATCCCGAGGGTCCCTTCACTGATGCCATCGACAAGCCACTCGTTGACTATCTGCCCAAAGGTCAGCACCATGGCCAGCAGATTGACGTGGATGTATTCACTGACCCCGACACTGGTATCAGCTACCTCTACTGGGGTAATGGATATATGGCCGGTGCCGAACTCAACAATGACATGGTGAGCATCATAGAGGGTAGCGTGACACTGATGACTCCCGAAGGTGGCACACTCGAGGACTATGCTTTCCGCGAGGCTCCCTATGTGTTCAAGCGCAACGGGCTCTACTACTTCCTTTGGAGTGTAGATGATACCGGTTCGCCCAACTACCACGTAGCCTACGGCACATCGACCTCGCCCCTCGGCCCCATCAAGGTAGCCGACGAGCCTGTCATCCTTATCCAACGTCCCGAGGCTGAGATCTATGGCCCTGCCCACAACAGCGTGCTGCAGATTCCCGGCAAGGATGAATGGTACATCGTGTACCACCGCATCAACAAGAACTATATCGATTGGAGCAAGGGACCCGGATGGCACCGTGAGACCTGCATCGACAAGATGGAATTCTACCCCGACGGCCGCATCAAGCCCGTAGTACCTACACACCAAGGAGTAAAGCGACTGAAATAAACAAATATATAAGGGACAATACTTTGAATATTACAAAATAACGCATACCTTTGTAAAGATTTTTAACACTTACATACTATGGGATTTTTAGAAGCAATTAAGGCATGCTTTGGTAAGTATGCGACTTTCAGTGGACGAGCTCGTCGTTCAGAGTATTGGTGGTTTGTACTCGCTAATGTTATCATCGGCTGTATTCCTTTCGTAAATTTCATCTGGGGATTGGCAGTGCTTATTCCAAGCCTTGCTGTCGGCGTTCGTCGCTTGCATGACACTGGCCGTAGCGGATGGTGGATGTTGTTGGCCGTAGTTCCTGTGGCAAACTTCCTGCTCATCTATTTCTACGCTTGTGACAGCCAACCTGGAGCAAACCAATATGGTGAAAATCCTAAGGGACTTTAATTGAGTTTGTCTATCAATAAGAGAGAGGGTGCTTCGTTTGAAGCACCCTCTCTCTTTACCTTTTCAACAAGTTGCACTACATTTATTTACGTTTACCGAAAGCTTTCAACAATTTCAAAAACAAATTGATAAAGTCAAGATACAACATAAAGCTACCATAAAGAGCCAGCTTCAACGAACCTTCGTTTACCTCATCTCGTTCAGCCATCAGATTCTTTATTTTCTGTGTGTCATAGGCTGTAAGCAATACGAACACCGCAATACCAACGTATGTAGTTATCCATTCCACCCTTGTACTCTGCATGAAAAGATTTACCACCGAAGCGATAATGATACCCAACAATCCCATTAGGAGATAGCGTCCCCAAGGAGATAGGTCTTTCTTCGTAAAGTAGCCAAACAGACTCATCGCTCCAAAAGTGCCTGCCGTGATGAAGAAAGTTGAAGCTATGGATTCTTGGGTATAGAGCAAAAATATGGGTGCCAACGATATTCCTGTCAGCAAGGCATACAGACCAAACAGTATACTTGCCGCATTGAATGAGAGTTTATTAAATCGCGCCGTAAACACTACCGCCAACAACAACTCAACAAGAAGCAGACCCATAAACAGTCCCAAATGCTCAAACAAAAAGCTAAGTATCGTCTGATTGTTTGATACATACATCGCAGCCACACCCGTTACCCCAAGAGCAAGAGCCATCCAAGCATACACATTCTTAAGCAATACGGCAAACGCCTCATTGGTAATCTCACGTTTTGCAATCGTTTCCATTTCCATAATAATCAATTATTAAATTAATAAAAAACCTATCGTCTTTTATACAACACTATTTCCCGCTTATCCTTTCTTACACCATTGCACAGGTATTCATCACAAAGGTTCCTTCATAGCTATATCCATTTGCTTCGGTCAGTTTTCCCTTTTTCAGATGAACGGCTCCGTTTCAGTCTAAGAGTCTTTCGATTTCCTCTATATCTGCTGAGCGATAATCCCGATTCCTTCTACACCTTTCTTTGTATCGTTCTATAAAGATTTTCAATCCAGCATTCAACCCCAAATATATGGTGGCGAACAAGAGGAAAAATGTAATCACGTATCCTATTGGAATATCTGAGCCACGCATACGCATTGTATAATCAGGAAACAATCCAATCCAGTCAGACCAAAAAGGAGAGAACATAAAAGCAAAGTATACCACGAAGAGTGCTATCACCATAAAAATTGGAGCAATGGAGGCTCTGGTAGCCTTCCACCACATCGTACAATTTTTTCTATGAATGCATACCAATATTTTAATATACTCGGTAACTTCCTCATAGTTTACAGGTTGTATCATAGGATTCTCTGCTGTATCACATTGTATTGCGAACACTATATTAGCCTCAACGCCCTTACTCAACAGTCTCATCACCAACAGGTTTTCCTTATGGAGTATTATTGAATACGTCCTACTAATGCTTTTCCCCATTTCGTCATAGGCAGTAAAGTCTATTATGGGAACTCCTATACTCCCGACGTCAGCAACTGTGGATGACCATTTCCCTTTCCTCTTTGTCTCACCATTATCAATCAAGAGACATTGGGACTCCTGTAACTCAAAGTGACATTGATTTCCATTATCATCTATCACATAATATTTCCCTACGAGACGTTTCCAAGCATCAATGCCCAAGCATGTCATAGGATAGTTCGCCTCTACGATATGCTCATCTCTCAAGAAATCCCAGTGCGGGTAGTTATAGGTATGCAGCATTATATACTATTATCATTTTTCTGATTCACAAATGTAGCATAATCACTAATACGAAACAAGAAGTAGATATACAAATTCGTACAATCAATTTAACATTTCGTACTTGTGCGTACAAACTATAATCAGTCTTATGGTGTGAAGTCACTCGCACTCGCGATGAAATATCAAAGTAAACTCTAACTTTATTGAATCTCTGGCACTAAAGTGGACTCCTTTATGAACCTAAAGGTACAGCCGTCGCAACCGATGCTAAAGCTCAATAAAAAAAATGCAAGCACTTTCTTTATATTCGCTCGTTGAGATTTGTATTTCGCTCGCTTATTCGTACCTTTGTCCCTATGAATCGGAAAGACTTTGAAATAATGGCGCCTGTAGGCTCACGTGAGTCTCTGACTGCGGCTATACAGGCTGGAGCTGATAGCATCTACTTCGGTATCGAGAACCTCAACATGCGTGCTCGCTCGGCCAACACGTTCACCATTGACGACCTGCGCGAGATCGCCGCGACATGCGATGAACATGATGTGAAGAGCTACCTCACCGTCAACACCATCATCTATGATGAGGATATTGCATTGATGCGCACCATCGTAGATGCGGCTCATGAAGCCGGAATCTCGGCCGTAATCGCTGCCGATGTGGCGGTGCTCGAATATTGTAACCGCATAGGCCAGGAGGTACACCTCTCCACACAGCTCAACATCAGCAATGCCGAGGCACTCAAATTCTATGCCCGCTTTGCCGATGTGGTGGTGCTTGCCCGTGAACTCAACCTGAAGCAAGTGGCTGCCATCTACAAGACCATACAGGAGGAGCAGATATGCGGTCCTAAAGGCGAACTCATCCGCATCGAGATGTTCTGCCACGGAGCACTTTGCATGGCCGTTTCAGGCAAGTGTTATCTCAGTCTGCACGAACTGGGTGCATCGGCCAATCGTGGCGCCTGCATGCAGGTATGCCGCCGAGGCTATAACGTAAAAAGAGACGAAGAGCCCACCTACCTCCTCAACGATAAGGAGAGCACCATAGAACTGGAGGTGGACAACAAATATGTCATGTCGCCCAAGGACCTCAAGACCATCCGTTTCATGGACGAAATGATGGAAGCTGGTGTACGCGTATTCAAAATTGAAGGTCGTGCTCGCGGACCCGAATATGTGAAGACCGTAGTGGAGTGCTACAGCGAGGCCATCGACAGCTACCTCAACGGCACGCTCACCGAAGAGAAGAAGGACGAGTGGGACGAACGCCTACGCACCGTCTTCAACCGTGGCTTCTGGAATGGCTACTACTTGGGACAACGCTTGGGCGAGTGGACCCGCCACTATGGTTCCAATGCCACTGAGCGTAAGATTTATGCCGGAAAGGGTATCCGCTACTTTTCAAACATCGGTGTAGCCGAATTCCTCGTCGAAGCGGCAGAGTTGCACGTAGGCGACAAGCTCCTCATCACAGGCCATACCACGGGAGCCATGTATGTGACGCTTGACGAAGCACGAGTAAACCTCAAGCCTGTCGACACAGTAAAGAAAGGTGCGCACGTGTCGTTCAAGGTGCCCGACCGCATACGTCCCAACGACAAGTTATACATCATGCGCCCCACAGGCATCGAAGAATAAGAATTATATCTCCTCATAACATATGACAATAGGATATCCCACCCAACCGCATTCTGTACCCGTAAAGCGTTACTGCCGTACAATGGATTTGAAGGCCGATGATACCCTCATCAGAGAGTACATCCGCCGCCACAGCGAAGGAGAAGTATGGACCGAGATTCTTGCCGGCATACGCGAAGTAGGCATCCTGGAAATGGAGATATACCTACTCGGCAACCGCTTGTTCATGATTGTAGAGACTCCTGTCGACTTCGACTGGGATTCTGCCATGGCACGCCTTGCCACCCTTCCCCGCCAACAGGAGTGGGAAGACTACATGTCCCTCTTCCAAGATTGTCACGCAGGCGACACCGCCACCGACAAATGGCAGATGATGGAGCGCATATTCCACCTCTATTAATAATACAGACTCAAAAGAGACCTTACACACCCAGCATCTCGCGGGCATTGTTGATGGCAGCTTCAGTGAGAGTGCCAGCACTCATCATTTGTGCCAATTCGTTGATACGCTCCTCGGCTGTAAGGGGACGTATATGGCTCACGGTAGCTTCAGCAGTGTCCTCCTTGTAAACTTTATAGTGGGCTGCGCCCTTGGCTGCAATCTGCGGTAAATGAGTGATGCTGATGACTTGGCGGCCGTGATTAGCGATATCGGCCATAATGTCTGCCATACGGGCTGCGATAGTACCAGAGACACCCGTATCAATCTCGTCAAAGATGAGCGTAGGCAGTGCCTTGGCGGCAGCTATAATGCTCTTGAGCGAGAGCATAATACGCGAGATTTCACCTCCTGAGGCCACCTCGGCAATGTCTTGCAAAGCAGCATTCTTATTAGCCGAGAAGAGGAAGCTGACGCTATCCACTCCCGTGGCATCGGGTTGGCGACGCGGAGCGATGTCTACAGCAAAGCGGGTATTGGGCATACCCAACTCAATGAGACGGGCTATAATATCTTTTTCGAAGGTAGCGCCCACCTGGACGCGCAGAGCGGTGAGCGCAGACCCAGCCTCCATAAGGGCGGCGTAAGCAGTCACCTTCTGTCGCTCCATGGCGATGATTCGCTCGGCAGACTCATCAATACGCAACAAGGTATTGCGGAAGCGCTGCTCAATATCAAGCAACTCAGCCACGCTGCTCACGCGAAGCTTCTGCTGGGCACTATAAATAGTATCAAGACGAGCCTCGACCCATGCTTGACGTTCAGGGTCAAAGGTGAGGCGTTCCTCGGCATCAGCCACTTCGCCAGCGATATCCTTGAGTTCGATGTAAAGACTCTCCATACGTTCGTGCCATTCCTCGGCTGCAGGATAGAGGTTGATGAGCGAGCGCAAGGCTGAGGTAGTACTGCGCAAAGCTGAGGTGTGACCACCCTCATCGCCACTAAGAGCCGCATTGATGCGGTAGAGGCTCTCCTTGATTTCCTCGGCATGGGTGAGCACTTCGAGCTCCTGTTCCAGCTCCTCCTGTTCGCCTTCTTGCAGACGCCACTCATCGAACTGCTGCAGTTGGAAACGGATATAATCTTCGTCACCTTGGTCGCCTGTTAGTTGGGCACGCAGTTTTTCAAGTTCGGCAGACACCTCGCGGTAGTGACGATAGGCCGCGGCATACTGCTCTTTTACGGTTTTATCAGCGCTGAGTGTGTCGAGCACGCCGATCTGAAAATCCTCGCTATTAAGCAGGAGGTTCTGATGTTGCGAGTGGATGTCAATGAGACGTTCGCCCAATTGCTTGAGGATGGCCAAAGAAACGGGGCTATCGTTGATGAAGGCACGGCTCTTGCCTGTGGCTGCAATCTCACGACGCACGATGCACTCAGTATCAAACTCAATCTCGTGAGTATTAAAGAGTTCCTCAAGGCCGTACCCCACAATATCGAAGGTACCCTCAACGATGCATTTGGCAGCGCCGGTGCGTATAGCGGCCGTCTCGGCACGCTGACCTGTAAGCAAACCGATAGCACCGAGTAGAATAGACTTACCAGCACCCGTTTCACCCGTAATAACAGAAAAGCCTTCGGAAAAATCGAGGTCGAGCGACTCAATAAGTGCGTAGTTGCGTATGTGGAGGTTGCGTAGCATGATTCTTAATTGTAATAGGAACGCAAAGATACAACAAGCCGAGTGGAGAACAAAATAAACGGATTTATTTTTATTTTGAGATGCTACTAATCCACTCGACTTGCACTACTTTAACCAGTGCGCTGCACTGCTTGAATTTAGGCTGTGCCTCGGAAATGCCCAAATAAATTTGGCATTTCGCTCGGCTTGCACTAAATTTGTCCCCCATATGATGACAGAAGATGAGAAATTGGCGTTGCAAGAACGCATAATAGAGGCACTGAAAACGGTGTATGACCCCGAAATACCGGTCAACATCTATGACTTGGGGCTTATATACCGCATCGAGACAATGGATGACGGTCGCACGGAAGTGGACATGACGCTCACCGCCCCCAATTGCCCTGCGGCAGACTTCATTATGGAGGATGTGCGCATGCGAGTAGAGGGCATCACAGGCATCACCTCAGCAACCATCAATCTCGTGTTTGAGCCCGAATGGGACAAGGAGATGATGAGCGAAGAGGCTAAACTGGAATTGGGATTTTTATAACACAATTCTGAATTTCGAATTATGAATTCTAACCAGGCTACATAGGCTGAGATAATTCATCATTGAGGATTCAGAATCCAAAACAAAAAGGAATATGGTCTACTTCATATCTGACGCACACCTGGGTAGCCGAGCACTTACCTCGATGCGTACACGTGAGCGCCGCTTGGTCAAGTTCCTCGACAGCATCAAACACAAAGCCTCAGCGGTGTATATGCTGGGCGATATGTTCGACTTCTGGTTCGAATACCATAACGTAGTACCCAAAGGGTGCACACGCTTTTTAGGGAAAGTAGCCGAACTGACCGATATGGGAGTCGAGGTTCACTTCTTCATCGGCAACCATGACCTTTGGTGCAAAAAATACCTTACCGAGGAATGTGGTGTCATCATGCACTATGAGCCTATGACAATCGACATCGAAGGCAAACTCTTCTACCTTGCTCATGGCGATGGACTGGGCGACCCTGACAAGAAGTTCAAGCTCCTGCGTGGCATGTTCCACAACCCCTTCTTACAATGGTTGTTTGCCGGTGTCCCACCCCGTTGGGGTTTGGAGTTTGGACTTGAATGGGCCAAACATAGCCGTCTCAAGCACGAAAAGGAGGGTGCACCCCAATACATGGGTGAGCAGAACGAACCGCTCATTGTATACTCTAAGGAATACCTAAAACAACACCCCGACATAAACTTCTTCATCTATGGGCATCGACATATCGAACTCGATTTGATGCTCACCCGCGATGCACGTCTCCTCATCCTTGGCGAATGGATAGACCTCTGCACCTATGCCGTGTTCGATGGCAACACCTTGCGTATGGAGAACTTTATTGAAGGAGAAACACAACCGTAGCATAAATTGAAAATTAACGCGATAGTGCCATCCCGACAAAGCGAAAGCGCCGAGGAATCTCGCGCTGGGATTTACAATCTTACGATTAACACTACACACTAAACCATAAACACTAAACTATAAAAAAAAGAACTTAAACTATTAACCAAAAATCTCCTTTCGCGATGACTGAAGGTTCCCTCCCTTCGGGGGAGGGCGGGGGGAGAGGCTTTAACTAAAAACTCTATGAAACGTATTTTTTCAGCATTGTTGCTATGTGCAGCAACTTGTGGCCTTTTCGCCCAAGAGAGCAAACAGGAGATTGTCAAGACTGGTTGGAACTTTGGACCTCTGCCCGTGGTGGGTTGGGATAGCGACCTCGGCTTCCAATATGGTGCTTGCGTAGACATCTTCAACTTTGGTGACGGTTCAAACTACCCCTCGTATAACTATAAGATGAACCTCGAAGCTTCGACCTACACAGGCGGTTCATCCCTCTTGCGCTGTTATGGCGACTTCAAGACTCTCATCCCCGATGGTAAACTCTTCTTCGACTGCACCTACTTCAATGCCAAGAAGTTCGACTTCTATGGTTTCAACGGCTATGCTTCGCCCTACAATCCTGATCTCCTATTGTCAGCCAATCCCTTGGAGATGTTTGATGAGGATGCCACCTCGGCATTCTATTGGATGAAGCGCAATCAGTTCCGTATCGTCACCAGCGTACAACGCCGCATCACTGGCGATTTACATTGGGCAGCAGGTTTTGGCTACTATAACATACAGACTGGAAAGGTCAAGATTGACGGCTATGAGAATCAAGTGAGCCTCTACGACCTCTATTGCGCCACTGGACTTATCCGCGAGAACGAGGCCAAGGGAGGTAACGTGCTACAGTTCAAGGCGGGTCTCGTATACGACACACGCGACCACGACAGCGACCCCACCCGCGGTGTCAACATTGAGGCAACCCTCGTGGGTACTCCCGACATCATCGACCGTGCAGGCTATAGCAACCTCGGATTCACCTTCGTTGGCAGCCAGTACGTACCCGTATGGGATGATAAACTGACCTTCGCTTATCGCCTTGGCGTTCAGACGAACTTGGCCGGTGAGATTCCCTACTACTTCATCAACAACCTCAACACCCTCTTTTTCCGCAAGGTCTATACCGAGGGCCTTGGTGGCAATGCTTCGGTTCGCGGCATCAACCGCAATGGTGTAGTGGGCAACGGTATGGCATGGCTCAATACTGAGTTCCGCTGGCGCATCGTGAACTTCCGCTTCATCAACCAGAACTTCCACGTTGCCCTCAACCCCTTCTTCGATATGGGACAGGTAATCCAGCCCTACCGCCTCGAAGAACAGAAAGCCGCCTACGAAGCATTAGGAGGAAAGTACAATCTCCTAAATAAGTACAACCCCTTCTACACGGGCAATGAGGACAAGTTGCATGCTACCGCAGGTTGCGGACTGAAAATTGTGATGAACCGCAACTTCGTAATCTCAGTAGAGATGGCCCGTGCACTCGACAACCGCGATGGCCAGAAGCTGTGGAATAACATCGGATTCAACTACCTGTTCTAAAGAAGCCTCTCCCCCCGCCCTCCCCCGAGGGGAGGGAGCTTTCATCCATCTTGAAAAAGAAGGCAGATTACTGGTCCAGGATTCTCACGAACCGCTAAATAGTGTTTTCTGAGTCACCCCTCCTTGGGAGGGGCAAGGGGGAGGCCATCTAAAAAATCATGAGATACCTTTACATCATTCTCGGTACATTCAGCTTAGTAATGGGCATCATTGGGATATTCCTCCCGGTGTTGCCCACTACTCCTTTATTACTACTCACGGCCTACTGCTACTACCATGGTTCAAAACGCATGTATGCCTGGCTCATGAGACATCCCTATCTGGGTACACACATAAAGAATTTCCGAGAAAACAAAATAATTCCTCGAAAGACAAAAGTCGTCATACTAACCCTACTATGGGCCTCGCTCCTATTCTGCGCCTATATCCTCACTCCCATCTGGCTCAAATGCCTGATGATAGGTATTGCCATCGGAGTGACATGGCATATACTCTCCTACAAGTCGGAGTAAGGATTATCAGCATGGATTTGCTTATTCTCTCGCCTTGAGCTACCTTTGCAGTATGAAAGCTTTTCGACGCATATTATCCCTATTCTTCATATTGTTGCTACCGATATTAGTTAAGGCACAATTCACCGAAGTTCCCAAATATGAATACCGTGTCGTATGGCTTACGACCATCAAAGGACTCGACTGGCCAAAGGAGGAAGCATACGGCAATTCCCCTGCACAGAAGCGGCATCTTTGCCGCATACTCGACAGCCTGCAGACCATTAACATCAACACGATACTCTTGCAGACCCGCATTCGCGGTGATGTCATCTACCCCTCAGAGATAGAGCCCTTTGCCCCTGTCTTCACAGGTAAGCATGGACAACGTCCCGATTATGACCCTTTGGCCTATACCATCGAAGAGTGCCACAAGCGTGGCATGAAGCTGCACGCGTGGCTCGTGACCATTCCATTAGGAGATGCAACCTATGTAAAAGGGCACGGCAAGCAGTCACTACCCCTACGAAAGCCCAACCAATGCACCAAGTTCAAGGATGCATGGTACATGGAACCGTCACACCCCGCCACAGCCGAGCACCTCGGCAAGTTAATAGAAGAGTTGGTCACCCGATATGACATCGACGGTATACACTTCGACTATATCCGCTACCCAGAAGGTAACAGCAGCTACCCTGATCAAGCTTTGTACAACAAGAATAAGCGGGGAATGAACAAAGGGAACTGGAGAAGAGAGAATGTCACACAACTCATGAGCGCGATGTACAACAAGGTAAAAAGCATCAAGCCGTGGGTATGCGTGAGTGCCGCCACGCTGGGCAAGCATGACGATGTTACCCGCTATAGCAGCTACGGTTGGAATGCTTACCACACCGTACACCAAGAGGCACAAAAGTGGATGCGCATGGGTATCGTAGATGCCATCTTTCCCATGATATACTATGCAGGGAACCACTTCTATCCCTTCGTATGCGATTGGGGAGAACATGCATATGGTCGCCATGTGGTGGCTGGTATGGGAACCTATCAGCTGCACCCCGAGGAGAAGAACTGGAACTTAGAGGAGGTGACACGTCAGCTTCATGTGGTACGAGCCCATCCAACAGTTGCGGGTGCTGCACAGTTCCGTTCACAGTTTGTGACGGACAACACCAAGGGCGTGTATGAGCTACTTCGTACCTTTCAACCCTACCCTGCCCTCGTGCCACCGATGCCGTGGCTTAGTACCACGCCCCCAGCCATGCCACAAGAGCTGAAGGCTGTACAAGAAAAGCACTCGCTCACGTTCACCTGGCAATCCCAAGAGAAAGTAACCTATAACATATACAGCAGCAGTCACTATCCCGTCGACACCACTGACCCTGCCAACCTATGCTGCACGTATCTTCCCGACGCAACCTACACGGTCGCTATGCCCAGCCTTGTACAACCTCGCCATTATGCCATAACGGCAATAGACAGATATGGTAACGAGAGCGAAGCCGTACAATGGGAGAATAAGCTAACTCTCATCAGTCCCAAACGGGAACAAAAGCGATAAAAGTGAAGATATAGCCGCGATTCTTGGCTGTGTGCAATATTATGGCTACTTTTGCGGTGATGGAGAAATTTGAAGTACATATCCTCGGTTGCGGTTCGGCACTGCCCACCACACGACACCACGCCACGTCGCAAGTCATCGACCTGCGCGACAAGCTCTATATGATAGACTGCGGTGAGGCCACACAGAGCCAATACCGCAAGGTGGGACTCAGTTTCTCGCGTCTCGGACACATCTTCATCTCGCACCTGCACGGCGACCATTGCTTCGGACTTATGGGCCTCATCTCGACGCTCGGGCTCCTGGGCCGCACGGCTACACTGCACATCCACGCCTTCCCCGAACTGGAGACACTGATGCGCCCTTGGCTCACCTACTTCTGTGAGGGTATGCCCTACGAGGTGGAGTTCCACCCCTTCCCCCACGGCTGCACCGACATCATCTATGAGGACCGCTCGGTAAGCGTACAAGCCTTCCCGCTGAGCCACCGCGTGCCCTGCTGCGGCTTCGTGTTCCAGGAGAAGCCCACGGCAGCACATATCAAGCGCGAGATGATTGACTTCTACGAAATTCCCTTCAGCCAAATCAACCGCATCAAGAACGGCGAGGACTACGTGACACCCGAGGGAAAGGTTATTCCCAACAGCCGCCTCACCACGCCTGCCGCCACTCCGCGCAAGTATGTCTACTGCAGCGACACACGCTTCAATGCCAACAACGTGCAGTACACCCGCAATGCCGACCTGCTCTTCCACGAGGCCACCTTTGCCGACGACCGTGCAGCACGTGCCGAACAGACCTGCCACAGCACCGCACGCCAAGCCGCCGAGATGGCTCGCCTCAGCGGTGCCAAGCGCCTGCTCATAGGGCACTACTCGGCACGCTACACCGACGAGAGCGTGTTGCTCGACGAGGCACGCGAAGTATTCCCACAAACCCTACTCTCCGAAGAGGGGAAATGCTATAAGGTTTAACGATTAAAGGTGATAGGTTATAGGCCATCCGGATGGCAATCTGCCAATACCTGCACTTCTAATTCATAATTCAGAATTATCAAACATGACACAGCAACTGACCACCGAATCTATTGCGCTGCTCGACCGACTCATCGCCACACCCTCCGTGTCGCGCGACGAGGCAGCCACAGCCGACATCATAGAGGAGTTTCTCAAGACCCGCGTCAAGGGCACCGTGCAACGCATCTACAACAACGTGTACGTGCGTTCACCGCACTGGGACGATGCACGCCCTACGCTGCTGATGAACTCACACCACGACACAGTGAAGCCCTCGGCATCCTACACCCGCGACCCCTATGCCCCTACCCATGAGGAGGGACGCATCTATGGCCTCGGAAGCAACGACGCTGGTGCCTCAGCGGTGTCGCTCATCGCGGCCTACCGCTACTATGAAGGCACTCCCCTACCCTTCAACATGCTCCTGGCCATCAGCGCCGAAGAGGAGGTGATGGGCGAGCATGGCATGCGTGGATTACTGCCCGAACTGGGACACATTGATATGGCACTTGTGGGAGAGCCCACGGGCATGCAAGCCGCTGTGGGTGAACGCGGACTGGTAGTGATGGACTGCGTGGCACACGGAGTACGCGGACATGCAGCACGCAATGAAGGGGTGAACGCCATCGACGTAGCCATCAGGGACATCGAGCGATTGCGCAACTACCGCTTCGAACGCCGCTCGGAACTGCTTGGCGACATCAAGATGACGGTAACGCAAATCAATGCCGGCACACAGCACAATGTCATCCCCGACGAGTGCCGCTTCGTCATCGACATACGCACCACCGACGCCTACACCAATGAGGAGACAGCACGCCTTGTGGACCAACTGCTCGAGTCGGATGCCAAGGAGCGCAGCACACGCGTACACGCCTCGGCCATCTATGAGGACCACCCCTTAGTGAAGGCGGCCATAGCCATAGGACGAGATACCTTCGTGTCGCCCACCACATCGGACATGGCACTCATGCACGGCATACCCTCACTGAAGATGGGCGTAGGACAATCGGCACGATCGCACGGAGCCGACGAATTTGTCCTCGAAAGCGAAATCATCGAAGGCATACAAGTATACCTCGACTACCTGACCTCACTATCCGAGATTTTGAGATAAACAAAAAAAGAGACCATCCATCGACGGTCTCTTTTTTTATTCATGCCTAACGCCTACATTTTAGAAGGGCAGGTCGTCAGCCTCGCTCGATGCGTTCATCTGCGGAGCACCGAAGGGATCAGCTACGGGAGGAGGCACAGGGGCACCAGCAGGAGGTACGGGAGCACCAGCTGCGGGAGCGGTATTGCGGTCCACCTTCCAAGCACGGATATCATTGTACCAACGGCCATTATACTCACGGCTGTCAATGTCAAATGACACGGTAAGGGTCTCACCCAATTGGATATTGAACTGTGCGATGCGGTCAGCACCAAACACATTGAACATCATCTTGCGGGGATACTGCTCCATGGTTTCGAGCACATACTCCTGAATCTTCCACTCGTTGCCAGCCTTTGACACGCCACCACGCTCGGCAAGCACAGCGATAATCTTTCCTGTTAATTCCATAATGTTTCTGATTTATTGATTTATGATTTATTCGCGTCGTAATCGGAGCGCGAAGATACACCATTCTTGTAAATGATACTAATTTTTCTGCCATTTTTTTTGGCTGACCGAGCAGTTTATGTTACTTTTGTAGAAATAAAATGTTCACTAATAGATAAAACATAATTGCTATGAAATTTGTCGTATCCAGCGCAGTGCTTTACAGCCACTTACAGGCTATTGGCCGCGTTATTAATTCAAAGAGCACACTCCCCATTTTAGAGGATTTCTTATTCAATATCGAAGGTAATAAGTTGTTAATCACCGCTTCAGATAACGAGACTACACTTGACACCACGCTTGAGGTTGTTGAGAGCGATGGAGACTACCAGTTTACCATTCCCTCAAAGACTCTGCTCGATGCCATCAAGGAGTTGCCCGAGCAACCTATCACATTCGACATCAACCCTCAGTCAATGGAGGTATCAATCCAATACATGAACGGTAAGTATGCCATGGTGGGTAAATCGGCAGACGAATATCCCATGGCAGCACTTATGGGTGAGAATAGCGTAAGCTTCACCATCGAGGCAGACACATTGCTCGGAGGCATCAACCGCACCATCTTCGCTACTGCCGACGATGAGTTGCGCCCCGTAATGAACGGTATCTACTTCGACATTTTCACCGACAATGTCACCCTCGTAGCTTCAGACGGCCACAAGCTCGTACGTTACAAGCTCTACAATGCAAGAGGCGAAGAGAAGGCTGCCTTCATCCTCCCCAAGAAGCCGGCTGCACTGCTCAAGAACCTTTTGGCGAAAGAGGCTGGCGAAATCAAGATTACCTTTGATGACCGCAATGCAACCTTCGAGATGCCCACACACCGCATGATTTGCCGTCTCATCGAGGGCCGTTACCCCAACTACAACTCAGTAATTCCACAAAACAATCCTTTCAGAGTAACCATCGACCGCGTGGCAATGCTTAGCGCTTTGCGCCGTGTATCGGTATTCTCATCACAGAGCAGCAGCTTGATTAAGTTGCGTATGAGCAACAATGAACTGCTCATCTCTGCACAGGATATCGACTTCTCTACCTCTGCTGAGGAGAAGCTTGCTTGCGCTTACGAGGGCAACCCCATGAGTATCGGTTTCAAAGCCACCTTCCTCATGGACATCCTCTCTAACATCAATGGCCAAGATGTAGTCATTGAGGTTTCTGACCCCTCACGTGCAGGTGTGCTTGTGCCCGCTGAGCAAACCGAAAATGAAGAGCTGCTCATGCTTCTCATGCCAATGATGCTCAACGACTAAGAAGCCCCCAAATATAGAATCAGCCACAGAACGTTCTGTGGCTGATTTTTTACATCTATCTTTGACACATTTACTCGACTTCTACGAGAAGAGTCTTGTCACTCCGAGAGACGAGAACAACACAATGGCATAGCGGAGAGTACGCCCCACAAGCATGGTAAGATTGGTAGCGAGGGGATGAGAACGCATGATGCCAAGCGTAACGAGGATAGCATCCCCCAATATGGGCACCCAACAAAGGAGTCCCATCCATGCGCCCCAACGAGAGACCAAGGCACGAGCACGAAGCATATGCTTGTCTTTGATGCGGAAAGTGCGCTGTAACCACTCGGGCGAAGCAATGCGACCAATGCAGTAGCAGGTGATACCTCCCAAGGTGTTACCTGCCGAAGCCGTGAATAGCAAGGTCCACGGATTGACACCCACAGCGAGGAGTGCAATCATGACCGACTCACTGCTGAAAGGAAGTATGCTACCAGCCAAGAAGGCAGAGATAAACATACCCCAAGCGCCATAGTTGATTAGAATATCCAGAAGCTGTTCCATAGGGATAGGCCCAAGAGAGATAACCAGACAAGCAACACTACGACGAGATAAATGTTCTTCACCCGATTATCACCCACAGTAAACATTGCCGACCCTATAAGAGCAGCGATCAGCAACACACAAGGGAGCAGCGCTGCTGAGTGAGCGGCAGAGAGCCACATAGCCACAAGGAGCACCACGAGGGCACCTATGAGCAGTCGAAAGACTGCACTGGCCTGGAGCCTCATCGTACGGTTAAGAAGAATGCCTATACCACCCGGAAGAGACATCAGCAGTGCCCACAAGAGTTGGCCCCACCAACCAAAGTTCTCTTGCATTGGGAGCAAGGTGAACATCTCCAGACTACTCACTTGTTCAAGATAGGACACCACGGCCCCAATCCTACCCGTCAGAAACAACACGCCACACGCCACCCAATAGGGAAAGAGAAGCCCCCACAATGCAGCAAAAAAGGTGCGCACATGCAATGACTCCATGAACGCTCCACACAACACCAGCCAAGGCAATACCCATAGCAATGGAGGAGCCAAGAGACATAGGATGCCGATGAGCGCAAAGGTCAAGAAGTAACTCCCCATGGCATCACGCTCGCGGTAGGTCTGCAACAGCACATAGCAAGCTACCGAGAGAAGGGCCACATGCCACCCTGCCCCATGCTGGGCAAAGAGGTCCGGGACTATGCTGCTGCCCATAAAATAGAGTGTAGCAGGTAGTGTGCTCTTACTGTCGCTCAGCGAGAACTCTCTGTTGACCTTGACAAGCAGATAGCCTGCCAAAAGAGAAAGAAGAAGCCAAAGAACACCCGTGAGTGTCTTCTCCTCCACTTGCATACACCACGACACAACACACAGCAAGGCGGCAATATATGCTGCCGTCTTACTATAAGTTATGAAGTGGATGAGTTTTTTCATCAAAGAATATCCTTACCGATATCGCTGCGGCAATACATATCCGTGAAATGCAATGCCTGAGCATTCTTGAACGAGGTAGCCAATGCCTCCAACTGTGTGTCGCCATAAGAGCTTACGGCAATGACACGTCCGCCATTGGTCACTACCTGCCCGTCCTTCACCGTAGTACCGGCATGGAAGAGGTAGCTTCCCTCCACCTTGTCGAAACCTGTGATGGGATAGCCCTTGACATAGTCACCGGGGTAGCCACCCGATACAAGCATCACGCACACGGCACTGCGAGAATCAAACTCGATAGTGCGCTCGCCCAGGTTACCCTCAGCCACACCTTCGAAGAGGTCCACGATGTCGCTCTTCAAGCGAAGCATCACGCTCTCGGTCTCGGGGTCACCCATACGCACGTTGTACTCGATAACCATCGGCTCGCCCTTCACATTGATAAGGCCGAAGAAGATGAAGCCCTTATAGTCGATACCCTCGGCAGCCAAGCCCTCTACAGTGGGGCGCACGATGCGCTCCTCCACCTTCTGCATCCACTCAGCAGTAGCGAAAGGAACAGGAGAGATTGAACCCATACCACCGGTGTTCAAGCCAGTGTCGCCCTCGCCAATGCGCTTGTAGTCCTTGGCCTCGGGCAAGAGCTTGTAGTTCTTACCATCGGTGAGCACGAATACCGAGCACTCTACGCCACTGAGGAACTCCTCGATGACTACGCTTGCCGAAGCCGAGCCGAACATACCGCCCAACATCTCGCGGAGCTCCTTCTCAGCCTCCTCGATGGTGTCGAGGATGAGCACACCCTTACCGGCACAGAGGCCATCGGCCTTCAGCACATAGGGAGCCTCCAAGGTGTGGAGGAAAGCGATACCTTCAGCCAAGGTCTCCTGAGTGAAGGTCTGATAACGCGCTGTGGGAATGTTATGACGCATCATGAAGGCCTTGGCAAAGTCCTTGCTGCCCTCAAGGGTGGCACCCTCCTTTGAGGGACCGATAACGGGAATGCTCTTCAACTGCTCATCGTCGCGGAAGAAGTCATACACACCCTTCACCAAAGGATCCTCAGGGCCTACCACTACCATGTCGATGGCGTTGGCAAGCACAAAGGCCTTGATGCCCTCGAAGTCGGTAGCCGAGAGCGCTACGTTTTCACCTACTTCGCGTGTACCAGCATTACCGGGAGCGATATACAATTTCTCTACTTTCGGACTTTGGCTTATCTTCCAAGCCAGGGCATGCTCACGTCCGCCACTGCCCAACAATAATATTTTCATACGCTTTACTAATTCTATATCGGGGAAATAAATCGTCTTCTCATTTACAGGATACTCCGGTACGATGTTTCTAACACAGATGCTCATTTTTTTTGAAAATTGAAAATTAAAAATTGAACGTTGAAAATTGTCAATTATCAATTGCTCCGTATCCAGCCACCTCGGCAATACGCTTGGGGATGTCGGTATTGTCCATCTGTCCACAGAAGCTCTCGGCACCATTACCCACAGCAAACACAGGCACATAGGCTGCCGTGTGCGACCCTACGGGCCAGCTCACCATCGCAATGCGATTAAGTATGCGCACCGCCAAAGCCGAAATAGGCTCGTCACGGTAATAGAGGCTCTCGGCCATCTTCACATTCTTGTCGCCCTTGAACGAACGCTCATACTCGGCACGCAAGGCATTCTCATCGCGCTCACTCAAGGTGATGGTACCCCAAAAGCCGAAGTTGGCCTTCAAAGCCTCCTTCATCTGCTCCCAAGTCACGTTATCCTTGCTCTCGTGACGCATGCGGTTAACGATGCGCGAGAAACCCGCCTGACTCACCTTCTGCGCCTGCAAAGCTCCAAAGTTCAAGGCATAAGAGCCGTTGCCCAAGGTGAAGCCGCCCGTCTCATGGTCGGCAGTGATAATGATGAGTGTCTCCTTGGGATGCTGCTTGTAGAAGTCGTAAGCCACACGGATGGCATTGTCAAAGTCTACCACCTCAAGCAATGCTGCTGCAGCGTCGTTGGCATGGCAGGCATAGTCAATCTTGCCGCCCTCGACCATGAGGAAGAAGCCCTCTTTATGCTTGTTGTCATAGAGATGGTCGATAGCAGCAGTCGTTATCTGCGTCAGTGTGAGGTCGCCCTCGCGAGCATCGATAGCATAGGGAAGCGTGTTCTCCACCATATCCTCCTTCTGTATCAGCACCACCTTATCCGCCTCGCCATCCAAGCTGGCATACTCGTCGTAGCCACGCACAATGGCATAGCCCGCCTCACGGGCAAGGTCGTAGAGGTGCGGAGCAGACGGTTTGTCGGGATTGGTCTTCTCGGCAAGGTCACCGCCCGCAAAGAACTCGAAGCCCGATGTGGGCAGCTGCGTGCCTATCTCGTAATAGTCGTTGCGACTCTTCTGATGCGCATAGAACGATGCTGGGGTGGCATGATTGATGGTGACACTCGTAGCCACACCCACCTTGGCACCATAGCGGTGAGCCATCTCTGCAATGCTGGTCACCGCAGCGCCATCATTGGCCACACCGATAGCCCCATTGTAGGTCTTATACCCCGTTGCCAAGGCCGTACCTCCCGCAGCCGAGTCGGTAACGTCGCTATTGCCCGAGTACGAAGTGGCAATGCCCGTATAGGGGAACTGCGTGAAGCAAAGCGGGGTCACGCCCAGCTCGCCGTCACATGAGCAAAGGTAATACTGGGTAGCCACAACTTGGTTCAGCCCCATGCCGTCACCGATGAAATAGAACACATACTTCGGTGCCTTGGCCACCATGGCCATGCAGAAGCAGGCCAACAATACGGTGGTAGAGAATCGACGTGCGGCCTCCCCCCTTCCCCTCCAAAGGAGGGGTGACTCAGACCATATGGTAACGTTATTTTTTTTCATTTTTATTAACTATGTTCTTTGCATGCTATGTGATCCCCTCTCTTTGGGAGAGGGATAGGGTGAGGCCTCCCTTAATAAGCTGTCGCCTTGAGGTTCAATCCCGTTGTCTCTTCAAGGTTGAACAAGAGGTTCATGTTGTGCACCGCCTGTCCGCTCGCACCCTTCAGCAAGTTGTCGATGCATGAGGTAATGAGCAGCATATCGCCATGCTTCTCCAAATGTATCAGGCATTTGTTAGTATTGACCACCTGTTTGAGGTCAATATTGTCGGGAGTGATGTGCGTGAACGAGTCCTTGGCATAGTAGTCCACATAGAGCTGCGTGAGCTCCTCGAGAGACACCTTGTTCTTCACCATGATGGTGCAGAAGATGCCACGGGTGAAGTTACCGCGATAGGGCACAAAGTGAACGCCCGCCTTGAAACTGCTCTGCAATTGCTCCAGCGACTCGCGTATCTCGGGCAGGTGCTGGTGCACGAAGGGCTTGTAGATGCTCACATTGTTGTCGCGCCAGCTGAAGGTAGTCATCGAAGAGGCTTTATGTCCCGTGCCCGTGCTACCGATGATGGCATGCACATAGATATCGTCATTGAGCATGAGGTTCTTCGCCAAGGGGAGCAAGCCGAGGGTGATACAGGTGGCAAAGCTACCCGGGTTGGCCACGAAGCGGCTCTTGCAGATGGCACGGCGGTTCAGCTCGGGCAGACCGTAGATAAACTCATCATCGCCCGCCTTAAGACGGTATTCGCGCGAGAAGTCAATAATCTTCAGCTTCTCGGGAATCTCGTGAGTCTCCATAAACTGACGGCTCTCCTCGGCCGAGGTGATGAGGAAGAGCAGGTCAATCTTGTCCAGCTCGGGCTCTTCGGAGAACACCAGGTCGGTCTCACCATAGAGTCCGCGGTGCACCTCGTGAATCTGCTGTCCACTGTTACCACGTCCCGTGATGAACATCAACTGCACATCGGGATGGTTGAGCAACAAACGAATCAGTTCACCGCCAGCAAATCCGGCACCTTCAATAATTCCAGTCTTTATCATAGTTTAATCAATGTCTTTATTTCGGGGATGATGCGCTCCAGTTGCAGCAACACATCCTGCTTTGTGTATCCCTCTCTGACAACGAGGAGTATGGTATCATCGCCAGCCACCGTGCCCAGCACCGACTCGAACTCGCACCGGTCAATGTCGCCCGCGATGCCACGTGCATAGCCTGCGCGGGTCTTCACCACGGCCATGTTGGCCGAGAAGGCCACCGACACCACTCCCCCGCTCATCTGCACTCCGTAGGGAATCTCTGCATTCGGGTGCAGCGGGCTGTCGGGCAGCAGGTAGATGCACTCACCTCCCGCCACCACCTCCTTGGTCACATTCAGCTCCTTGAGGTCGCGCGAGAGTGTTCCCTGTGTACACTCATAGCCGAGTGCCTGCAGTTGCCTCAGCAGTTCGTCCTGACTGCCTATGCGCTGCCCGGCAATGATGACACGTATGGCACTGAGTCGGCTATATTTGTTTTTCATCAGCGTTTATACCTTGTTATCCCCCACCGTTTCGCTCCGCATCTGCTTCGCTTCACTCGCCTGAAGGCGGTAGGGGGTAATGATTCTCTTTAGTTCTTACTCCTCCGAAGAGTTCGACATCAGGTACGACTTGATGAAACCATCAATCTTACCATCCATCACGCCACCCACGTCCGAGGTCTGGTGACCTGTGCGGTGGTCCTTCACGCGGCGGTCGTCGAAGACGTAGCTTCGTATCTGCGAGCCCCACTCAATCTTCTTCTTTCCAGCCTCCACCTTGGCCTGCTCCTCCATGCGGTGCTGCAGCTCGCGGTCGTAGAGCTGCGAGCGGAGCAAGCGCAACGCGTTCTCCTTGTTCTTGGGCTGGTCGCGGGTCTCGGTGTTCTCAATCATAATCTCCTCCTGCACACCGGTGTAGGGGTCGGTATATTGGTAGCGGAGGCGTACACCCGACTCCACCTTGTTCACGTTCTGGCCACCGGCGCCACCGCTTCGGAAGGTGTCCCATGAGAGCAGTGCGGGGTTGATTTCAATCTCGATGCTGTCGTCGATGAGCGGCGTCACGAACACCGAGGCAAACGATGTCATGCGCTTACCCTGCGCATTGTAGGGCGACACGCGCACCAGGCGGTGCACACCGTTCTCGCTCTTCAGGTAGCCATAGGCAAACGGGCCCTCGAGCTCCATCGTCACGGTCTTGATACCCGCCTCATCGCCATCCTGCAAGGTCGAGATGCGCAGGTTGTAGCCATTCGTCTCGGCCCAGCGCATATACATACGCATCAGCATCGAAGCCCAGTCCTGCGCCTCGGTGCCACCGGCACCCGCATTGATCTTGAGCACGCAGTCCATGTTGTCGGCCTCTTCGCGCAGCATGTTCTTCAGCTCCAGCTCCTCGATGGCCTCGAGAGCGGTAGCGTATGCCGCATCCAGCTCAGCTTCGGTGATGAGCTCATCCTTGCAGAACTCAAAGGCCACCTCCACCTCATCGGCCAGGCTCTTCACGCGCTTGTATCCGTCAATCCATGCCTGCAGCTCCTTCACCTTCTTCATCTGCGCCTCAGCCTTCTTGGCATCGTCCCAGAATCCCGGCACCTGCGTGCGCAGCTGCTCCTCCTCTACCTGTATCTTCTTGTCCTCGATGGCGAGGTAACGGTTGAGCGCCTCGGTGCGCTCCTTAATATCCTTCAGTTGGTCAAGTGTAATCATTTAAGTTCTTGAATTTTGCATTTCAACTTGCAAAATTAGTGCAAGCCGAGAGAAAAAGCAAGTTTCAACGAGCGAAGGTAATGAAAAAGTGACACTTTTCTATTACTGAGCGAGGCAGAAACTCAACACAAGGTTAAGTTTACTTGCATTTTTCCGAGGCGCAGCCTAATTTCAAGTTGCGAAGCAGATTAAAATCAGTGCAAACCGAGCATGAAGGAGGAAGGCAAAGTCAAGGCGAGCGAAAAGCAAGGTGCGGTCATATACAAATAAGTAGCGATGCAGTAGGAGGACCCGATTTTTTGTCCTATCTTTGCCTGCATGAACTACGATGTATTTGTAAGCTATTCTGTGACATTCTCGAGCCGGGCCTATGAACTCTCGGCTCAGTTGGGCGGTAAGGGCCTGACGTGTTATCTCGATTGTGTTGAGAGCGGTTTCTCGCTGAGTGACTACACCCGCGGATTGGTGGCCGAGAGCCGCCTTCATGTGGTGCTTGCCGGCACGGGATTTGTGGCTACCCCCTACGCCATGGCCACGCTGCAATGTGCTCTCGATGCACAGAAGAGGATGGTGGTGTGCCTTGCCGATGGTGCTAAACTGCCCGAGGAGCTGTTGGCGCAGTGCGAGGTGAGTGCAGAGGCAACGTTGACCGACGACATCGTGGGTGTGCTCACGGGGACCGCAGCCCCTGCTCCTACCGCTGCTATTGCGAATATTGTTGGTATGCTCGCGGATGCCGATCCTGCTGATGCTATCGCCGAGCCTGTGTCTGAGCCTGTCGTGGTGTCCAAGCCCGAAGCTGAGGCCCCGTCCGACACCTATCTTTATGCTCCCTTCTCTCCCGTCGGTGAAGAGTCGCCCTTTGAGTCAGCGCCACTTGATGACGAAGACAATAACCCAATTGGTTGCGACGAAGACGACGTAGAAGAGGTTGTCTACACCGAGCACCGCGGCGAGGAGTGGACCTCGCCGTCGCAGGAGACACCGCCTTCGCCTGAACCCGAAATCTCTCCAAACTTGCAGAAATACCTCAGGATTGCAGGTTGGATGATATTCATATTCTGGCTGCTCCGTCTGTGTAGTTGACGACAGGTTACCTTAGTTCATCACCACCCGAAGTTGCCCTTCGTGGGGCGGTAATAGCCGCGGCTGTAGGGGATGTGCTCCATGAGTCCATCGGCCACGTAGCTCTTCATCAGTTTGCGGGCTCGGGTCTCCTTGTAGCCACAGAGGCGAGTAAACTGCTTCACGTTGATGGCCTCGTGGGCACCATCGACGAAGTAGTCATAAAGAGCATCGGCAAGCGAGGCTGTGTCGGTGGGCTCCAGGCAGTCGTTATCTATCTTGAAGGTCACGCGGTTCAGTTGTTTCTGCAAGAGCACTCCAGGCTTGAAGCTGATGCTACCCAATTCCACGTCTGTGGCGCGTATCTTCTCTCCCGGCTCCTTCAGTTCCTTGGTGCGTACCCCCAGCGATAGCGTACCCAGCTGCCCCAGCTCCACGTGGTGTCCGTTGGCCAGGGCATCGGCAATGATAACCTCCATCACGTTCCACGCCGCCTGCACGTCGGCCTGCGTCACCGTACAGCGTTGTTGGCTGATGGCCCCCATCTCCTCAACGTCTATCTTGTTGCTGGGAACAAGGGCAACCCCTACACCCCATTTGTCCATGTCAGGCTCGTAGCCCATCTTGCGGCGGCGTATGGCGCGGCACTTCATTACGGGGGCCGTGTCGGCCACTACGATCTTTGTCTGTGGATTTCGTTTCATAATTGCAAAAATAATAAAAATAATTCTAAAAAGACAACATTCGGCAAGAGTTTCGGCAAGTCTTGCGTGCGTAACCACCATGAGGTTCAGCGTCATAAGTGCCCGTTTCGGCAAATCGGCAAGTTAGGCTGCAAATTTCTGTGCACATGTCTTTTTCACCTTGCGATACACTCCATGTTTCACTCGCTCCACATACCCTTTGGTGCACAACGTGCGTAGCTGATAGCCCACGGCACGCACCTTGATGCCCTGCTCCTCGCCCACCCTATTGGCCACCTCGGTGGTGAAGGTGTGAGGCAACAAGCTCAGGAAGGCCAGGGCGCTGATGTGTGCGGTCTCCTTCACGGCCATAGGGGCACGCAAGCGGTTATACAAGGCCGAGGTCTGCATCACCGTGTAGAAGATATATGAGAGCCCCCAGTGAAGGTCATCCTCGGTGACGGTAAAGAGTCTTTCGGCAAACAGACCCTCTGCTGTGCCCATAGCCTCGTGGCGACGGAGTACGGAGAGTATCATCAGCATACGATAGAGGTTCAGTCGGGTGCGGAAGATGGGAGCGCGCAGGTCCTTGTCGGGTTGAGTGAGGGCAATGAAGTTCACCAATTGGTGGTAGTACTCATTGATCATCTCGCGCTGCGCGTCGCTGAGCATAAGGCGGGGCAGCTCCTCATCCGTCTTGCCATCAAACTGACGCAACTCCTTCCATATCCCGGTCAGTTGACCTCGATAGTGGGTATACACATCATTGAACGCCTCGGCCATGGCCTCGTCCATCTCGTCGCGCACATCGCTCTTGGCGGGTAGGTTGTGGTAGAGGAAGCGGGTCGAAAGGCCATCCTCCAGGTTGGGGATGAAGGCGCGCACCGATGACTCCGTGCCCGTAGCCACGAGGGCCAGTCGCGTGTGCTCGATGCGGAAGTCCTCATCATCGGTCTTGCGGGCCGTGTGCAGGGGCTCCTCATTCTGTGCGGCCAGCATCATATACATAAAGTCACCAAAAGCCGTGCGGTTGGCAGCATTCAGCTCGGCCAGTTCGGGAATGTGCAGGTAGCCGATGTTAGTTCTGTTGGCATAGAGTAACTTGTAGTAGTTGGCCGCTGTGGTCTTCGATGGCAACTTGTGCATGCGTCGCAGGGGAGCTTGCGGCTCGTCCACTTCCTCGCCGATGTCGTTGATGTCCACCAGTTCGGCAATATCGCTCTTGGCGGCGCGGTCGAGCTGCTTGTTGAGGCGGGCATAGCGATTGTGCTTCTTGCGGTAGTCAGCCATCTCCTGTGCCGATTCAGCACACACCACCTCGTTGATGCCATCGACGAGGCTTGCCACATCACCCACGGCACCCTTGCCCGATGCCGAGGGACCTACGCACACGTTCATCATACCCAAGGAGTAAAGCTTGCGCTCGTGGCGCACGCGTACATTGCTCATAGCAGAGCCCAGCGTGGGCATCATAGCCATGAGGAGCATCGTCCTCACATCGGCATCCTCATACAAGGACAGGGGCTCGCTCATCATCCGGGGCAGGCATTGCACCATCGCATCGGGCAAGGCACAGGGCACCACCACGCCATCCTCATCGGCATGAGCATTCATCAGCGTCAATGGGTCGTTCAAGAGGCCTTGGGTAACCTTACTGAGTAGCGGGAACTCGGTTTGCTGAGTCTCGCGCAGCAAGTCGCCGTAGGACATGGTTTGTGTGGTCGTTTCTTCCATAGTTTTAGGGGTTGTTTGTTTCATGTTTGTGAGTTTTTAAGGGTTAATAAAAGCATTTCACGAGCAAAGATAATATGCCTTTTTTGAATCCGCAATACCCTAAAAATCAACGCAATCGTCTACAAAATCGCCCCTTAGATTTCGATTTTCGTCCCTAGTTTTTCTCTTATTTATCACTATCAGGGAAAACGCATTATAAAAATTGGTTTAATAATTGCCATAAATACTTTCTGTCAATAGATGCCCTAAACCTTTTTCTGTTGATTGGTTTGTTTAGTTCATTGTTCTTCAGTACAGCCAATACCATCTTCTCGATAAC
>JAZKYH010000075.1:0-133721 GCA_045612065.1 Bacteroidaceae bacterium
CGAGGACGGCAGTTGGGTATTCACGCTCGACAAACCAAGCTGCATTCCATTCCTCCAGTATGCCGACAACCGCGAACTGCGCGAAAAGGTGTACAAGGCATACTACGGCCGTGGCGACAACAACGATGCCAACGACAACAAGGCCATAATCAAGGAGATTCTTATACTGCGCCAGCAGAAGGCAAAACTTCTTGGATTCGAGAGTTTCGCACACTTTGTACTCGATGAGAAGATGGCAAAAACGCCAGAGGCTTCACTCGAGCTGCTTGCCAGCATTTGGGAGCCGGCAGTGAACCGCGCAAAGGAGGAGAGAGCCGAGTTACAGAAGATTGCCGACCGCGAGGGTGCCGGCATCAAGATTGAGGGCTGGGATTGGTTCTACTACACCGAGAAGCTGCGCAAGGAGAAATATGCACTCAACGACGAGGTCATCAAGCCATACTTCAGAATAGAGAATGTACTGCAGGGAGCATTCGACTGCGCTAGCAAGCTCTATGACATAAAATTCATCAAGCGCAATGACATCCCTGTATACTACGAGGGTGTCGAGGCATACGAGGTTCTCGACAACAACGACAACCACTTGGGTATATTCTACACCGACTTCTTTCCACGCGCATCAAAGCGTCAGGGTGCCTGGATGACAAACTTTGTAAACCAGAGAAACATCGGTGGCGAGAATGTACGCCCAATGATTGTTAATGTATGTAACTTCACACCGCCACAGGGCGACACCCCTGCACTTTTGAACATCGACGAGACACGCACACTGTTCCACGAGTTCGGTCACGCACTACACGGCCTGCTAACACAAACACACTACCCAAGCGTCAGTGGTACAAACGTAAAGCACGACTTCGTGGAGCTGTTCTCACAGATAAACGAGAAGTGGTCAATCCACCCCGAGGTTATGCCTACGTTTGCCAAGCACTATATCACCGGCGAGCCAATTCCTGCCGAACTCATCGAGAAGATGCAGAAGAGTTCACACTTCAACCTTGGTTTTGAGACAACCGAGCTGGTTGCTGCAGCACTGCTTGATATGAAGATGCACCTCATTGACGATTACACCACTTTCGACTGCAACGAGTACGAGAACCAGCTGCGCCAGGAGCTCGGCTTCATCCCCGAGATTGAGTACCGTTACCGCAGTACCAACTTTGCACACGTGTTCGGCGGTGGCTATGCAGTTGGCTACTATGCCTATCTGTGGGCCGAGGTACTCGACTGTGATGCATTCGAGCTATTCCTTGAGAAGGGAGTGTTCGATGCCGAGACCGCAGCCAGCTTCAAGCAACTCATTGAAATGGGCGGCAGCAAAGACCCGATGCGCGAGTACCGCCGTTTCCGTGGCGCTGACCCCAACCCCGAGGCACTGCTCCGCGCAAGAGGACTTATTTGATAACAGTAGGCATAATTACCCAATGAATTGTCACACTGAGCGTAGCGAAGCGTCTATGCTTACATTGGTATAAAGTTTCTTCACTACGCTCAGGATGACATCTTTGCGAGTAGATAATAAATATACGGACACTATGGAAGAAAGAATTGAAAAAGCAGTAGCACTGTTCAAGGAGGGATACAATTGCAGCCAGTCAGTTGTAGCTGCATTTGCCGATATGTATGGTTTCACACAAGAGCAGGCACTCAAGATGGGCGCCTCGTTCGGTGGTGGCATTGGCCGTATGCGCCAGACCTGTGGCGCAGCGTGTGGTATGTTCCTTGTTGCGGGTCTTGAGACCGGCTGCACCGAGGGGCGTAATGCCCAAGGTAAAGAAGCGAACTACAAGGTTGTTCAGGAACTGGCCGAAGAGTTCCGCAAGCGCAACGGTTCGCTCATCTGCGCCGAACTCCTGGGATTGGCAAAGAATGCCCCCACTCCAACGACTCCCGATACACGCAATGGCGAATATTACAAGAAACGCCCTTGTGTAAAGATGGTTGAGGAAGCAGCAAGAATTTGGTGCGAATATCTCGAAAAGAACAAAAAAGAGCAATAACCACAACAAAAGTGGCAATGTTATTGAAAATCACGCACTTTTTTGTTTGTAATGTAACAAAAAAGCAGTACCTTTGCACCCGAAATGGGAAAACAGCCTCTTTTAGCATCTAAAGAGTTAAAACAAAGGTTGTTACAATTTCAGTAGAAACTTAATGTTGAATTAAAATACTAAAGAACTATGATTGAGAATGCTGGTGCATTTGCAGGCCGTATCTGGACTGCTTTGAACGAGACAGAGGGTCTTACTCTTAAGGAGATCAAGACAAAGGCAAAACTGAAAGAGAAGGAGTTGTACCTTGGTTTGGGTTGGTTGCTCCGTGAGGGCAAGATCGCTGCCGTAGAGGTAGAAGAGGATGTTGTTTACTCATTGAAGTAATCCAAAACCATTGGATATAAAAGGGGATGGCCGTAAGGTTCATCCCCTTTTTGATTAATAAGAAATACTTATCGTAAAAACGAGATTTATTCATTCGTTTTTACTACCTTTGTACGATAACATAAATATTCTGCTATGAGCAACCAACGATATACCCCCGAGGAGATACAGCAGGAGTTGAACTATTTGCAACTGCTGTCGCGCAGTTTTCGCAATGCGGCTGAGGCCAGCACCGAGATTATCAACCTCGAAGCCATCTTGGGCTTGCCTAAGGGTACCGAGCATTTCCTTGCCGATATCCATGGTGAGCACGAAGCATTCCAGCATGTGTTGAAGAATGCGTCGGGCGACATCAAGCGTAAGGTTCGCGAGGTGTTGGGCGATGAGCTTAGCGACAAGGAAATACGTGCCTTGTGTACGCTTATCTATTATCCTACTGAGAAGTTGCAGCTCATCAAGTCTGAGCGTGAGGGCGAGGATATGCATGATTGGTATGCCCTGACGCTGCGCCGACTCATCTCGGTGTGTCAGAACATCTCGTCCAAGTATACCCGTTCGAAGGTGCGCAAGGCGTTGCCCAAGGAGTTCTCCTACATCATTCAGGAGTTGCTGCACGAGTCTACGGGCATGACCAACAAGAACAAGTACGTAAAGGGTATCATCGAGGCTATCATCAGTACTGATCAGGCCGACCACTTCATTGAGGCTATCTGTAATCTCATACAGCGCTTGGCCATCGACCGCCTCCATATCGTGGGCGACCTCTTCGATCGTGGTACGGGCTCGCACCTTGTGATGGACACCTTGTGCCAATACCAGAACTTCGACGTGCAGTTTGGTAATCACGATGTATTGTGGATGGGTGCTGCAGCGGGTAACCGTGCTTGTATGGCCAATGTGCTTCGTCTCTGCATGCGCTATGGCAATCTCTCGGTGTTGGAGGATGGCTACGGCATCAATCTTCTGCATCTGGCTATCTTTGCCATGGATGTGTACAAGGACGACCCGTGCGAGGAGTTTGGCCCCAAGCTCGACGATGGAGTCACCTGTAGTGAGAAGACACGCCGTCTCATGGCTCAGATGCACAAGGCGGTGAGCGTGCTGCAGTTTAAGCTCGAAGCCGAAATCATACGTCGCCATCCTGGGTATGAGATGGGCGACCGACTATTGCTGGATAAGATAGACTATGAGAAGGGTATTTGTACGATCGGTGGCAAGCGCTATGGCATGAGAGAGTGCTACTTCCCCACCATAGACCCTGCCGACCCCTATAAGCTGAGCGTAGAGGAGAGTGAGGTGATAGAGCGTATCGCTCACTCGTTCACCACCAGTGAGAAGTTGCAGCGCCATATCCACTGCTTGCTTGACAAGGGTAGCATGTATCTCGTGTACAATGGTAATCTGCTCTTCCATGCTTCAATACCGATGAACCCTGACGGGACACTGAAGGAGGTGTACCTGCACGACGGACTCTACAAGGGCCGCGCTTTGCTCGATAAGGTGGATAGCCTGATACGTGTGGCCTACACCCCGGATAGCGATGTTGCAACTCGCGCTTTTGCCGTAGACTACTTGTGGTATCTCTGGTGCGGTAAGGATGCACCTACCTTCGATAAGGACCGCATGGCTACCTTCGAGCGCTACTTCCTGAAGGATAAGACGGTGATGAAGGAGACCAAGGGCAGCTACTACACGCTGCGCAATGAGGATGCTACGGTGGACCTTCTGCTCGAAGAGTTTGGCGTAGAGGGCGACCATCGCCATATCATCAACGGACATATTCCTGTGAAGACGCTCAAGGGCGAGAATCCGATGAAGGCGGGAGGTCGACTCATCGTCATCGATGGAGGTTTCTCGAAACCCTACCAGTCTACTACAGGTATCGCAGGCTATACGCTTGTATACCACTCGCGTGGTATGCAGCTCGTAGAACACCAACCCTTTACCTCGGCCGAGGAGGCTATCCGTGGCGGAGCTGATATCAAGAGCACACGCCATCTGGTGGAGAAGCACAGTGAGCGCATTCACGTGGGAGATACGGACAAAGGCCGTGATATACGCCTGCGCATCGAGTCGCTGCGCAAGTTGCTCTATGCCTACCGCACTGGCATCATCCGTGAGGCACAGAAATAAATGTGAAAAAGAGGGTGGGAGAGGACCTGCTATAAATAAGTGGAAAAATATCAAAGAATCGGAATTTTTCACTAACTTTGTAGTCTAATCAGTGAAATAGCTAAATCACAAACAATAAATCATAAAACTACGATGATTCTTTTCTTCAAATCACAGGCCGGAAGCGTTATTGCTGCTGAAACCATGCAGCAGGCCGGCGAGGAAACTATCAAGAAACTTAGTTGGCTGTTTGGCAATGCCGAACTCGTTGAAGGCGATACCATGGAGGGCTTCTTCATCGGTCCGCGTCGCGAGATGATTACTCCTTGGAGTACCAATGCTGTGGAGATTACACAGAACATGGGTGTCGAGGGCATCACCCGCATCGAGGAGTACTACCCCGTAGCAAGCGAGGATGCTGAGTACGACCCCATGTTGCAGCGTATGTACAAGGGTATGGACCAGAAGTTGTTCTTCGTGAACATCGAGCCGCAGCCTATTGTATACATCGACAACTTGGCCGAGTACAACGAGAAGGAGGGTCTTGCCCTCTCAAGCGAGGAGATGGAATACTTGGCAAAGGTGGAGAAGGACCTTGGCCGTCGCTTGACCGACTCTGAGGTGTTCGGTTTCGCACAGATCAACTCTGAGCACTGCCGTCACAAAATCTTCGGCGGTACCTTCGTTATCGATGGTGAGGAGCGTCCCTCATCACTCTTCCAGATGATTAAGAAGACTACCAAGGAGAACCCCAACAAGATTCTCTCTGCCTACAAGGACAACGTCGCCTTCTCTGAGGGTCCCGTAGCCGAGCAGTTTGCTCCTGCCAACCACGCTACATCAGACTATTTCGTTATCAAGGATATCAAGACTGTGCTCTCACTCAAGGCTGAGACTCACAACTTCCCCACTACCGTAGAGCCTTTCAACGGTGCTTCTACCGGTACCGGTGGTGAGATTCGCGACCGTATGGGTGGTGGTAAGGGTTCATGGCCTATTGCCGGTACAGCCGTTTACATCACCTCGTATCCCCGTAGCAACGAGGGCCACGCATGGGAGCAGAAGTATCCCGAGCGCCAGTGGCTCTACCAGACTCCCGAGCAGATTCTTATCAAGGCATCAAACGGTGCTTCTGACTTCGGTAACAAGTTTGGTCAGCCCCTCATCTGCGGTTCAGTGCTCACCTTCGAGCACCAGGAGAACGAGGCCGACACCATGTATGGCTACGATAAGGTAATCATGCTTGCCGGTGGTGTAGGTTATGGTACACAGCGCGACTGCCTCAAGGGCGCTCCTGAGGCTGGCAACAAGGTGGTAGTGCTCGGTGGTGATAACTACCGCATCGGTCTCGGTGGTGGTTCTGTTTCATCTGTTGACACCGGTCGCTACTCTTCGGGTATTGAGCTCAACGCTGTGCAGCGTGCCAATGCAGAGATGCAGAAACGTGCCTACAACGTTATCCGCGCACTTTGCGAAGAGGAAACCAACCCCATCGTATCTATCCACGACCACGGTTCAGCAGGTCACGTAAACTGCTTGTCTGAGTTGGTTGAGGAGTGTGGTGGTCTTATCCATATGGACAAGTTGCCTATCGGTGACTCTACTCTTTCGGCCAAGGAAATCATTGCCAACGAGTCGCAGGAGCGTATGGGCTTGCTCATCCGCGAGGAGGCTATCGAGCATGTGAAGCAGATTGCCGAGCGTGAGCGTGCTCCGATGTACGTAGTTGGTGAGACTACTGGTGATGCTCGCTTTGCCTTCGAGCAGAAGGATGGCGTACGTCCCTTCGACCTCGCTGTAGACCAGATGTTCGGCTCTTCGCCCAAGACCATCATGGTGGACAAGACCGTAGAGCGCAACTATAGCGATGCAGAATATTCAGAGAAGAACCTCGCACAATATGTAGAGAATGTGCTCCAGCTTGAGTCTGTAGCATGTAAGGATTGGTTGACCAACAAGGTAGACCGCTCGGTAACTGGTAAGATTGCCCGTCAGCAGTGTCAGGGTGAACTTCAGTTGCCCCTCAGCGACTGCGGTGTAGTGGCTCTCGACTACCGTGGCACCAAGGGTATGGCTACTGCTATCGGTCATGCTCCTCAGGCTGCGCTTGCTGCTCCCGACAGAGGTTCGGTGCTTGCCGTATCAGAGGCGTTGACCAACATCGTATGGGCCCCCCTTGCCGATGGCATGGATTCACTCTCACTCAGTGCTAACTGGATGTGGCCCTGCCGCTCACAGGAGGGTGAGGATGCTCGCTTGTACAAGGCTGTAGAGGCACTCTCAGACTTCTGCTGCGACCTCCATATCAACGTGCCTACCGGTAAGGACTCACTCTCAATGACCCAGAAGTATCCTGATGGCTCTAAGGTAGTAAGCCCCGGTACTGTAATCGTATCGGCTGGTGGTGAGGTTTCAGACGTTAAGAAGGTGGTATCACCTGTCGTTGTGAACGACGAGGAGAGCCAGCTCTATCATATAGACTTCAGTGACAGTGCTCTTGCGCTTGGTGGTTCGGCCTTCTTCCAGACCTTGGATAAGGTGGGTAGTGAGGTGCCTGCTGTAGAGGCTGAGTACTTCCGCGATACCTTTATCGCCGTGCAGCAGCTCGTGAACGAAGGTCTCCTCATGGCAGGTCACGACATCTCTGCCGGTGGTCTCGTTACCGCATTGCTCGAGATGTGCTTCGCCAATACCAAGGGTGGTATGCAGATTGATCTCAGCGTATTCGAGGAGAAGGACATCATCAAGGTACTCTTCGCTGAGAATCCTGGCGTAGTAGTACAGGTGTCAAAGGCCAATGCTGCTCGCGTAGAGGCTATCCTCGAAGAGGCTGGCGTAGGCTTCGCTGTAATCGGTCAGCCCGCTGCCGACCGCACTCTCTATATCAATAAGGAGTATGCACTCGACATCGACGCTATGCGCGATGCTTGGTACAGCACTTCACACATGTTGGATCGCAAGCAGAGCTTCCATGGCTGTGCCGATGAGCGTGCCAAGAACTATAAGAACCAACCCCTCGTGTTCGACTTCAACGAGTCGTTCACCGGTAAGTTGGCACAGTATGGTCTCAACCCCGACCGCCGTACACCCTCAGGCATCCGTGCCGCTATCATCCGTGAGAAGGGTACCAATGGTGAGCGCGAGATGGCTTACTCACTCTGGCTCGCTGGCTTCGACGTGAAGGACGTTACCATGACCGATCTTGTGACTGGTCGTGAGACACTCGACGACATCAACTTCATCGTCTTCTGCGGTGGCTTCTCTAACTCCGACGTACTCGGTTCGGCTAAGGGTTGGGCAGGTGCCATCCTCTTCAGCCCCAAGGCAAAGGAGACCATCGACCGCTTCTATGCTCGTAAGGACACCCTCTCACTCGGTATCTGTAACGGTTGCCAGCTGATGATGGAGCTTGGCCTTATCACTCCCGAGCACGAGGAGAAGGGCGTTATGCACCACAACAACTCACACAAGTTCGAGTCTAACTTCGTAGGTGTACACGTTCCCGAGAACAACAGCGTACTCTTCGGCTCACTCAGCGGTACCAAGCACGGTATCTGGGTGGCTCACGGTGAGGGTAAGTTTGCCCTTCCTTACGAGGAGAGCTGCTACCACATCGTAGCCAAGTACAACTATGCCGGCTATCCTGCCAACCCCAATGGTTCGGCTTACAACATCGCCGGTATTGCCAGCGCTGATGGCCGCCACGTAGCTATGATGCCCCACTTGGAGCGTTGTATCTTCCCCTGGCAGTGTGGTAACTACCCGCTCGACCGTCGTACCGACGAGGTGACACCTTGGATCGAGGCATTCGTGAATGCTCGCATCTGGGTTGAGAACCAGAAGTAATGGCGACTAAACACAAATGATAGATAACGGAGGGCCTAATAAGGTTCTCCGTTATTCTTTAATAAAAGGCAACAGGCAACAGAGGCAACAGCTAAAAAGGACGATGTCTATTGCAGCCAATGCGAGGGCAAAAAGAAACGGAGCAGCCAAACATGACTGCCCCGTTCTTGCTTTATATCCGAAAGTTGGTTTAGAACAACTTGTTGGGATATTCACCAGCATCTACCAATGCCTGAATCTTCTCTACAGTGCCGGGACGGTCAGCAGCGTATGTTACACCGAACCACTTAGCTGTAGTGTCGAGAACTTCACAAGTAGCCTTACCGCTATTGATGAGTGTGTCTACTACGAGAGGAATGAAGAACTCTGATTTGGGTTTGTCGATGTTCTCCTTCAAGAAGTCTACGAACTGAGCCTCAGAGTACTGGAAGTAGTCGGGTGTGAATCCCCAGAAGTTCATTGATACGGGAGTCTCCTCACCTACGGGCTGCCACTCGCCATTCTCATCCTTGTAGCAGATGGTGCCGTCAACACGCATGATCTCGGTGCGCTCTACAACATCGGTAAGCATACCAGCCTCGTTCTTGGCACATACACCACGAGCTACAGTACCGTTCTCAGAAAGAGTATTGCAGATACGGAAACCTACCATGCTGTACTTGCCTGTGCTGCCCTCGGGGAGTTCGTTGAGCCACTTGCCCATTACGGCAAAAGCGTCACGGCTGTAGAAGTCGTCGGCATTGATAACAGCGAAAGGTTCCTTGATAACGTCCTTACCCATGAGCACAGCGTGGTTAGTACCCCAAGGTTTAGCACGATCAGCAGGGCATGTGAAGCCTTCGGGGAGGTCATCAATAGCCTGGAACACGAGCTCTGTGGGGATGTGACCCTCGTACTTGCTCAATACCTTGTCGCGGAAGTCCTGCTCAAAGTCTCTGCGGATAACGAACACAATCTTACCGAAGCCACCACGGATAGCATCGAAGATTGAGTAGTCCATGATAGTTTCACCATTGGGGCCCAGACCATCGAGCTGCTTCAGACCACCATAACGGCTGCCCATACCGGCTGCCAATACGAACAATGTAGGTTTCATACGTTTGTAGTTTTTTTGGTTTATTTTAAGTTGGTTATGTAACGTGGTACAAACTTACAACTTTTTCTTGACTTTCGCACATTTTTCCCGAAAAATCTCATTTGCACCACCTTATTATACAGAAAAAGCCGCCAGCAGTGATGCCGGCGGCTTAACTATCAAGCTATATTGCTAATGATTAAGCGAGCTTGTTGTCAGAACCGAGTACGTTCACGATCTTGTGGATGTACTGCTTCTTCATGTTCTCACGAGCGGGGCCGAGGTACTTACGGGGGTCGAACTCAGCGGGCTTTGTTGCGAACACCTCACGGATAGCAGCAGTCATAGCGAGACGGCTATCAGAGTCGATGTTAATCTTGCAGACAGCCAATGAAGCAGCCTTGCGCAACTCCTCTTCGGGGATACCGATAGCATCCTTCAAAGCACCACCATACTTGTTGATAGTCTCAACCTCTTCCTGGGGCACTGAAGAAGAACCGTGGAGCACGATGGGGAAGCCGGGGAGCTCCTTCATGCAACCCTCGAGAACGTCGAATGCCAAGGGGGGAGGAACGAGGATACCCTTCTCGTTGCGTGTGCACTGCTCGGGCTTGAACTTGTTAGCACCGTGTGAAGTACCGATTGAGATAGCCAAGCTGTCGCAACCAGTCTTGGTTACGAAGTCAACAACCTCCTCAGGACGTGTGTAAGTGTGGTGCTCAGCTACTACGTCATCCTCAACACCAGCGAGGATACCGAGCTCACCCTCAACAGTTACGCCGAACTGATGTGCATACTCAACAACCTTCTTTGTGAGAGCTACGTTCTCCTCGTAGGGGAGGTGTGAACCGTCGATCATCACTGAAGAGAAGCCCATGTCGATGCAAGACTTACATGTCTCGAAGCTATCACCGTGGTCGAGGTGAAGAACGATCTCGGGCTTTTCGCAACCGAGCTCCTTAGCATACTCTACAGCACCCTCAGCCATGTAGCGGAGAAGAGTCTGGTTGGCATACTGACGAGCACCCTTAGACACCTGGAGGATAACGGGAGACTTAGTCTCAACCGCAGCCTGCACGATAGCCTGGAGCTGCTCCATGTTGTTGAAGTTGAATGCGGGGATAGCGTAGCCGCCTTCCATTGCCTTTGCAAACATCTCTTTGGTGTTTACAAGACCCAATTCTTTGTAGTTAATCATTTTTGTTAAATAATATATGGTTATACATACTATATTCCGCTGCAAATTTATAACTTATTTTCTGTATTACCTAATTATAAAAGACAAAAACAACGAGCCAATTTGCTTTTACGACAAATAATTTGTTACTTCGCAGTCGTTATGAAATGTCCGTCTTGCATATCGCTGCTATTGTGCTGCATCTTTGGGCTCGCAGCATGCACGGGGCCTGTCATCCTCGATGAGGAAGAAAAGACAGAAACCGAACAGGGTAGCACTGTGCCTGTGCGCGACTCTGTGCCCATCATCCACGAAGGCACCTATGACTCGCCCTATACCATTGCCGAAGCGCAGACTTTGGGACATGGTAAGAGCGTGTGGATAGAAGGCTACATCGTGGGGTGTTGTGAAACGTCTTCAATGAACAACGGTTGCAACTTTGAGCCAGAGGCAATGTCATTATCAAATATTCTTCTTGCAGATACGTTCCTCACGGGAAACAAGTATGATTATCTCTATTGCCTTCCCGTAGAATTGCCTAAAGGTTCCCATGAACGAAACGATTTGAACCTCTACGATAATCCTGACAACTATCACCGCAAAGTACGCATACAAGGGAAACTAACCCTATATTTTAAGGAGGTCGGCATGATAGAGGTTTCCAAATACATATTTTACGATGAGAACATCCCAGAGAATGACGAAGAAAACGAAGATGGTTCATCTGATATCGAACAGAACGACACTGTTAAAACCGAAGAGCCATCTGTGCGCGACTCCGTGCCTATCATCCACGAGGGCACCTATGACTCGCCCTATACCATTGCCGAAGCGCAGACTTTGGGACATGGTAAGAGCGTGTGGATAGAAGGCTACATCGTGGGGTGCGTCAGTGGCTCTATGAAGAACGGATGCAACTACACTCGAAAGGCGACCACCTTGTCGAACATCCTTCTCGCAGATACATTCCCCACGGGAACTGATTATGATTATCTGTATTGCCTCCCAGTAGAACTGCCAAATAACTCAGCTGAACGTGATGACCTGAACATCTATGACAATCCAGACAACTATCACCGCAAAGTGCGCATTGAAGGAGATATCACATTATATTACAATGTTGTGGGGTTGAAAGGGGTTTGCGACTATTCCTTTGCCGACGAGATTGAAAACGAAGATGAGGACGAAGAAATCTTCGATGACGAAGAACCGGAGATACAGCCCGACACACCCAATGACCCTGATGCAATAAGACAAGACACCCTGAGCATTGCTGAGGGGATAAAAATGCAAAGGGAGGATGGTTATGAACAGGCAATCATTAGGGGCTACATCGTAGGATATGCTAAGGGGAATAAATCCATTGCATTCATCGAACCTGGAACGGAAATAACCCAAACAGCCAAAGAAAATATCGTCTTGGCCGATAATATCGACGAAAGGGACAATACGAGGGTTATCATTGTGAAGCTCCCCAAGGGCTTTGTTAGAAATGAGGTCAATCTCTATGATAACCCGCATAATCTTCACAAACGGCTGACCGTTACGGGGATGATGACGCCTTATTATGGCTTGGCGGGTTGTTCGGGAACTCTTGGAGCGGAGAATAGAGATCGCTTCCTCCTTGAATAACCCAACTCTATTCCACTACAATTTCTCCATTGTACATCTTGAACGGAGCAATCCTCAGGTCGTTGAGCACGTGCAATATAACGTCAATGGAATGTTTACGGCGTTACCATAGAAAGTGCAGAGACACTTATTTATGGAGATGCAAGCGTCAGAAGATATACTGCACTCCTGCTTGGTAGCCGATGTATAGACTGCGGGCACCTTCGCCAGACTTCTTGTCCCAAAGTGTATGCTTGGGTAAGAGCTTAATTGGTTCTGCTGTGTCGGACATAAAGAAGTTAATGCTGGGACCACCAAAGAGATTGAAATGCTTCCACAATGTCACCGAGGGGGAAAGAAGATAACTGAAATTAGTTGACGAGGTGTTTATGGGAGCCGTTGCTCTCAGTTCATTGTTTACCTGCAATCCTCTGCATAGGGGGATGTGTATGCCGTAACCCGCCTCTGCCACTATCTTCTCAGTTAGGTGTTGGTTGTATCCCAGGCCCAAGATGCCGTAGGCATATCTGCCACCCGAGCGAAATGCAACCATGCTATTGCCCAATATGTCATAAGTGAATGCTACACCTTTCTCGCCGTTCCTAATGATATTTATCAAACCTATCGGAAAGTCACTCTTCTCGGCAACATTGAGGATAGAAGCAAATTGCACGCCTTTTACCTCTTTGGCTATATTTACCACTCCCGCAAATTGCAGTCCATAAACATCTTTAGCCACGTTGGTCACTCCGGCTAACTGCAGTCCGTAAACGTTACCTCTCGCAATATTCGCCACTCCGGCTAATTGGAGGCCATAGGAGTCTTGTGCGACATTCATTACTCCCGCGATTTGTAATCCATAGAAGTTCTTTGTGGAATTGAACAGGCCACCCACCTGTATCCCAGCGACATCCTTGGATATATTGGCCAAGCCGCCCACTTGCACACCATAGTATGAGGCACTGGTCGTGTTGAGAAGTCCACCTACGGCTAGGCCGCCGCCCATGCCTGCATGGTTACACAATCCTCCTATCTGCAGGCCATAAGCCTTCTCGCGTACGATATTGGCCAATCCGCCCACTTGTACACCATGGTATGAGGCACTGGTCGTATTGAGAAGTCCACCTACGGCCAAACCTCCGCCCATACCGAAATGATTATACAATCCGCCTATCTGCAGGCCATAGGCCTTCTCACGCACAATGTTGGCCAAAACACCCAAAACAAGGCTTTTCTTGCTTGCCGATATCCCGACAAGATTGATAGAGGGTATCGCCTCGGCAATCTGTTCCTTACGACTAACTTCAATGGACTGCAAATCAGATTCAGACTCTGCCTTAAAAAGTGGTTCCTCAACCATCTTGATAGAAGTGCGTCCTTGTGCTGCGGCCGAGAATACCGCAGCAAGCATCAGTACTACGCACATCCAGACCCGATTAGGGGCAATGTGATTCTTCTTCATTTCGTCTGTCATGTTTATTGTTTACACCTGTAATACAACCGACAATGCCAATCGGGTATAGTTTACGACTACAAAAGTACAAAATTAAATCGTACGGAAGCACGAGTCGGTTCATTTTTTGGGGGGGGTGCTATACAATAGTTCGCAATGAACTATTGCAAAGAAGATGTTTGGATGTTATAGAAAATGCACTACCTTTGCAGCGAAATGTTTAACTAAAACCTAAAAACAATGATGAAAAAACTATTTGTAGGTATGATGTTCATGCTTGCACCTCTGTGCGCGGCACTTGCACAGGATGTTGTGGGCAAGTGGAAACTTGAGGATGGCTCAGCTATCGTAGAGGTGTACAAGCAAGGAGATGTATTCAATGGTAAAATCGTATGGTTGCAGAACCCCACGGAGGCAGATGGAACTCCTGCAGTAGATGACAAGAATCCCGATAGTAAGTTGCGTTCACGTAAGCTTATTGGGCTCAACATGCTCAGTGGCCTTAAGAAGGTAGGCGACGAGTACAGCGGTGGCACAATCTATGATCCGGGTAATGGCAAGACCTACAACTGCTCTATGAAAGTCGAAGGCGATGTGCTTAAGGTACGTGGTTCGCTCGACAAGCGTGGTCTTCTCGGTCGCACCATGGATTGGTTCCGCGTGAAGGGGGAGAAGTAACCCCACTCATTAATACACGACATCAGCCCCGCATTCTTGTGGGGCTGTTTCTTTTTGTTCTACGAAAAATGGGGCAGTTTGCATCCGAGCAAGCTGTCCCATTGGCTTTCTTTATACGTTTAACTTCTTAGTTCGCGAGTGTAAAGCTCTTTTCACCTATCATTACACCATCAGAGAATAGGTATACGGTATATTCTCCGGGGTTGAGGAACTCTTCTACATCCCAGTATACGGTAACGCTCTGCTCCTCACCAGTGTATTCGATGAGTTTTTTGATACTATACTCCAACTGGGTGTTCTCGTACTTGAATGTGTGGCTCGCGTTCTTGGTGAGCACCGTACCGTCGGGTTTGGCAATACGAACGTAGATGGTGCGCTCACCAGTTGGGGCGGTGATGTTCTTTACGATGGTGAATTCGATGGCAAATTTGATAACGTTCTTCACGCTTGTTGTCACCTTACCCTTCTTGTTGCGCGGTTCGATACGGATGTTCGATGCGTCGAGCTGTGCTGCGAGAGTTACTTTGTCGCTCAGGTTCTTTGCCTCTTCTTGAAGAGTCTCTACTTTTTTGGTAGCCTCGGCATATTGGGTACGAACGCGCTTGTTCTCCTTAGAAAGCTTCTCGTTTACTTGATTGAGTGAATCAATCTGCACGATATAACTGCGCATCACGGTACGCACAGTCTTGAGTTCCTTCTTAAGACGTGTGATTTCGGCTGCATTATTGGCCTTGGTGGCACGCAACTCCTCAAGTAGTTGCTGGGTGCGCAGCTTCTCGCGCTCAAGCTGAGCTACAAGTGAATCGTTGCTAACGAGTATTTGCATTTCGTCGTATTGTGTGGCGAAAGTGCTATACTCATTCTCCATCTCTTCCTTTTCTAACTCAAAGAGCTGCACCATCTCTTCATTGGCCTTGTTGGCTTGACTGAGGCGGATGCCAAGGAATGCCAGTGCTCCAATGAGGAGCACGGCACCGGCAATTATAGGGATAAGAACCTTCTTGTTCATCTTTGTTTACTTCAATTTTGCAATTGTTTCCTTGATGGCTGCAATCTTGCTCTCGGCATCGGCTTGTTTCTTGCGCTCGGCTGCTACTACGGCCTCGGGAGCATTGCTTACGAAACGCTCGTTGGAGAGCTTTTTCATCACTGAGTTGAGGAATCCTTCGAGGTAGGTGAGCTCGGCCTGCAACTTAGCCACCTCAGCCTCTACGTCGATGAGGCTACCCAGGGGCACTGCATACTCGGTGGTGCCTACCATGAATGAAGAGGTGCCGTCGCTCTTGGCCTCAACCACGTTGATTGCCTCGAGGTTACCCATCTTCTCGATGATGGCATTGTAGGCTGCTACGCCATGTGTGCCAACAACTTCGAGTGCAAGAGTCTCCTTCTGTGCAATGTTCTTCTGCAGACGGATGGTGCGCACACCACTGATGATGCTCTTGGCAGTCTCCACGTCAGCAATGAGCTGCTCGTCGTAGCTGTCGGCAAAGATCTTCACGCTCTGTGTCATGATGCTCTCGCCAGCCTTGCGCTCCTCGATAGCCTGCCACAGCTCTTCGGTAATGAAGGGCATGAAGGGGTGGAGCAAGCGGAGCAATGCATCGAAGTAGTGAAGCGTTGCGTCGTAGGTCTTCTTGTCGATAGCGCAGCCGTATGCAGGCTTCACAATCTCGAGGTACCAGCTTGAGAACTCGTCCCAGAAGAGGCGGTATACAGCCATCAAGGCCTCGCTCAAGCGATACTTGCTCATGAGGTCGTCCACCTCGAGAGCAGTCTTGGTGAGCATAGCGTCAAACCACTCGCAACCCAAGCGTGCAGCCTCGGGCTGAGCGATTGAAGCATTCACGTTCCATCCCTTCACGAGACGGAAGGCATTCCAAATCTTATTATTGAAGTTACGGCCCTGCTCGCAAAGTGCATCATCGAAGAGAATGTCGTTACCAGCAGGAGCGCAGAGCATCATACCCATACGCACACCGTCGGCACCATACTGAGCAATGAGATCGAGGGGATCGGGTGAGTTACCGAGACTCTTCGACATCTTACGGCCTAGCTTGTCGCGCACGATACCAGTGAAGTATACATTCTTGAAGGGCATGTCACCCTTGTACTCGTAGCCCGCCATAATCATACGTGCCACCCAGAAGAAGATGATATCAGGACCCGTTACAAGGTCAGCAGTGGGATAGTAATAGTTAAGCTCGGCATTGTCGGGGTTGTTGATGCCGTCGAACAATGACACGGGCCACAACCATGATGAGAACCAGGTGTCGAGAGCATCCTCGTCCTGACGGAGCTCGGCAGCAGTGATGTTCTCATAGCCCTCCATCTTCTGTGCCAATGCTACAGCCTCCTCTACGGTCTCGGCTACAACAAACTTCTCCTCAGCACCCTCTGCTGTGGGCAAGAAGAAAGCAGGAATGCGGTGACCCCACCAAAGCTGACGGCTGATGCACCAGTCTTGGATGTTCTCCAACCAGTTGTTATAGGTAGTCTTGTATTTTGTGGGGTAGAACTTGAGTTCGTCATTCATTACAGGAGGCAGAGCGATGTCAGCAAAGTGCTGCATACGGAGGAACCACTGCATGCAGAGACGAGGCTCTACAGCGGTGTCGGCATTACGCTCCGAGTAACCCACCTTGTTGTCATAGTCCTCCACCTTCTCGAGCAAGCCCGCAGCCTCGAGGTCCTTAGCAATGAGCTTGCGCACCTCTACGCGATCCATGCCGATGTACATGCCAGCCTCCTGGATCAATGTACCGTCGGGGTTGAAGATGTCGATGGTCTCCAAGTTATGCTTCTTACCGAGCATGTAGTCGTTGGTGTCGTGAGCGGGAGTCACCTTCAAGCAACCTGTACCGAACTCGATATCTACGTAGCGGTCCTCGATGACAGGGATTTCGCGACCTACGAGAGGCACAATCACCTTCTGTCCCTTGAGCCAAGTGTTCTTGGGGTCCTTGGGGTTGATACACATCGCGGTGTCGCCCATAATGGTCTCGGGACGTGTGGTAGCCACTACAGCATAGTAGCCCTTGTCGTCCTTGTGGATAACCATACCCTCCTCGGCTTCAACATTCTCGAGACCTACAACATAGTACTTGAGGTAGTAGAGTTTGCTCTTCTCCTCCTTGTAGATAACCTCCTCGTTAGAGAGCGCGGTTTGCGCCTTGGGGTCCCAGTTCACCATGCGGAGTCCACGGTAGATGAGTCCCTTGTTGTAGAGGTCCACGAATACCTTGATTACGCTCTCGCTGCGCTTCTCATCCATAGTAAAGGCTGTACGGTCCCAGTCACATGAAGCACCCAACTTGCGGAGCTGCTTGAGGATGATGCCACCATGCTCGTCGGTCCACTCCCAAGCATGCTTGAGGAACTCCTCACGAGTGAGGTCGCTCTTCTTGATGCCCTGCTCGGCGAGTTTCTTCACCACCTTCGCTTCGGTAGCAATTGAGGCGTGGTCGGTACCAGGCACCCAGCAAGCGTTCTTGCCGAGCATACGAGCACGACGAACGAGGATGTCCTGAATCGTATTGTTGAGCATGTGTCCCATGTGGAGCACACCAGTCACGTTAGGGGGAGGTATCACCACGGTGTAAGGCTCACGGCCATCGGGTTCTGAGTGAAAGAGGTTGTTATCCAACCAATACTGATACCATTTACCCTCAACGTCTGACGGGTTGTATTTGCTTGCTAATTCCATAATTTATATGTGGTTTATATACATTTATCCAAATTGGGTGCAAAGGTACTGCAAACCGATAGAAAAAGCAAGTTTCAACGAATGAAGGTAGTGGGAAAGTTTACTTTTCTATCACAGGGCGAGGCAGAAACTCAACAATAGTTAAGTTTACTTGTATTTTTCCGCATGCCTTCAGCAATAAATTGCTTAGTTTGGTGCGAGGTAAGCGAATGCAACTTTCAATCCGGAAAAATCGCAGGTGCGATGACGGGAGGAGACACCTGCGACAGCGCGCCGTCACAGGTACGAAAAATATTTATCACACTATCGGAAAATGAGAGTTGAGGAATTGGGGTGCTACAGATTCTACATCTTGCTCATCGTGCTGACGATATTTTTATTTCTCGACTTGAGAGTTCCCATGAATTTGTCTTATCTTTGCAACACATTACCATTAATTGTCAAAACCAAAAGGCATGGACATGAAAAAGACCGTACGTCTCATGGCACTCATCGCAGCGATGCTTTGCCTCCCCGTAGCCTCAAAGGCTCAAAATTTCCAAGTACTTTATGACACCAGTCGCGAGTGTGTTACCACTACTTTCGAGATGTTTCGTCCCGATGATTTTGGAAGCACCTACTGCTTTGTTGACATGGATTTCTCTCCCTTGGCGTCATTGGCCTACACCGAGATTGCTCGCGAGTTTTGTTTCTGGCAAGATTCCAAATGGAATTGGCTTTCAGTACACGCGGAGTTTAATGGAGGCTTCGAACTCGTCAATACTCCATACGAAAATGCATGGCTCTTGGGCCTTACCTATTCGGGGCACTCTGACGATTTCTCAAAGACATGGTCATTCTCTGCTATGTACAAGGCTATTCCCGGCGTTATCGGTCTCAATGGACAGGAGCAGCCTCACAATTTCCAACTCACTGGAGTATGGGGCGTCAACTTTGCCGATGGGTGGTGCTCGTTCAGTGGCTTTGCAGATTTCTGGCGCCAAGCCTTCATGTGGCAAGGTACGGAATATATTTTTATGGCAGTGCCCCAATTGTGGGTAAACCTCAACAAGGTTAGTGGTTGGGAGAAAATTAACCTGAGCGTAGGTGGCGAGGTGGAGTTCTCAAATAACTTTATGGGCAAGGGACTCTATGTGATGCCTGCCCTCGGTGCCAAGTGGACTTTTTGATTAATTTCAATTGACTATTCAAAAAACATAACTCAATGAGTACATTGACAAAACTTTTCGGTTTTGACCCAAAAACAACGACCATACGTACCGAGGTGTTGGCTGGTATCACAACCTTCCTCACAATGTCGTACATTTTGGCCGTGAATCCTGGTATGTTCAGCTTGCTTGATGGTATGCCTGCTGGAGCAGTATTTACTTCTACTGCTTTAGCGAGCATTGTGGGCTGTTTGGCTATGGCTTTCATCGGTAAGCTTCCTTTCGGAATGGCTCCGGGCATGGGCCTCAATGCTTTTTTCGTATTTACCGTATGTCTGGGTATGGGCTACTCGTGGCAGTTTGCTCTTACTGCAGTGTTTATTGAGGGTGTTTTGTTCATCATCATGACCATTACCAACATTCGTGAGGCCATCGTGAACGCTATTCCCCAGAACTTGCGCTACGCTATCGGTGTCGGTATCGGCTTGTTCATAGCCTTTATCGGCTTGCAGAATGCGGGTATCATTATCAATAGTGATGCTACTCTCGTGGAGCTTGGTGAAATCGCTAAGGGGGAGCCTCTGTTGGCTATCATTGGCTTGGTAATTACTGGTGTGCTCTATGCTAAGAACGTGCGTGGTGCCATGCTTATCGGTATTCTTGTTTCTACACTCATCGGTATTCCTATGGGCATCACCGAACTTAAGGGTGTGATGTCTGCTCCCGACTCTATCGCTCCCATCTTCTTGCAGTTCGAGTGGGACAAAATCTTCACTCTCGATATGCTTGTAGTGGTGTTTACATTCCTTTTCATTGATATGTTCGACACGATGGGTACTCTCATCGGTGTGTGCACTAAAGCCGACATGGTAGATGAGAAGACAGGTCGTATTCCTCGTCTGAAAGATGCCTTCATGGCCGATGCTATCACTACGACATTTGGTGCGATGATTGGTACCTCTACTACCACTACCTATGTGGAGAGTGCTTCGGGAGTGGCTCTGGGTGGACGTTCTGGACTCACGGCTTTTGTGGTTGCTTGCTGCTTTATCGTTTCTCTATTCTTCTCGCCCTTATTCCTCTCTATCCCTGCGGCTGCTACTGCTCCCGTGCTCGTTCTCGTAGGCTTGCTCATGATTGAGCCTATCACTAAGATTGACTTGGCCGACTTCTCAGAGTCTATTCCCGCCTTTGCCTGCATCATCATCATGCCTTTGGCTTACTCCATCTCTGACGGCATCCTTATAGGGATGATTCTCTACGTTGTGCTTAATATGGTGTGTGGCAACTTTAAGAAGATAACTCCCACGATGTACGTCTTGGCTACGTTGTTTATTTTGAAGTATATATTTATTTAAGCGAGACGAGCAGTGAGTAGACTGTTCCATTGGTATAAATGAAAGAAGCGATGGCCTAGGCCTTCGCTTCTTGATTTATGTCACTCTCAGTGTTTTATTACTCACAACTCTGTACGTTGGCGTACAGCTTCATAGATGAGTACTCCAGCAGCCACCGATACGTTGAGTGATTGGATGTGCCCGAATTGAGGAATAGATATCCACTCATCGCACAATGCGAGATGCTCTGCAGGGATTCCCTTGTCCTCGGCACCCATCACAATACAGGTGGGATCGGTGAGGTTTGCTTTTGTATAGGTGTACTTGGCCTTCTCGGTAGCAGCCACTACGCGGAAACCGCAGTTCTTTAGGAACTTGATGGCATTGCCAAGGTTTGGCTCGCGGCACACGGGCAAGGTGTGCAGTGCACCGGCAGAGGTTTTCATAGCGTCTGCATTGACACTCACGCTGTCGTGTGTGGGGATAACGATGGCATCTACACCGGCACATTCGCAGGTACGGGCAATCGCTCCGAAGTTACGTACGTCGGTCACGCCGTCTAGCATTACAAGAAGTGGGTTCTTGCCTTCTTCGTAGAGCATAGGTACGATGTCCTCGATTCGCTGATAGGTTACAGAAGAGGTGAATGCGATGACACCCTGGTGGTTTTTTGTAGTAAGACGATTGAGCTTCTCGATGGGTACGCGTTGTACGGGGATGAGCAGTCCTTTGAGGGCGTCGAACAGTTCGCGCGACAACTCGTTCTGAAGGCCACGCTTGATGAGTATCTTGTCGATGTCCTTTCCCGCTTCAATGGCCTCGATAACGGCGCGGGTACCGAAAATCATGTCGTTCTTATCTACCATATTATTATGTTTGAGTCTTTAGTCTTTTGAGTTGTGAGCTCTTGGGTTAACCGAATAGATGCAAACTTCTTCAATTGTTTAGAAGCTTACACAACGCAAAGGTAGGCATTTTTCTTGAAAGGGCAATACATAGATTCTTTCTTGTGTAATGTCAAAGGGAACCTTAAGGCTTTTTGAATATCAACATTACGTAACATAAACTTCGTAAAAACACCACCGAAGCTTCGCTTAACTTGCAAATATCAAGATACAAAATTAGAGCAGAATTCGGTTAAATGAAGATATAGGGAATTTTATTCGCATTACCGGTTGAGATAAAATGTAGGTAATGATATCTCAGGTGTCAAACAATGCAAGAATCCAAAGTTGGCAATATCATTGATATAGTCTGTACTTGGGGGCAACTGATGTTTTATTACCTATACCTTCTGTTACATCTTGTCTTATTTCACTATCCCTACAAAGATAGTATTCTCTCCCTGTAGGGATAATAGAAGTGATTTGGAAGGATAATCCAAAAATGTGGGTAAACTCAATGTTGTCGCTTAATCACCCAAAAATGGTCTCAAGGATAAAGATTAAGATGTATGCGAATAGAATAATCCAAAAGATTTTCTTCTTCGTTTCAGGTATGACTATTAGCGGCTCCGATTTCTCTTCTTCTTCGGAATAGAGCTCTTCCTCGTCGGATTCCTCAAATTCGTAACCTTCTCCAAATCCTTCAAACTCTCCTTCAGCCACTTCATCTTCAGTTTCTTCATCATCATCCAGCTCGTCCTCTTCATCTTCATTAGGAACTAGAACTTGGTAGAGCTTTTCATATGCCAATTGGACTCGCTGTCTGTCCAACTCCTCTTTAGGATCCTTGCCACGTTTTTCAGTATAGAGAATCGTCTCTTCTTCCTCCTTAGTGACGGGAGTTATAGTGAATGTACCTATGGACCATGGTACTACCTCGTCTGTACTCTTGGTGTCATTATCATAGGAAGGAGAGGCTATGTAGATGTTGGAATCTGAATCAGCATGTGTTTTAGTCTCAGCATCGGTTCTCATCTCAAGCTCGGGTGAGATTTCCGGAGTTATGGTTGTATCTGTTGTAGGGGGAGCGCTATCCACTAATTGTCTGATATCGGCAAGTAATGTCTCTTCTGTGGTTTGCGTGCAATGCTTCGTCAACTCCTCAGTCAGTTGTACGCCGCTTGCTAGACATGCTGCTATTGATTTCTTCTCGTTGATGGCACACTGCATCAAGGCCATTGCATAAGAGGATTTTATAAATCCTTCATCGACAAGAAGCACACATACGCGACATTCCTCTATCAGGTTGCGTGTATAATCGCTGAGGGTAAATCCACTATCTACACAATCAAGCGTACATGTCAGACTTTCTCTTCCCAATTGGGCAGCCAGTTCATAGGCGCGACTTGAATAACACACTGAATAGCAAATAAAAACATCGTAGTTCATGGTTGGATTTTATCTTTACGATTTTCTACAAAGGTAAAATAAAAAAACGAAAAATCCGATAATTCTCCAAGATATTAGAACAGAGATTACAACTGCAGCCGATTTCTTGTGTATGACATGGAGGGGAATATCTTCTGACAGGATCAACTTTGACGTTAATGAAATCTCATTGTCTTTGTTGTGAGGGGCTGGACGATGAAATAAAAAAGGATTTTCCCGAAGAAAAATCCTTTAAAGTGAATTTGTGCGCCTGATAGGACTCGAACCTACACGTATCACTACACCAGATCCTAAGTCTGGCGCGTCTACCAATTTCGCCACAAGCGCAATCGCTTTTCATAAACGCAACGCAAAAGCCGTGCAAACAAGCGAATAAGGAAATCTTATTTTCAGCAAGTATAACCAACTCTCGCAATTCTGCTTGCAAAGATAATATAATTATTTGATTTATGATTTATGATTGGTGATTTATTTTTGGCTTGGTCTAAATTATCAGCATTAATGAGATGGCTAAAAGAAACAGGCAGTTCGAAAGGAACTGCCTGCTATATTCATCTCTAATGCGCTTGCTTACTCTTTCATGTCAAGATAATAGAGGTCGCCATCGATGATTTGCTCAATACGCATCAGCATCTCGTCAAGCTCCATGTTAAGAGATACTGCGTGTCCCTCGGGCTCGATAAGGATGATTTTGGGAGCTTTGTTCACACCATAACGCTTTGCAGTGGGGGAGTCGTAGCCTACGCCATCACAAGCATGTAGCCACCCCTCAACAGTGCCTTCTTTGCCCAAAGCCGTACGCCATGCATTTGTGTCTTTATCCAATGATACGCTGATGATGACAAACTGTTCGGGATGGTTCTTTACAACCTCGTATACGTTTTTCATCTCGGCCATCATCTCGGCAGATTTATCGCACCCGCTCGTCCAGTAGTTGAGAATGATGTGCTTCCCGCGATAGTCGTTTAAATGCTTGGTTTCTCCATTGAGTAGGGGTAGTATGAGGTCTGGTGCTTCGCCTCCTACCTTCAGTGTGCTGGCAAGCATCGCATTGCGTAGCGAGTGGTAATAGGGATGATTGTGTAACGATACAGCAATAGACTTAGTCATTTGTTCTGCATAGGCTGCGCTAAGAACAGGGAATAAAGACTGCTCTATAACCAGCGGTGTCATGGGGGATGCATTGTTGTCAATGAGGAAACGTACCACTTGTGAGTGGGTGTTGATGGCTTCCTTGGCCTTGATTCTCTTGACTTCGGCCTTGCCTTCAGCCGTTTCAAGCCACTCTGTGCCGTTTGCTTTCTGTAGTGTTTCCACTTGCTCGGCCACCACGCTTTGCTCATTGCAATAGATGTTTCTGAACTCAGCATAGGTGTCATTGGTAGGTGTGCCCGAAACTGTGCTTTTCTCAGGTTGGGTTGCTTCAGGAGTACTTATACTGATTTCGCCTGCCTCAACAAAAAGCGTGATACTCTTCCCCTCGCCAAAACCTGTGATAGCGTATTGTAAGGTGGGAGTATCTTTAGCCAATGGACAGGTGAAAGTGTAGTTCCCTTTCTTTACCTTGGCGGTAGATACCTCGATGGATTGACCAAACTCATTGGTGCGAGTAAGGCGAAGCTGTTTCACTTTACTGCCATCGTTCAGTTGGGTGTTGGCAATGCTACCCTTGATGGTGCAGGTTTCTTGTGCGCTGACTGCAATACTGAGGGCAGCAGCAATGATTGTTGATAATATTCTGTGTTGCATAGTCTTATCTTTTATTACTTACCACTATCTACGATGGCCTTCAAACGTTTAACCATTTCTTCACCTCGTAAACCGAACTCTACGACATTCCCATCGGGCCCGATGAGTGCTGTAAAGGGTACTCCCTTGACATTGAACAGCTTGGCTCCTTCACTGTTCCAACCTTTCAAGGCTGAGATGTGTATCCAATTTTCGTGTATGAGGTCGTTTTTGGCGATACAGTTAACCCAATCAGGTCGTTTGTTGTCAAGCGAATAGCTGAGCACTACCAAATTATTGCTACCAGTAGAGTAGGCGAGTGCTTCCTTCAGATGGGGAATTTCGCGGCGGCAGGGAGCGCACCAACTAGCCCAGAAATCAATGAATACATATTTCCCCTTGAAGTCAGACAAGGTAACCTCTGCGCCCTCGGGAGTGAGCCCACTAATGTCAGGAGCCTCAGAGCCAACCTTCAAGTTGGCTGAGCGCATCTCATTGACCAACTCTTTGTATATGGGCATCTTGTGTAACTCTTGCGGTACAGCATCCAAGAAAGTCTGAATGACGTCAGGAGTAAACATGGGAATCATGGCGAACTTGATGATATACAATGTCACAGGAGAATCAAGATGTCCATAGATGAAATCCATGAAAGCTACCTTAAAGTGAAGGTTATTTACATAGAAGGTGGGTGAGGTATACTCCATCTCAGCCATAGGATTGCCCTTAACTTCGGCCGGAATGCTTGCCTGGGCTGCTTTCATGCGCACCTTGCTCTCTTGTATGCACTGACTGTTCAGGTCGAGATAGGATTGGTAAATTTCATTGGAAGAGGTTCCACCAACCTTTGCTCCTACGGGATATGCAGCATCGAACGGACCCACCTTAATCTCGCCCTCTTCAATGAACACCTGTATGCTACCATTGTCAAAACCGGTAATGTTATACAAATCGATAGTTTCAGGTGCTATGCCCTCCAGTATGAACATTCTATCTACAACGGGCGCAGTGGTTACGACTACGGGCTGTCCGTCGACGATACGTTCAAGTCGGACCTCCTTGATTATTTCGTCACTATAACACAACATAGGGCTACTCATTTCGCCCTTGATAATGAATTTTCTCTCTTGTGCTGTACCCCATGTAGCAATGGCCAGCAATGTCAGTACGAATAGTTTTCGCATAGTTTATCTTTTGTTAAAGGTTTTCTAATAGGAATTGTCTCAGCGCATCGCCCTTCAAACCAGTGGCGATGATGTGATTGTTTTCGTCGAGGATGAAGATAGCAGGAACTCCTGTTACGTTGTAAAGACGCACGAGGTCGCACTTCCAACCTTGGAGTGATGAGACATTAATCCAACAGAGACCATCCTTTTCTATGGCCTTCTCCCAAGCGGCCTTATTGGTGTCAAGCGAAACACCAATAATTTCCAACCCCTTGTTATGAAACTCGTCATACAATTTGCGTAGTGTAGGATTGTTAAGACGGCAAGGACCACACCAACTAGCCCAAAAGTCTACAATCTTAATCTTTCCTTTTACTTCGCTCATCGTTATCATGTTTCCTTGCGTATCAGCTAAGGTGAAATCAGGAGCTTTGGCACCTCCCTCTGTCTTGGCTAGACGGGTAATACGCTCTTTGATGATACGTCCATACTGTGTGTTCTTGGCTCCATCACTCAATGCAGCATATAGGCTACGGGTCTCGCGGAGGTTGGCATCGCGCATCTCTATGTTGGAGTAGAAAGTATATGCTTTGATGAGGTTGTCATTGCTGTCGAGGAAATTTGTCGTCAATATCCTTAAGTTGTTCTGCTCGCGACGCAAAGAATCGTTCACCAGACTGGCTCCACGGAACTTACGCTCTGTACGCAATGCATCGTAGCGTTCCTGTAGACCTGCTATCACCACTGAGAGCGAGTCAGACTTCTTCATGTGAGCTTTATAGCTTTCATTGAGTGCGCCACCTCGAATGTAGTAGTTGTCCCCTTCGCTCAAGAGGGCTTGGTACGTCACCTCCGGCTCGGCAAAGAAAGTGAAACCACCTGCGAAACCATCGACAACAAGCTGTGTCACCATGGGTTCGGTAGCTGTAGCCTTTAAAGCAAACTTCCCACGTTTGAAATCACAGAATCCAAGAGTGTCGCTTTCTGCCTCCGAAGTTCGCGCCAACAGGTATAGACGTCCACTTTTGATGCCATCAATTTTACCTCTGATATAAATGTCGCCAGCTTGAACAATAGAGCCAATTGCACTGAGTGCAACGAAGAAACTCAGTAATACTATCTTTTTCATATGTCAATAAATCATCTTGTAAATATAGTCATAAACAAACTGTATGTCTTTGATTTCGCCCCATTTGTTCCCCTCATTGTCCTCTTGGTAGAGGATGGTGGGGTAATCTGTGTCGATATCCGCAGCAGTGGTAAACTTGACTTCTGCTATGGCTCCATTGGTACCATCAAACAAAACGATGTCGAGATACAATCCGAGATCATCGCTAAATGGAGAACTCTCTTCTGAGCGGAATTTGATTTTTGTCACATCATAGCCTTCAGGCGCTTCATACACGACATATTTGTCTCCATTCGACACGTTGTAGCGATACACGGCATTGCCTTCGGCAAAGAAGAGGTTAGAGGTGGTAAACCATGAGTTGTAGGTAATGGTGGACATGTCCGTCGGGGTAAGTCCAGTGAGTTTCTTCTCGCTGAGGATAGTATATGCTGCAATTTTCTCCTCTTCACCATCGACACCACGTCTCTTGTTCACTTTGCTTCCGTCACCTATCTCAAGTTTGAGGAGTTCGTAGCGATAATATTCTCCAGTATTTTCGTCCTTGAAGATAAAGTAGGTGTTTTGCTGTTCGAAGTTGTCACGGTAGTTGATGTAGCCCAATACTGCAGTCATGTCGGCAGGCGATTTTTGCAGACCTTGAAATTTTACGTTCGCATCGAGTAGAGGACTCATCGAGATATAGCTATCCTTAATGGAGTTTCCCTCATCGATAGCAAAACCCGAGTCGCTCTTGGAGGAATATAGGAAACGCCCGTTCTTGGCATCCCACATCAAGAAACGATTGTGGGTAATGGTGGCTGCTGTAATCTTATAGTCAGATTGATGAGGCAGGTCTGTGTTATTCTCGCTCCCTGCTCCAGGTTTATAGAGCGCATGTACATAATTACCTACGTACACTTCGCCTGTTTCTGTGAGTACTACTTTGTATTGTGTGTAGTTTGAGGGGTCACCAGTCTGCATGGTTCTGTGATAAGCAAAGTTCGTGTTCATGGGCTTGAACATCTGCTCCGCCGTATACTTTACATTCATGCCATGAGGATTGTATGCCTTGGTCTCGCCATTGCTTCCGTAAACGGTCAGCGTATTGGTAGCACCGATTAGCGACAGGTCATCAGGAATATTCATAAAGGTGGTATATCCAAATCCTGTTGCATTTTGATAGTGATTGTTATCGTGAGTTACTGATTTTACATCAGTGTAGATCTTGGTCTCATTGCCGATGACCTCAATATTGCCAATCTTACGTTCTCCTTCTGCGCCATGCATCACAAAGAGACTATTCTTAAATACTGGGCGTGTGGCAATCTTAAACCCTGCATAATGTGAGAGGTCAGTGCTTCGATCATAGATTTGTAAGAATACTCCATATGACACGGATTTTCCTACGGGGAGTACAAGCTCCAGATATCCTTTTGTTTCTATTGTCTCTTGTACTGCTTTGCCTTGTGCATCGGTATAAGTCAAGTTCCAAAAGAAGTCAAGGTCGTCAAGATCCTTTGCTAAACTTTGCTCTATATTCGCCTCGATACGGCGAACACAGTCATTCTCATCCAGGGCTTGCTGTACCTCAATTACCTCACCTTCTGCTGTCTTCACCACTGATGGCGAAAAGGTGACTGATTGGATTTCATTCATTGTCCCTAAAGTGTAATCGTAGTTCCCCTTATCTTTGTAGCAACCTATTAGGAGAAATGCCAATAACAGAAATGATATTATCTTTTTCATAAATTTGCTTTTAAAATAGTGAAGGATTTAGTCGAGTGCAACCTCTGGGATATCAAATCGTTTTGATGGCGCACGTTTCTTGTTGACCGCATAAATGATGCGATAGCACTCCTTGAGACGTTCCTCGCCAATTAACTGCGCTGTGCCGAGAGGGGATTTGTCCCAAACATATGTGTTTTGTTCCTTATCGTATACAAATGGGAATATAGATGCAGCAATGAAATTTTCCGTACCATCCTCCTTCATCATTGTCTTCAGCATAAACTCATACTTTGCGTCGCTATACTCGCCAAAGTATTTCTTGATGATTTCTGCTGTGCCCAGTTCTTGAGGGTCTTCCCACCAATAGGGTATACGCATGGTGTAGGCTACGTTCTGCATCTCTACCCAATAAAGGTCCTTATGCTCAGCAATAGCAATACCCTGTTCGGCATAATGGTAGTATTCGTTCAACATCTCCAAAACATCATCTTTGTGGAAGTCAGCTGCTTCCTCCTCCATCTTTTGTTTTCCGGCTTCACTGGCATATAGCTCAGCAATGTCTCTCGTGTTGGAACCACCCAACATTGTGGTAAAGCGACAAAATTTGCTTGCTCTGAATATGCCCAAGTACTCTTCGTATTCACTCCAAAAGTAAGGTTGGGTATAAGCGGGGTAATCCGATTCCTTCAGTATCGGGAGATCTACTACAATCTTTTCGGTTGGCTCGTTGGTCAGCAAAGCATTTACTGCGCTTACGTTGAGACTCATAATGTCTTCAAAGTGGTGCTGCCCGTTTTCGTCATTGTATAGCTTTTCATAGAAATCGTTGTCACCCACGTGCTTGGCAAGGTATATGTGCTTTTCCTTGCTCCATCCTCCAAGGTAGGTGTCCATGTGGCTGAACCAAACAGAAGGCATACCATATGACTCCGTCACATAAAGATTAATCTCTTCTTTGCCACTTATGCCTGTACCAACATCTCCACTTCCGTCAAGATATATGCATGTAGCATAGAGAACGTCCTCAACCTCGGGGCGTAGTACCTTAATCTCAATATCTTTTTCATATTCGCCATTGCTAAATATGACATCGTCGATGACTACATTGGCAGGTTCATAGCCTTCAATATTTTTTGACTTTACTGCCAATGTGCGATTCTCTTCAAGAATGTAGCCCAAAAGTTTTACTCTTAATATTACGCTCACTGTGTCTGGGCTACCTACGATGTGGTCGCTGAAGTTTAGTGTTTTGTCAAAGTCCGCAGCATATTCGTAATCGAAGTAAGCACCATTGGCCTCTTGGTCAAAAAAGTCAGGTTCTTGCTTCTCGCAAGCCGCCAATACGAATATCAGGCATAATAATTGGATTACTCTGTAATATAGATTTGTCTTCATATTCATAGTATATCACTTTTTTGCATTAGAGTTTCTGTTCATTCTTCGCTTTCGTCAATATTCTCTTCCTCTCCTTCAGCCCAACCATACTCCACCTCTGCATCGGGCAAGAGGAATATGAAGTTTTCTTCCACGAGGTTCACTGTGGGGCAATGCGATAATGTACCTATGATGCCATGAGTCTTGAGAAACCAAAAGTATTGTCCCTCTCCATAGAATTCTTTTCGATATTCTCTATTAAGGGCTGTAAGTTTAAGTTCATCTGTAGCGCACGACACATCTTTAGCTTTCGAAATGCCTCGTTTGTTGCGTACGGTATTGATATAGCTTGCAGCTTCATTGGACTCTGACGATTCACATAAGATGTAGTACATCTCTGGGAGGCGAATAAGAGGTATTATCTCCTTGTCATTATCAATATATTTTAGCGAGATGGCACTCTGCAACTCATTGTTACGATGGAAGGCTGTTCCCTGTGCGCGCATATCCTCACTTTCTGATCCTACGGCTTCATATAGGGCGTTCAAAGTCGAGAGATTCAGGTAATATTTGGTTTGTATTTTATCTCCATAGGCAAAGTAGTCAGAGAGGTTGTCCTTGAGCTCGTGCATGTTGAGTCCACAGATAACCTCATTGGATAGAATAGGGTCATTGTAGTTGCCGCTTTGTAGGGTGAGTCCGCACTCCTCAATCACCTGTTTCGCATAGATTGCTGCGCTATCCTTAATGCCTGCGTAGTTGTATACTCGGGCCAACATGGCATTGATAGCATGATAGTTGAAACGCAAGTGGCGATTGCTGGTTATTGCACTTAGGTCAAGGTCTTTTTCGTAACTCATGTATTCGCGGGCCTCTTGCAAATCAGTGATGATATGGCGTACCACTTCTTGGGCTGGTAGCAAAGGACTTGGTTCGTGATTGGCGACAGTGCGATAAGGCATGCACTTCATTTCTTTAGCTTTATTGTTACCTGCATAGTGCATTGGTCCCCATCCGCGAAGCACGTCGAAATGTAGGAAGGCTCTCAAAGCCAATGCCTCACCTCGTATCATGCGTCGGGTAGTGGCATCGAGAAGTACGGTCTCAGCATTGAGGTCCCACCATTTGAGCAAATTGTTTGCATTGGCAATGGTATGGAACTGAGCCTGCCATACATTGGTTAGTACGCCTTTGGTGTTATATGCTCCACTGGTCTCACGATCGTAGACGTATACACTGTTGCGGTCTGAGGTGCCATCGGGGAGCTTGTCGTACATCTGTGCTAGTTGTTCCATGAGTCCGAAACTCAGATTCTTTCCATAAGTGGCTTCATCGGTCATAACAATGTACAATCCAGCGAGAGCACTCGTGAAACCATTCTCCGTAGTAAACAACTCTTTGGCAGGTACATCAGTATTAGGAGCTACATCCAACCAATCATAGCATGATGACAGGGAAAGTAGGCTTATTAGTATATATATGGGCTTTTTCATGTTTGCTATTTTTACTATAAACTATCATCTAAACATAATTGACATTGACAAAGTGTAAGAACGTGCAAACGGATAGTCAAGTCCTCGCTCCATACGGATGGGGGAGATGCGAGCCAAATCGTTTGTCGTGAAATTGAGGGCCAGCACGTCAATATTAGCTTTGTTCAAAAACTTGAAATCTTCGCTTGAAAGTCTGTAACCTAAGCTCAGGGTGGCGAATCTTACCTCATTGTCGTTCATGATGAAGCGTGTGCTTGCAGGAGTATTGGCTCCAGTAGGACTAAAGCCTACATATGAGGTAATATTACCGGGTTTCTCCCAACGTCCCTGTCCTGCACGGTTGTCAAGGTTATAAGCGATGTTCTGATTCTCGATTTTGTCTACGAGTGTTTGGTTGTATACTATACCACCATACTTATAGGTGAATCCCAGCATACAAGAGAGGTCTTTCCAGTTTATGCTGGTGGAAAGTGTACCGCTTACCTTGGGATTGGTATCTCCTACAGGAACCTTATCGTTAGCATTCCAAGTGAAAGTCTTTGTCCCGTCTCGTTTCAGATATACCTCTTTTCCTGTAATTGGATCTACTCCTAGCGAACGTACCACATAGAGTGTAGTAGTAGATTGTCCCTCTTGATACTGAGGCAGTGGCGCCGAAGCTGACTTCTGCTGCTCCTCATTTGCCTTTTTTAGGTAGTCTGAGAGGTGTAGAATTTCATTCTTATTGCGGTTTGCATTGGCATTCACCGTCCAGAAGAACTCCTTACGCAAGTTTTGCATAGCAATCACGTTAAGCGATGCATCGAAACCTCGGTTTTGTAGTTCACCGGCATTCATCACCATGGTTGCATAACCTGTTGATGGAGCTAAATCGTAGTTGGTAAGCAGCTCCTTGGTTATGTTGTTGTAGTAATTGAAGGTGACGTTTACGCGGTTTTTCCAAAAACCGAAGTCCACAGAGGCGCTTGTGTTGTGTGTTTCGGCCCAACCAAGCTGTGCATTGTTGAGTCCGCTCAAAAGTGCTCCAAGTACGGGGAACGACTGGTAGGGGAGCATGGTATCTGAGTAGCTGTAGTACTCGATGGCATCGGACGGACTGAAATTCTGCTCACCGGTGATACCGTAACTTGCACGGAATACAAGGTTGGAGAGGTATCCTTGCAGCCAACGTTCATTGTGTGCATTCCAACGTCCACCCACTGACCAAAAGGGTACAAGGTTGTGTTTTGCATAACGCGAAGAGGCTTCACCGCTCAAGTTGAAGTCTACGGAATAACGATTTGCATAGCTGTACGAGAACTGCCCGATGAGGCCAATCGAACGTGAAATATTCTCGTTACCAATGTTGCTCATGTTGGTCTCCATCTTGTTTCCGAAGATAAAATCATCCATGTGTACGTCGGGGTAACCTGTTGCCGAGAGGTTTACATAGTTGTTGCGGTCCTGGCTGATAGTCCAGTTTCCGAAAGTACTGAATAAATGGTCACCCAAAACGAGATTGTAGTTGATACCCATATTGCTTGACCATGAGGACATCTCACCACTGCTCTTATAGTAACTGCCTTTGCGTGTGAGGTCATCTTCAAGTTCGAAGCTTGAGTGGTCGGCAGGGAGGAAACGGTCTGTGCCCGCCAAGCCACGCGAGTAGGAGAGCTGCTCGGTAACACGCAGATTTTTCAGTATCATATACTCCAAGCTGAGGTTGGTAGTCACGTTCAGGCTGTTTGTGCCATCTTTAATTCCTACGGTTGCATCGTAGAGGGGATTGGTAATGATGGTACTTTGTCCGCTCACAGTGTTGTTGTCGAGAACTTTTATTTGTTTGCCATTGGCATCCTCGGGGATGTAGTAGGGGTTAAGTCGAGTATATTGTGAGAACGAACCGTAGGGCGAATTGCTGCTGTTCGACTCGTTGAGGCTCACGTTGGCACGCATCGTGAGTTTCTCTTTCATATAGGTCATGTTGAAATTGGCGCCCAAATTCTGATTTTGCGACCCCTTCATCACACCTGGCTGCATAGCCGCATTTACATCAAGGCTATAGCGGAAAACTTCGGTACCGCCAGCTACACTTGCCGAATGGCGGTGCTGGAAGGCTGTTCGCAGAGGCTTGGAGAGCCAATAAGTATCAACGCCACCTAATACATTGCGGCGGTACCTATTATATAGATTCATGTGGGATGCGTTGGTCGGATTGTATAAACCAGCTCTCCATTCTGTGTCGAGCTTGGTGGTTGCATCCATCATGTTATAGTCGGTGAGGTCGGGGGTTTGTACGGTCATCGTTCCATTGTAAGATACCGAGAGGTCTCCATCGGGGGCCACTTTGGTTTCCACTACCACCACGCCATTGGCAGCACGCGAACCATACACGGAAGTTGCTGCTGCATCCTTTAATATGGTAATACTCTCCACACGTTCGGGGTCGAGGTCGAGAATGCGGCTCATGGGTACGGTGAACCCATCGAGCACGAAGAGCGGTGTGTTGGGACGACTCGACACATTGTCAAGCATGAGGTCCATGCTATTCATTGACTTTGAACCTAGTGACTGATCACCACGAATTTGGAAGTCGGGTTCTGCATTGGGGTCTGAACCACTCTTGTTGTTTTCGATAATCTTGAAGCTCGGGTCGAAGAACTGCAAGCCTTTAAGTATATTCGTGGGGTTCATCATGCGCAGGTCCTCGCCTTTCACTTCCACGTAGTTTCCCGTGAAGCTGTTCTTGTTACGACGGCTGATACCGGTGACCACAACGTCGTCGAGTTCTATGCTGGGTTTTAGCTCTATTATCAAGTTGTGCTCATCCTTCACTATCTGCTTTGACACCGACTCGTAACCGATGTATGACGCGCTGACAGATTCCTTTTTTGCGAGGCGTATGCTGAACTTGCCGTCAAAGTCAGTAATACAACCTCGAGCACCATTTTCCTTGCTTGTACCATCGGTGATAAGAATTGTAGCACCGATAAGCGGCTCGCCAGTTGTCTTGTCGAGAACCATACCCGATACGTTGACCCATGCTTTGGCTGTCTCGTTCTGTACGTCGGGCTGCACAATAATCTGTCCGTCGCCTTCATAGCGGATGGTCACATTCTGGTTGCCTATGAGTTCGCCCAGTACCTTGTCGAGAGGTTTGTCCTTCACTACAAGGCTCGTGGGCTTGTTGATGTTCCACAACGAAACATCCTGCAATGTAATCTGCGCATCTGCAGCCTTGGCTACCATTTCCAGCACCTTACCCAAGGGTTGGTTGCTGACTCTCAGTGTTACCGGGCGGTCTTTCCAAGCGTCGGAAATCTGTGCCTGCATGTGGACTGTTCCACACGTGAATATGGCTGCGGCAACGAATATCTTGAAAGAGAACTTCATACTTTTGTGTGTTTGTTATCACTGCAACAGCATATCCAACAATTCTTTGTAGAAAGCGTTGCTGTTGTATTTTTCGGTGTAATCCTTATATAGTACGTCTGCTCGCTCGATCTCCTGTCCGTTCATGATGAAGTTGCGTAACAGGATGTAGAGTACAAAGTCGCGCTGTCCGCCTTCGTAAAATGCAGCAAACTGCTCATACATTTCTTCCATCATCGTGGGCATTGTGTAGGTCTCGCCTTTCTCGTGTGCGGCTTTGTCATTCATGTAGAAACAGTAACGCATGAGCAAGCTTGCATATTCGGGGCACATGAGAGCTTGGGCGTCGCTACGAGGTACATAGCCCTCTGTGATATTCCAATAGTCTCCAATTTCTTGCTCTGCCACGGCGAGTCCCCTTACACTCTCATACATTATGGGATACTCGATGAATGACATGTATACGTCATAGTCAATCAAGGCAGCTACGTAGTTTTTCGCTTCGACGCTTGCCGTGCTCTTCTCGATGAGTGCAGTAGCCTTCTCGAGCAGTGTGCGCGAGTCGTCGATGCGTGTCTTCGGTTTCATGTCAAGAGCCACACAGCCCAAAAGCTGATTCTTGTAACGCAAGGTTCGCTTCAGTGTTTCCATGCTCTTCACCAAGCGATTGTTTGCGACCGCACGTTCTGTACCGCTATACTCTACCTGTATGCTCTTCCCTTCATAGGTGATGTCCACGTGTAGACTATCCCCAGGCTGCAGCAGCACCGTTGTACGGCCATTGATTGTGAGGCACACGAGGTCCTCGCACTCAAAGCTGTAGATGTGCTCCTCCCCTGGGTTGGTGTAGAACTCTTGTGCAATGAGCGGAGTCTGCATGCAGTCAAAATACACCATGTCCTTCTGGTAACCATAAATCTGTGCGCTAAGTGTGGCGCTCTTTTGTGCTGTGGCTGTTCCGAATACTGCAGCAACGGCTACTAATGATAACAAAAGTCTCTTTTTCATATTTCAGATGTTGTTTTTCTTAAAAAAAATACAAAGTTTGCTTAATCTGTGCAAATGTAGAATAAAGTCTTCATAACTGCAACCTTTATATGTGAAAAAGGTGAATAATTCATGTCTATGGCCGCATAGTGGATGCCTATGAATTTGTGTTCACGGGGCTCCTATATAGTGCTTCTTGTACTCTATTTCTCGTTTTTTTATCGGAAAAATGAAAAAAGAATAAGGAAATGCTTGCACATTCAAATATTTGTCGTACCTTTGCATCGCTTTTGAAACGAAAGCTGTAGATGGTGACTATAGTTCAGTCGGTTAGAGCGTCAGATTGTGGTTCTGAATGTCGTGGGTTCGAATCCCACTAGTCACCCCAAAGAGAGTCCTCGGCAATTTGCTGAGGATTTTTTGTATATATATACTTCAGTTTACTTCGCATTAGATTCGGCATCACTGAACCAAGATTCCCAAGGACTTAAAGGTGCTCTTTCTTACTTGATTCTGCAGTTGAGCTGCTGTGCTTATTTTGTCGTCTTGGCTAAGTGCAAAATTTGCACAAGTGAACAAGAGTCAAGTTTCTTGTGTTTGCCAATGTTAAGGAAGGTCTTGAACTCTTACTATGAGTATTGCCGAACTAAAAGAGTTAGTTGCAAAAGCTCTCTCCGCAATGTGTTCATTTATAGTGAGATGGATTTTGCCTTTTCGCACCTGCCTCGAGCCTCGGACGAGCCTGCCATAGGAACGTACCGCACCTGCCTTAAACCTCGGCGTGGCCTGACTCGCAGAACGGAGATACGTGCGTGTCTTTTTACTAAAAAGACGACATACATTCGCTTTGCGTTACCCGACAGAGAAAGGAAAAGGGGTGTGGTGCAAACGTGTATGTCGTCTTCCCTAATTTGGAAACGGATGTCATCACGACATCCATAATCCTTAACTAATCTAATACCATGAAAAACACATGTGCAAAGTTATCGATATTTAGGATGAAAACAAATCTTTTCGGAGAAAAATGTAAATAATACACTTAAACGGCTCTTGGTAATGCATTCTCCCTCCCCCAAAGATGCGCAAAGAAAAATCAATGTATTGAAAAATGTGTTTTTATGTTTGCTTGACGAAACTTTTATGTGGGGGCTTCAATATCAGGTGTAATATGTCGTATGTTAGCGGGTGAACTACCAGGCTGCGAGCAATGAATCTTCGCTTTTAACCTTTTTTGTAGTTGGTTTGTTATTTTTGCCTATTCTAAAGCCTGTGGTATCGAGAAATTCTTGTACCTTTGCACGAATTTAATATGGCGTAGTATATTTATTTGAAATTTGATATAAAAAACAATATGAACGAAACGAAAGAACTGGTAAAAAACATCGTTGAAGGTATTCAAGAAAAGAAGGGCAAGAATATCGTAGTGGCCGACCTCACGGGTACGGACAACACTGTGTGCAAGTATTTTGTTATTTGTGAGGGTAACACCCCCACACAGGTTGCTGCTATTGCCGATTCGGTAAGCGACTATGTACGCATACATGCCAGCGAGAAGCCCATTGCCGTAGAGGGTATGCGCGTGGCACGCTGGGTGGCCATGGATTACAGTGATGTGTTGGTACACGTATTCGTTCCCGAGGAGCGTGATTTTTATAATCTTGAGAACCTATGGGCTGATGCGCAGTTGACAGAAATACCTAACCTTGACTAAGAAGCCTCAATGAGTAAACAGCAGAATCCATTCCCTGGCGGAAAGCCTGCAGGACAGCAAGGACCGAAGAAGGGCCCCAAATTTAATCTCACATGGGTATATGTTATTATTGCCATGGTGCTGTCATATTTGTATCTGACGGGTGGAGAATCTCAGAGCAGTGGCATCACACGTAACATATCATACTCGGAATTTAAGCAGTACGTAAGCAAGGGCTATGCCGAGAAGGTGGTGGCTTACGATGACAATAAGGTGGAGCTCACCATCATTCCCGACTCGGCTGCACAGATTTTCGGCCAGTCGGCCGTGCAGGAGGGCCAACCAGTAGTGCTGCTGCTTGAGGTGGGCTCTGTGGAGTCGCTTGATCGCTTTCTTGACGAGCAGAGCAAGGAGGGGACTTTCAACGGTAGACTCGACTATAAGAAGAAGGATAATACGTGGAGTAACATCTTCTGGAACGTGTTCCCCTTCATCATGATTATCGGTATATGGATGTTCATCATGCGCCGTATGGGTGGCGGTGGTGCTGCCGGAGGTCCCGGAGGCGTGTTCAATGTAGGCAAGTCGAAGGCACAGCTCTTCGAGAAGGGTGGGGCTGTACGAGTCACCTTCAAAGATGTTGCCGGACAGGCTGAGGCCAAGCAAGAGGTGCAGGAGATTGTGGAGTTCCTCAAGAAACCTGAGAAGTATACCGAATTGGGTGGTAAAATACCTAAGGGAGCACTCCTTGTAGGCCCTCCTGGAACGGGTAAGACATTGCTCGCCAAAGCTGTAGCGGGCGAGGCTGACGTACCCTTCTTCTCGCTTTCTGGTTCGGACTTTGTGGAAATGTTCGTGGGTGTAGGTGCATCTCGCGTACGTGATCTTTTCCGTCAAGCTAAGGAGAAAGCTCCTTGTATCATTTTCATTGATGAGATTGATGCCATAGGCCGTGCTCGTGGCAAAAACCCTGCTATGGGAGGCAACGATGAGCGCGAGAACACGTTGAATCAGCTGCTTACCGAGATGGATGGTTTCGGCACTAACTCAGGAGTCATCATCCTTGCTGCTACCAATCGTGTGGATATTCTGGATAAGGCATTGCTGCGTGCCGGACGTTTCGACCGCCAGATACACGTAGACTTACCCGACTTGAATGAACGCAAAGAGGTATTCAGTGTACATCTTAAGCCTCTGAAACTGGACAAGTCGGTAGACATTGACTTGTTGGCACGTCAGACACCGGGGTTCTCGGGTGCCGACATCGCTAACGTTTGTAATGAAGCTGCTCTCATCGCAGCCCGCCATGACAAGAAGACGGTGAGCAAGGAGGATTTCCTTGCTGCAGTAGACCGCATCATCGGCGGCTTGGAGAAGAAGACTAAGGTACTTACCGCTGAAGAAAAACGCACCATAGCTTTGCACGAGGCTGGTCATGCTACCCTTTCTTGGCACTTGCAATATGCCAATCCCCTCATCAAGGTTACTATCGTGCCGCGTGGACAGGCACTCGGCGCTGCATGGTACTTGCCCGAAGAGCGACAGATTACGACTAAGGAGCAGATGCTTGACGAAATGTGTGCTATTCTCGGAGGACGTGCTGCCGAGGAACTTTTCACCGGACATATCTCAACTGGTGCGATGAATGACCTTGAGCGAGTGACTAAACAGGCATATGGTATGATTGCTTATGCAGGTATGGGTGACAAATTGCCCAATCTCTGTTACTACAACAGCCAGGAACAGTTCCATAAGCCCTATAGTGAAAAGACCGCAGAACTTATCGATAGTGAGGTGAAAAACCTCATAGCCGAGCAGTACGAGCGTGCCAAGCGCATGTTGCAACAATATAAGGAAGGGCATCACCAGTTGGCTGCTTTGCTGATGGAGCGTGAGGTGATCTTTGCCGAGGATGCTGAGAAGATATTCGGTAAGCGTCCTTGGGCATCGCGCAGTGAAGAAATATTGGAACCTACAGAGCCGGTGCCCTCTGTGCTGCCCGAGGAGGAAGAACGCTCTGAGGACGTAGCTGTATCCGAAATCTCAAATCCTTTAGCGGAAGAGCCTGAAGTGGTAACTGAGCCCGCCATCACAGATGCTCCTGAGTATGGTCAGCCTGTTAAACCCAAGAGTGAGCGTTCTCGCAAACATAAGAACGAAGGGCTTTTCGAAGGGTTCGACTTCGATCAAGATAACCAAACAGAGAAGTAACGTACAGTATTGCATCAAAACCAAACACGAAACCGCATGAAGAACTTTGTCACCCGTACGCTTACAGCCATTGGCATCGTGGCAGTACAAGTGCTATGTACTTACCTTAGTCCGCTCAGTCTTGCGGCATTGTTCCTGTTGCTTACCGCACTTACGGTGAACGAGTTTATAAAAATCATTTCGCAGCAAAGCGAAGTATCCGTGAGTCGTCCCATCGTTATTGCTGGCAGCTGTTATCTGTTTTTTGCCTTCTGGCTCAACAGTCTCACCCGAGGAGAATCCTTAGTCGTATTCTTCCCCTACCTGGTATTCCTGCTTTATTGCTATATCAAGGAGCTCTTTAGTAAGCATACTAACCCCATTGCTGATTTGGGAGCTATCATGCTGAGTCAGATGTATGTGGTACTGCCATTGTCACTCATCAATGTATTGGCGTTCACTCCTTTCGAATGTTATCATAGTGAAGCGCCTTACTATGCTATAACACTGGCTATATATATATTCATCTGGGTAAACGATACAGGTGCATACCTTAGCGGAATTACGTTGGGACGTCACAAGATGTTCCCACGTATTTCACCCAAGAAATCATGGGAAGGGGCTGTCGGTGGAGCTTTGGCAACTATTGGCAGTGCTTTTATAGTGGCACATTTCTATACTTTTATGGAGCTGTGGCAGTGGATAGGTATGGCACTTGTAGTAGTGGTATTCGGAACCTTTGGCGACCTTACTGAATCGATGATGAAACGCCAACTCGACATTAAGGATTCGGGACATATACTCCCTGGCCATGGAGGATTCCTTGACCGCTTGGACAGCATGCTTTTTGCTATCCCTGCTGTAGTAGCTTACCTACTGGCATTGGCATTGTAAGAAGTCTGCCAACATCAAAAGATAAGGAGAGGGTATGTCCGCAGGCATACCCTCTCCGTGTATTAGTTAATAAAGGATATTCGTTTTCATTATCTCCGCTTCCAGAATGAAGTAGTAAACATAAGCAGTATGGTGAAGAGCTCAAGTCGCCCAACGAGCATAAGTAAAGCACTGAGCCACTTGGCGGCGATTGGAAGTGCGCTCCATGAATAGGCTGGGCCTAAAGTTCCGAGCGCGGGGCCGATATTGCCTACACAGCTTACCGAGATGCTGTACCCCTCCACGAAATCGAGTCCCAAAACCATAAAAACAAACCAACCCACAAAAATCAATAGAAAGTAAAGACAGGTAAACGTAAGCACCGTAGCACGTGTATCTTGACTAATAGGGTTGCCATCCATACGCACTGGTATCACAGCATTAGGATGAAGGATGCGGCGGAATTCTCCTTGTATACTCTTGGCCAAGATTGCTACACGACCACATTTCATGGCTCCTGTAGACGACCCACTGCAAGCACCGAAGAACATCACGAAACTAAGTAACATCCACAAGTAGGGGGACCATTGCATATAGTCTGCCGTTGCAAAACCCGTAGTCGTTTGTAACGAAACTACCTGGAAGAGCGATACGCGTAATGCTCTTTCAATACCCACTTCCCCTTGGGCCAGCAGTCCCAGAGTGATAACAAACGTAAATCCTAATACTGTGAATAGGTAGACACGGAATTCTGTATTTCGATATAGCTCGCGCAATTTACCTCTGAACAGCAATAGAAAAAGTAGTGTATAGTTGATGCCACTAAGAAACATGAAAAGCGTCACTGTATACTCTATCTGAACAGAATTAAAGGCGCCTATGCTGGCTTGCCGTGTTGAGAAACCACTCGTTGCAATTGTCGTGAGGGCATGGTTTACCGCGTCAAACCATGCCATGCCACATACGCGGAGCGATACGGCACATGCTACTGTGAGTAGCATGTAAATGCCAAATATCCAGCGAGAACCTACCGATACACGAGAATGTACCTTGCGATGGCTTACACCTGTCGATTCGGCAGCAAAGAGTTGTACCTTGTCAATACCGAACATGGGTAGGATAGCCACTGTAAAGAATACTATTCCTAAGCCTCCGAGCCACTGCGTGAGACTGCGCCAAAGCAGTAAGGCATGAGGTTGGCTTTCTATATTGTCAAGGATAGAGGCCCCCGTGGTGGTGAACCCTGACATCGATTCGAAGAATGCATCTGTAAAACTCGGGATGTGCCCTCCCAACCAATAGGGAAGACTTCCGAAGAGTGCAAATACTACCCAACATACCGTAATGGTTATGTAGCTATCGCGGCGTGAAAATTCATTTTTGCTACCTTTGCCGACGATACAGCACCATAGTCCGACAAATGTTGTTGTTAGTGCCGAAACAAGAAATCCGAAGAGGTCGTTTCCCTCCAAAAATGGTGAGGCTATGCTGAAGAGGTAGAAAATGCCTGAGAGCAACAGTAGCAACGAGCCTATGATACGGAATATACTCTTAAAGTGAATCACGCCAATCTCTATTTTATTGATTACGCAATAGTTTATTTGTTTCACTGCAGCAAAGGTAATAAAAACGAATGAATAAATCATAAAAGAACAAAAAAACTCTACCTTCTGTTGGCAGTCTACTTCCCAGGCAAAAGTTGCTGCTATATTATTGCCGTAACAATTGTGGGAAAGAAAGTTTATTAGTAATTTTGCGGACTTTTAAAAGAGATTATTGCTAATCCAAAGTTTTAACACCTAAATTTACATAGTAGATATGTTAATTACTGTTGTCATTCTTTTGATTTCTGCGGCTTTATTCGTGAGTGGTAAGGTCAGGTCTGACCTCGTAGCCTTATGCTCTCTTTTGGCGCTGTTGTTGTTCCAAATATTGTCGCCGAGCGAGGCGTTGGCTGGCTTCTCCAACACCACGGTAATTATGATGGTGGGGCTTTTCATTGTAGGAGGTGGTATCTTTCAGACGGGTTTAGCTAAAATGATTGGTGGACAAGTCATTAAATTGGCAGGTGCGAGCGAAACACGTCTCTTCCTCATGGTGATGCTCGTAACAGCCTTGATAGGTGGTTTTGTAAGTAATACAGGTACAGTGGCTCTCATGCTTCCGATAGTAGTGAGTATGGCAGCTCATGCTGGCACATCGGCACGCCGCCTACTCATGCCCTTGGCATTTGCTAGTAGCATGGGCGGTATGATGACGCTCATCGGTACACCTCCTAACCTTATCATACAAGAGACATTAGCTAATGCGAAAGCAAACGGATTGGTATCAAACACACTGCCCGATATTGCATTCTTTACCTTTCTTCCTGTGGGTCTCGTTACACTTGTGGTCGGAATTTTGGTCTTGATGCCTTTGACAAAGATTTTTCTCACTCCGAAATCAAGTGAGAAGAACAATAAACAAATCGGTAAGTCTTTGAATGAACTGGTCAAGGAGTATGGCTTGTCTGAAAATCTCTTCCGTGTGCATGTTACTGAGGATTCCAAAGTGATAGGTAATACAATCATCGATCTCGATATTTATCGTTTGTATGGTATCAATGTTATCGAATTGCGTCGCAGCGCTGGGCATAATAAATTTGTGCGTACGGTGAATCAACAGTTGGCCTCGCCCACGTTGATATTGCAGCAAGGAGATGTGCTCTACCTTTCTGGTGAGATAGAGAAGGTGCAACAGTTGACCGAGGATTTTGCCCTTCGCCTCATTGATAACCATACTGATGAGATTGAGGGTAGTTCTTCTAATGCCTCGCTCGACTTTTATGACATCGGCATTGCCGAAATCCTCATTATGCCCTCTTCGTCGATGACTGGGCGCAAAATTATGGAGATAGGTCTGCGCAATAAATTTAATATCAACGTTCTTGGCATTCGTCGCGATGGCCAATATCTGCTTCACAATCTTGGCGACGAAAAGATACACGAGTCTGATGTCCTTCTCGTGCAAGGTGCTTGGAAAGATATTGCTCGCTTGCGAACAGAATCAAACAACTGGGTGGTGTTAGGTGAACCTCTACAAGAAGCTGCAAAAGTAACGCTCGACTACAAGGCTCCCGTTGCTGCACTTATCATGGCTGCTATGATTGTGATGATGTGCATTGATTCTATTCCTGTGGCTCCTGTTACTGCAGTTCTATTGGCAGCTGTACTGATGGTTATTACTGGCTGTGTGCGTAGCGTCGAAGCTGCCTACAAAACGATTAATTGGCAGACCATTGTGCTTTTTGCAGCTATGCTCCCCATGTCTACTGCATTGGAGAAAACGGGGGTGTCCAGTGCGATAGCGGATTTCATTGTCAGCACTTTCGGAAACAGTAGTCCCTACGTGGCTCTTGCAGCTGTATACTTTGCCACTTCGGTAATGACTATTTTTATAAGCAATACCGTGACTGCGGTTCTTATGGCTCCTATTGCTTTGCAGTGTGCCGTAGGCATAGGCATAAGTCCCATTCCCTTCCTCTTTGCTGTTACCGTAGCAGCTTCGATGTGTTTTGCCTCGCCCTTCTCTACACCGCCCAATGCCTTGGTGTTGCCTGCAGGACAGTACACCTTCAAGGATTTCATCAAAGTGGGACTCCCATTGCAGATACTCATGGGCGTGGTGATGGTATTTGTACTCCCTTTACTCTTTGCATTTTAAGGATTGATCGATCGTTAGTTCTACGAAAAATTATTATTAAGACATACTTGGCGCTATGAACTACAGTTTCAAGAGTAAATTTAAGATGCACGTCAACTCCAGTGTAGTGCTCATCTTCTTCACTGTGCTCGCATTGATTTGTGCTAACATTCCCACCGTTAAAGATTGGTATTTCTCCCTTTGGGGAAATCCTGTGAGTCTATCGGTGGGCGAGTTCAATTTCTTCAGTCATGGAGGTCATGCTATTACTTTGGGACAAGTAATCAATGACTTTCTCATGGCTATTTTCTTCCTCTCTGTAGGACTAGAAATCAAACGCGAAATAAAGGTCGGTGAGCTCTCTTCTATGGACAAGGCGTTGCTTCCCATCATCGGAGCGTGTGGCGGTATGCTTATTCCTGTGCTCATATTCTTTCTCGTTTGTCCTGCCGATTCTGCGATGCAGCGTGGTATGGCCATTCCTATGGCTACAGATATCGCTTTCTCACTTGGCATACTCTCGGTGTTCAAGTCTCGTGTCCCCGTAGGGCTGAAGATGTTTTTGGCAGCTTTGGCTGTAGCCGATGATTTGGGAGGTATTATTGTTATCGCGTTGTTCTATTCGTCTGACATCAACTTCCTCTTTCTTGGGCTATCTGCTCTGTGTGTGGGAGTGCTTTGCTTGGGTAATATTGCCAAGGTGCGCTCCAAGGCGTTCTATATCTCTGTGGGTGTAGTGCTGTGGTATGTGATGCTTAATTCGGGTATACATGCGACGATTGCAGGAGTGATAGTGGCTTTCTTCGTTCCAGCTACGTTGAAGAATGGTACCGGGTATTATCTTGAGCGTATACGAAACAACGTGAACAAGTTCCCCGTTATCGAAGTTGACGACTTGCATGATACCATCGTGCTTACCAATGACCAAATTCATACACTTAAGAGCATAGAGTCAGCGGCTGATAAAATGATTAGTCCTCTGCAAGATCTTGAGGATAGTCTTCATACGATGATTAACTACATCGTAGTTCCTCTTTTTGCCTTTGCTAATGCAGGCATTTCTCTCTCGGGTATGAGTTTGGGAGGCCTTTTCTCAGGTGCTAGTTTAGCAGTCATTTTAGGTTTGGTGGTAGGTAAGTTTCTCGGCGTGTTCTCTTTCTCTTGGCTTGCCATACGCTTCAAGGTTGTGTCTTTGCCTTCAGGAGCATCGTGGGCGTCATTTGCCAGTATCTGTGTGGTTTGTGGTATCGGTTTCACTGTGTCGATGTTCATTGCAGACCTTTCTTATGCAAGTCTTGGTGCCGATGGCTCTGCATTGCTTGCGCAGACCAAATTGGGAGTACTTGTTGGTTCTGTCATCTCGGCTGTATTAGGATGTGCTTTACTGCACAAAACTCTGCCGAAGGATTGTGAATAATAATCAGCCCCCCCCCCCCGTTTAGCATAGGGGGGGGATGATAAATAACTGTCTTTGGGTCCTTTGACCATAGTAGCGGCTGTGCTTCTTGTTGCTCTTATCTATGGTGGGATTCTTTGTTCAACGGAAGAGTGCTTTCCGGCATTTTCTGCAAGGCATTGGCTGTTCGCATTCATTGCCGTTCTATGCAGTGTTTCTCTCTCACACTACCTTCTGCCGCTATTGTTTGGCCGACTTTCTTTGCGTACTTGTTACGTACTTCGGTGTGAATCTATTGTTGGTTACCGCATGTGGAATGTGTATACCCACTAATTAAATAATTTCTCTATTCGCTTGATCATTGATGAAAGACAGAATACTACCACGTGGTCGCCGGGGAGTATCTGGGTATCGCCAGTTACGAGTATGCCATCGTCGCCTCGCACCAATCCACCGATGGTGACTCCCTTGGGTAAGGTGAGGTCCTTAACGAGCGAACGGGTAACCTTGGAACCATCTTTGACTACAAATTCAGCTACGTCGGCATTGGCAAAAGTGAGGCACTTAACGTTCTTCACGTCGGCATCGAGTAATAACTGATAGATGTAGCTGGCTGCAATCTTCTTCTTATTGATTACAGCGCCGATGTCGAGACTCTCGGCCATACCGATATAGTCTATATTTTCCACCTCAGCAATGGTCTTGAACACACCCATGCGCTTGGCCGAGAGACAAGCCAAGATGTTGGTCTCAGAATTGTCGGTGAGCGCAACAAAAGCATCGACATCACTGATACCCTCCTCACCAAGTAGTTCGTAGTCACGACCATCGCCATTGATAATCATTACGCTGTCATCCACCAAGTCGGTGAGCCAGTGGCATCGGGCGAGGTCGCTTTCGATGATTTTTACATTCATGTCATCGCTCACGAGCTGCGTGGCACGCATGGCAATGCGGCTTCCCCCCATGATCATGACGTTGTGTATGGTTTCATGCTCTTCCTTACCCGTAATCTTGCGTATATAAGGTAGGGCTCGTTTTGAGGTCATGAAGTAAACGATATCTCCAGCTTTCAGTTCATCGGAACCGCTTGGTATTATCGTTTCTCCCAAGCGTTTGATGGTAACGATGTGGTAGGGCTGCTCTTTATTTATTTGGAAGATTGGGGTGTTGAGTATGAGTGCATTATCTCTTAGCTTAACGCCCAACATGACGAGTGCTCCGCCATTGAATTCCCACCATTGGCGTATCCAACTTAGGTGTAATCCGTCAGCAATCTCCTTAGCTGCCAACATTTCAGGGTAGATGAGCGAGTCGACTCCGAGATTCTTGAAAAACTCCTTGTTCTTAGGTTGTAGGTACTCGTAATTGTCGATGCGTGCCACGGTCTTTTTGGCTCCGAGAGAGTGGGCCAGTATACATGACGTGATGTTTATGCTTTCCTCGGGCGTAACGGCAACAAAGAGATCGGCGTCTGCTGTTCCTGCATCTTTAAGACTGCCTATCGATGTAGGGCGTGCCACTATAGTCATGAGGTCAAAATTTGCCTCAAGGTTAGCGAGTCGCTCTTCTTCTGAGTCCATCAATACGATGTCATGCCGCTCATCGGCGAGCATCTTTGCTAGGTGTGTACCTACAGCACCTGCGCCAGCAATAATGATACGCATAGGGTTTCATTTCTCAATAATGTCGTAAAGGTAGTGATTTCTTGGTATAGTGACCAAAAAAACGGTATTTTTTATGCAAAATACTTTTTGTCCCGTTATAAAACTTGTCGTTCACAACGTTGATTGCAGCTCGGAAATGCTCAAAATAAATTTAATTCCTATTGAATCTCTGCCTCGCTCAATAAAGAAAATTCAAGCATCTTCTTTATATTCGCTCGTTGAGATTTGGCGTTTCTCTCGCCTTGCATTATCTTTGTACAATTAGAGATGGAGAATATTATTATGAGCGAAGATAAATATATTAGCGTTAAGGGGGCACGTGTCAATAACTTGAAGAACGTGGAGGTCAATATTCCTCGCAACAAGTTGGTGGTCGTGACTGGACTCTCGGGCTCGGGAAAGTCATCATTGGCCTTTGATACGCTCTATGCAGAAGGGCAGCGCCGTTATGTGGAGAGCTTGTCTTCGTATGCGCGTCAGTTTCTTGGACGCATGAAGAAGCCGGAGTGTGACTTCATCAAAGGTTTGCCGCCAGCTGTTGCAATTGAACAGAAAGTGAGTTCGCGCAATCCTCGCTCTACAGTAGGAACCTCAACTGAGATATACGAATACCTCCGACTACTCTTTGCTCGCGTAGGAAAAACCTACTCGCCCGTTACGGGACAGTTGGTGAAGAAACACAATACCGAGGATGTCTTGGCCTGTGTGCAATCATACAGTCCCGGAACACGTTTCACGGTGCTTGCACCGCTCGTCGTTCGCGAAGGACGTACTATAGAGGAGCAACTCACCATAGCTATGCAGCAAGGTTTTGCAAGAGTGGAGGTAAATGGTGAGGTTATGCGCATCGAGGAGGTGTTAGAGAAACTTACTGCCGATAATTCAGAACTTAGAATCCGAAAAGCGGAATTGTTTGTCGTCATTGACCGTCTTAGTGCGGACGACTCAAAAGAGACCATCAGTCGGCTTGTTGATAGTACCGAAACGGCATTTTATGAGGGTGGGGGAACGTGTATGTTGCGTTTCTATCCTGCGGGTATTCTGCATACATTTAGTAAGCAGTTTGAGGTCGATGGAATCACTTTTGAGGAACCTACCGAACAACTCTTCTCGTTCAACTCGCCTATGGGGGCTTGTCCTACGTGTGGAGGTTTTGGGCGTGTTATTGGTATTGATGAGCAGTTGGTGGTCCCCAATACGGCACTGAGCGTGTATGACGGCTGTGTCGTGTGTTGGCGTGGTGAGAAGATGAGTGCTTGGCGTGACGAGTTCATACAGATTGCAGCCCAGCATAATTTCCCCATCTTTACGCCCTATTATGAACTTACTCAGGAACAGAAGAATTTCCTATGGCATGGACCGAGGACGAAACCTTGTATCGACTCCTTCTTTAAGATGCTTGAGGAGAACCAATACAAGATTCAGTATCGAGTGATGTTGGCACGTTATCGTGGAAAGACGATATGTCCCACTTGTCACGGCTCGCGATTGAAGAAGGAGGCTGAATATGTGCGCATCGGAGGACGAAATATTTGTGAACTGGTAGAGATGCCCGTGAGCGAGTTGCACCGATTCTTTGCCGAACTCACGCTCAACGAGCATGATGCTGCTGTGGCCAAGCGTCTGATGGTGGAGATAAATAGCCGTCTGCAGTTCCTGCTCGATGTCGGGCTGGGATATCTCACGCTGAATCGTTTGAGCAACACTCTTTCTGGTGGTGAGAGTCAGCGTATCAACCTGGTTACCTCATTGGGAAGTCCGCTTGTAGGCTCGCTTTATATTCTTGACGAACCGAGTATTGGTCTGCATAGTCGCGATACTGATAAGCTGGTACGGGTGTTGCGTCAGCTACAAGAAGCTGGCAATACCGTTGTCGTGGTTGAGCATGATGAGGATATTATCCGTCGTGCCGATTATATCATCGATGTGGGGCCTCATGCAGGACGTCTTGGCGGTGAGATTGTCTATGAAGGTGATATGAGCAATCTGCAACCGGGTACTGAGAGTCATACCGTGCGCTACCTTTTGGGAGAGGAGACCATTGATGTGCCTGCTACGCGCCGCCCATGGAACAATTATATTAAGGTGTGTGGAGCCCGTCACCATAATCTCAAGGGTATTGACGTGAAGTTTCCCCTCAATGTGATGACTATCGTGACTGGTGTCAGTGGTTCGGGTAAGAGCTCGTTGGTGCGTGATGTCCTCTACAATGCATTATCACGTGAATACAGCGAGGGTGAAGAGCGTCCAGGCGAACATCTCGGGCTCGAAGGCGATGTGCGTATGCTCCGTGCCGTAGAGTTTGTGGACCAAAATCCTATAGGCAAATCGTCGCGCTCGAACCCCGTCACCTACCTTAAAGCCTACGACGAGATACGCAAGCTCTTTGCCGAGCAGCCTTTAGCCAAGCAGTTGGGCTATACGGCAGGCTACTTCTCGTTTAATAGCGAGGGTGGCCGATGCGAGGAATGTAAGGGCGAAGGAACCATTACGGTCGAAATGCAGTTCATGGCCGACCTTGTGCTCGAGTGCGAAGCTTGTCATGGCAAGCGCTTCAAGTCCGATACTTTGCTTGTTACCTATCACGAGAAGAACATACATGACGTGTTGGAGATGACCGTAAATCAGGCTATGGAATTCTTTTCCGAGCATGGGGCGGCCAAGGTTGTTCGTCGCCTCAAGCCTCTGCAGGATGTGGGGCTCGGTTATGTGAAGTTGGGACAGAGCTCTTCTACACTCTCGGGTGGTGAGAACCAGCGTGTGAAGCTCGCCTACTACCTTAGCCAAGAGAAGGCAGAACCAACGATGTTTATCTTCGATGAGCCCACAACGGGACTTCATTTCCACGACATCAAACGTTTGCTGGAGTCGTTTAATGCGCTAATCGCTCGTGGCCATACTATTGTTATTATTGAACATAACATGGAGGTCATCAAGTGTGCCGACTATATCATCGACATCGGCCCTGAAGGAGGAGACCGAGGCGGCTATCTTGTAGCGTGTGGCTCCCCCGAAGAGGTTGCTCAATGCGAAGCTTCCCATACGGGATGTTTCTTGAGAGAAAAACTCGGTCTGAAGTCTTGATGTGGATGAAAGTGTGAGGCTCGTGAGGAAAAAACGTGCCTGCGGTTTGCTTGATTCCAAAAATATGGCTAACTTCGCGCCCTGTAAGGTTATGCGGCAGTAGCTCAGTTGGTAGAGCATCAGCTTCCCAAGCTGAGGGTCGCGGGTTCGAGCCCCGTTTGCCGCTCGACAGGTCAAGTTCACAAGAATCACATCCCCAAGACCTTTTCCCGAAACGGACGGCTCTGATGATTTTATCAAACAGCTTTGATAATTTTGCCAGACAGCTCCGTTAAATCTATCAGATAGCTTTGATTTTTTTGGAGATAATATAGCAGTTGCCCAACATTACATTCTCAGTGATGTTAACTCTTAGTTTCCCTCCTTCGCACCTCAGCAGAGATTAAGCAAGCTTATCTTTGCTCTCGGTTTGGCGTCGGTTGTCATCCCGACAAAGCGAAGCGCCGAGGGATCTCGTGCAGGGCCGACGCGGGATGAGCGTCGGTTGCGACGAAGGAAACTTTAGTTTCCCCGAGGAGTCCCTTTTCACCAGAGCACTCTGTGAGATTCTTCGCTTCGCTCTGAATGACACGAGACGTTTTGGACAACATTTATATTATTGCCTTTTCCTGTTTTTTGTCGTTGCTCCGTTGCCTGTCGTCAAGGCAATAAATCCTTGTCGATGGTTCGGGAATACTTTATAGACAAGTCTTCCCCATTCGGTTGACCTGCTGACCTTCTATCGTGCAATACGCATTATATCAAATGGTTAACGCGGTCAGCTATGCTGACCTTAGTTGACCGATCGCTGGCCACAATGTTTTTATCCCTTGTCAGCACGGTCAGCATCAGTCAGCTGGGGTTGGCCGCTATTATTTTCTTATTATAAGCATTTTATGTTGTCAAGGTCAGCTGGTCAGCTGATTTCGGAACATTGCTTTTATGTGGAAATATGCACATTCATGGCAATTTGTGGGTAGTTTACGGCAATTTATGTTAAGTCAAAAAATCCTCGTTCAACGTTAATCATTAATCTTTGAACTGAATTGTTGCTGTAAACACTAATTTTTACGAACAATCCGTGACTTATCACAAATAATTCCTACCTTTGTGTCATCTTCACGCCGATGCCTTAATTCATTTGTGCGGATTAAGGAGGGTCGGGTGGGGATGACATTGTGGAAAGGCGTTTACTTGACGCTTTGGTTTTGACAATTGAGAATCTCGCAAATTCTTGACAGTTAATCAAAAACAAAGCAACAGTAGATGTCACGGAGATATGTTTGTAGCGTATCTGTATGCTGTATCAATGCCATTTCAAGAATGGTTTTAGGTGTGGCATATTGGTCGTACATATACATATCGGCGTGGGGTCTGCGTTGCTCGTTTCGATTAACTGGGCAATGCGAGAGCCTTTAGAGTGTGAGACGAGTGACAGGTACAGGTTCTCACGCTTTTCTTATAGAGGTTTAAACCATTGCCGAATTTGGAGAGCTTATAGGCAACTGAATAAAGTGAAATATTAATCATTTAAAATATAAGTTTATGTTAATACAACACATGAAACATTGGTTGGCTACGGTAGCGGTGCTATTGGGCTACATTAATGCAAGCGCTGCGACTGTAATATCGGGAACTTGCGGTGATGACCTTTTCTATGCATTGGATGATAATGGTGAATTGGTGATTCAAGGTACGGGAGAGATGTATGACTACGGATACGACGAATATAGTGAAAATGGTGTTGCTCCTTGGTCTGAATATAAAGATATGCTTAATATGATAATCGTCTTTGAGGGTGTAACTTCGATAGGTGACGATGCATTCTATGATTGCAGCAGCCTTACTTCTGTTGCCCTCCCCGAGAGCATGACTAAGATTGGGGATAGTGCATTTTCTGGTTGTAATAGTCTTGCTTCTATCTCCTTTCCTGAAAGCATGACTGAGATTGGTAGTAGTGCATTTTCTGGTTGTCGCAGTCTTACAACTGTCAATATCCCCCGAGGGGTGGCGAGTATTGAAAGTGGAGCTTTCGAGGGTTGCCACAATCTCGTCTCAGCCATTATTTCTGAAGGAGTGGTGTCTATAGAATCTTCGGCTTTTTATGGATGTTCCTCATTGTTATATGTTAGTATTCCCTCTACGGTAAGAACAATTAGTGAAAGTGATGTATTTAGGTTTTGCTATAAACTGGCAAGAATAGAGATTGATGACTACAATACAGTGTATAGTGATGGGGGTGAGTCTAATTTTGTCATTGAGATTAGTTCGCGTAAGTTGTTGTATGGGTGTAAAGATGGTATAATACCTTCATATATAACAGAAATAGGACATTCTGCTTTCATTGGTCGTGACAATCTGACCACACTGCATATTCCTGAAAGTGTTGTGTCTATTAATACAGGATCATATAATCAGAATCCTTTTGCGTGTTGTAGAAATCTAAAATCAATCACGGTATCGGAGAATAACCCTTACTATTATGATGGTGGATGTAACGCACTTATAGCAAGAACTAATGGAGATCATAACAACGTGATTTTGGCTGCTTCTTCTAGTACTATAATTCCTGAAGAAGTAGAATTTATCTTATGGTCTGCTTATTGTAATTTTAACGATTGGAGTAGTGCTACCAGTAGAGCTATAACTCCACCAACGTATACATTGGGTACTTTTATATATATTAATGATGAAGGATCGGCTTCATTTGGTGCTGAAGCTGAATGGTTGCCGGATATCACATTGTATGTTCCCGCGGCCTCTGTAGACGAATATAGAACTACTGGATTATGGGGACTCTTTAATGTGCAGCCCATAATTATCGCCTCAGGAACCTGTGGAGATAATCTTACTTGGAAACTGACCGAAGAGTATGAGCTAATTATTGAAGGTTCGGGGCCGATGACTGACTATACCACTGGTACTCCTGGTGTCTTTGTTACCTCTGTGCCTTGGGCTGATTATAAGGGTCTAATAACAAGTGTTGTTATAGGAAACGGTGTGACTACGATTGGAAATAGTGCATTCGAGTCTTGCAGCAACCTTACTTCAATAATCTTACCTGAGAGTTTGACTAGAATTGGTAATTATGCGTTTGATTTATGTAGTAGCCTTACGCATATCTTCATTCCTAAGAATGTAACAGATATCGGTTTTCAATCTCTGTCTAGTTGTATAGGATTGACATCTTTAGTTGTGGATGAAGACAATCCGATGTATGATTCGCGAGGAGGATGTAATGCGGTAATTGAAACAGGTAGTAACAAATTGGTAAGAGGGTGTTCTGTAACTGTAATTCCTGAAGATGTGGCCGTGATTGGTGATCGTTCTTTTTCTGGATGTTCTAGCCTTACCTCCATTGTCATACCTGAGAGTGTGGTGGAAATTGAAACATATGCGTTTGAAGAGTGTACTGGTCTCACTTCTATTACTTGTGAAGCTATGACGCCGCCAACTGCAACAAATGTAACCTTCATGAATGTAGATAGGTCTATTCCTGTCTATGTTCCAGCTTCTTCTGTGTCTGCCTACCAATCGGCACGGTATTGGAGTGAGTTTGCTAATATACAACCAATTGATACGCCTATTGTAGAAGAACCTATCACTTCCTCTGACCAATTGAGCAATACAAAACTCTACTATGTGTCACAACCTCATCACTCGAAGGGGCTTACTTCGTGGGCTGTTGCGGAGGATGGTAGTGAACTGAAGTCGAATGTTGATCTTGGTATTACAGCTGATAGCGGCGATTCTCGCCAGCAGTTCGCCTTTATCTATCGTGATGGAGTTTATTATCTCTATCATGCGGCAGAGAAGAAGTTTGTTAATGCTAATGGTTCTTTAAGTAGCACTCCGGTAAGTCCTATCTATTTCGGAGTTGGCGCTTATGATAATACTTTTGTTCTCTATTTTGATGATACGCACTATATCAATGTTGGCGGTAGTCGAGAGATGCTAGTCAATAGTTGGAAAACTCTTGATGGTGGAAACTCTTGTTCGATTGTTCCTGTGGGAGAATTTGACCCATCGGAGGCTCTTGACAAAGAGACCACACTTTTGAGCTATACAAAGATTGGTGCTGGTGAGGCTGAACTCACGTTTGCGGATGTGTCTTTAACCGAGGTTGTGATTCCTGAAACAGTTGTTATAGATGGAGAAATATGCCGTGTAACGTCCATCGGTAATAAAGTGTTTGAAGGTAATAGTAATCTTATTTCCGTTACTATTCCCGAAGGCGTAACTATATTAGGTGATTATGCTTTCCGGTACTGTAGTTCTCTTGAATCTTTGAATCTTCCAAATAATCTTCTTAGGATAGAATTGGCAGCTATGTCTCGTTGTGGAAGTCTTACATCTATAATCATCCCAAATAGTGTGACGGCTATCGGTGCTTATGCTTTCGATTACACAGGGCTTGAGTCTGTTGTTCTTGGTGAAGGTGTAGAAAACATCGGTAATAATGCATTTCAAGGTTGTAGTAGTCTTACTTCTATAACTAGCAATGCGGTAATTCCTCCTACGATAGAGGGGTCTTACGCTTTTGATGGTGTAGACAAGTCTATCCCCGTCTATGTGCCTGCCTCTTCTGTCTCAGCTTACCAATCGGCATCGTATTGGAGTGATTTTACCAATATTCAGCCCGTTATTGAGATTGGCGATACTTCGGATTGGACTTCGAGCAATCAAGGACAGGCAGGTAGCGTATCGTCTAAGACCTACATCTTAGAGGTCGGTGCAGGCGATATACTTACTTTCGATTGGATGGTAAGTAGTGAAGGTAATTATGATAAACTTGTTGTTGCATTGGACGGAACTGAAGTCTTGAACGAGAGCGGTGAGCAATCTGGTACCTTCGAGAAGGTTTTTGTAGCATCAGGTACTTGCACTTTAGTGGTGAGGTATTCCAAGGATGGTAGTGAAGATAGAGGTAGTGATTGTGCTAAGGTATATAATATGCGTCTTGTCTCTGCTGATTGGTTTTCTGATAACCATGAGAATAATAGTGTTTCGTCTGAGACCTATACGTTTGCGACTATACCTGGTGGTGTGCTCTCCTTTGATTGGAAAGTAAGTAGTGAGAGTAATTATGATTACTTTATTGCGACATTGAATGGAGAAGAAGTGCTCAGAAAGAGCGGTGAGGCTTCTGGAACCTATCAGTATACGTTTACGTCATTAGGAACCAATACACTTGTGCTGAAATATACCAAAGATGGCAGTCAAAGCAATGGTAGCGACCTTGCTATGGTATATAATCTGACTTTCCCTGCTACAAGAGATGTTATTCTTTCTGATAGTGATGCAAGTTTCGTGCAAAACGAAGATGAAGGATGCACAAGCATTACCTATACCCGCAACTTCAAGAATACCAACTGGCAAGCGTTGTATGTGCCTTTCGAGATTCCTGTGACCGAGGAGTTTCTTGCTGACTATGAGGTGGCCTATATTTACGACGCTCGTCAGTACGACCACGACGATGATGGCGTGAAAGACGAGACGCTCATCGAGTGCTTCAAAGTGAAGAACGGTACGCTGGAAGCTAACTATCCTTACTTGATACGTGCCAAGGTGGCTGGCGTGAAGAATATTGTAGTAACCAATACTACGCTATATGCTACGGAGGAGAACTCCGTCGACTGCTCATCTGTATTCGATACTTATACTTTTACTGGTACCTATAGCCGCATGTCATCAGACTTGCTGCCTCAAGATGGTGGTTACTATGCCTTGAGTGGTGGCTCATGGAGTCCGGTGAAGGAAGGTACATCGCTCGGTGCATTCCGTTTCTATCTGAAGATAGACTCTCGTAATGGTAATAGCAACAATGTGGCCAATGCCCGTAGCATCCGTATGCGCTTTGTTGGCGATGATGAGGATGAAGAGACTACTGGTATAGATGATTCACAGATCACAATCGATAATTCACAAGCTATCTACGATCTTCAGGGACGTCGTGTAGATAATCCTACGATGGGTGTTTATATTGTGAATGGCAAGAAGGTGATACTGAAATAATGTTCTCGGCATGATGAAGAAAGAATATATCAAACCCGAATGTGAGGTTATCGAGATGGATTCTAATACTCCCATGATGGCCGATTCTGTTACTACAGGTTTTAATCCCACACCCAGCGAGCCCGATGCGATTGCTCGCCGTGGAGAGTGGGGTAACCTCTGGAATGACGGATCTGTGATAAAACGTATAGGCAGGCAGTAGAATGATAAAGTGATGTAATCTGAAATCATTCCCCCACCTCTTTTCGTACAATTGTTTTACGGAGAGGGTGGGGGATGGTTGTTTCTATTCCGTCTGTAGTTATACATATTCCTCGCTGCTGAGGTTACTGGGAAGAGAAACAAAAAGTCCTTAGTTTCGTTTTGCGGAACGGTGAATAATTGCTACCTTTGTACCGACACAGATGGCATTTGTGAATGGACAGTAAGGAAATACAGAGGATTAAATTGCGCTTTGGCATCGTTGGTAATGCTGAGGAACTCAATCGTGCTATCGACATCTCTATGCAGGTGGCACCCACAGACTTGTCGGTGCTGGTTACTGGAGAGAGTGGTGTCGGTAAGGAGTTCTTTCCGCAGATTATCCATCAGAATAGCGCACGTAAGCACAATAAATATATCGCGGTCAATTGTGGCGCTATCCCTGAGGGTACCATTGATTCGGAACTTTTCGGACATGTCAAGGGCGCTTTTACTGGAGCGATTGAGGAACGTAACGGGTACTTTGCGGAGGCCAATAATGGTACTATTTTCTTGGACGAGATCGGTGAACTGCCGCTCTCTACGCAGGCTCGCTTACTGCGTGTGTTGGAGTCGGGCGAATATATAAAGGTGGGCTCTTCTCGTGTGGAAAAGACTAATGTACGTATTGTGGCAGCTACAAATGTAAATCTCACAGAGGCTGTCGCTCGTGGCGATTTTCGTGAGGACCTATATTATCGACTCAATACCATCCCCATTAAAGTACCCGCGTTGCGTGAACGCTCGGGTGATGTGGTACTTCTGTTCCGTAAGTTTGCTTCTGATGTGTCAGAACGCTATACGGTTCATCCGATACAGCTGACAGAGAATGCAAAGCGACTGTTGTCAGCTTATCCTTGGCCTGGTAATATACGCCAGTTGAAGAATGTGACCGAGCAGATTACATTGCTCGCAGCTCAGCGTGAGATTACTGAGGAAGTATTGCGAGAGTTTCTCCCTGAGGTGAAGAGCAATCTTCCCATGCTTAGTACAAACAAATCATCGCAGGGGAAGACTTTCGAGAGTGAGCGTGATATATTGTATCAGGTACTTTTTGAAATGCGTCAGGATATGACTGAACTGAAGCGTCAAGTGGCTGCGTTGATGGGAAGTGAGGTGGCTATGGCACGACAGGCTGCTCCAGTGTATGTCCCACACGATGGAGTGTCTTTGTTGGGAGGTGCGTCAGTCTCAAACAATACGGGTATCTCTGTTCATTCGTCAAAGCATATTGATGAGGTGGAGGAATACCAAGATACCGAAGTTTTAGAGGAACCGCTCTCTGTAGAAGATGCAGAGAAAGAACTGATACGCAAAGCTCTGATACGGCATCGTGGTCGCCGTAAAGCTGCAGCTGCAGATTTGGGCTTTTCAGAGCGCACGCTCTATCGTAAGATTGATAAGTATAATCTGGAGGATTTATAATACGATGAGACGGATACTGGGTAAGGGACTGCCTTTGTTACTGACGTTAATGTTGGCAGGTTGTGCCATTTCGTATAAGTTCAATGGGGCATCGATTAACTATGATATTATTAAGAGCATTGCCATTAGTAACTTCCCTAATCGAGCTGTGTATCAGTGGGGACCTATGGAGAGCATGTTCAATAATGCCTTGAGCGACAAATATGCGACTCAAACCAAGCTGCAGTTGGTGAGTCGAGGTGGTGACCTTTCGCTTTCGGGAGAGATTACTGCGTATGATCAAGTGAATAAGTCTATTTCGTCTGACGGATACTCTTCGATGATGCAACTCAAGATGACTGTAAAGGTAAGTTTTGAGAATGCCAAGAATCCTAGCGAAGACTTTGAACGCCAGTTCTCGGCCAGCCGAGAATTTGATGCATCGCAGCAACTCAATGATGTACAGGAGGAATTGGTGACACAGATTATTGATGAGATAGTGGAACAAATCTTTAATGCTACCGTAGCAAACTGGTAAGGTTCAGATACATGGTTTTAGGTACGCTCATTAGTCATCCTGAATTGCTTAGTCGTGAGACACTATACGAATTGCGTAGTGTTGTAGCTCGCTATCCCTACTTTCAGGCTGCAAGAATACTGATGTTGCGTAACTTGTATCTACTTCACGATCCCGACTTCGGAGCGGAATTACGCCGTTCGGTTTTTTATGTTAGTGACCGTCGTGCTTTATGTCGACTTATTGAGGGTTATACCGATAAGGTAGTGGCCGATGAGCCAGAGGTTGCTGAGGAGCCTACGGTAGATCGTACAATGAGTCTTATTGATGCTTTCCTCGGTACGCTTCCTGAAGAGCATATGGACGATGCGCTTGTTGCCGTAGAGTCTGTAGGGGATTATGCCACAATGTTCTTGTCGGGTGATGCTGCTCCAATAGAGCCTGTTACTTCAGAAGTTGCAGCTGGTGTTGATAGTGTGTTGCGGGCTATTGAATTGATATCGGAGCGAAAGGAAGAAACCGAAGTGGCTGTGTCTCCTGATATTCCTCTCGAAGTTCCCGGAACATCAAACACTCCTTCGGCTGAGACGATTACGGGGGATGTTTTGCGGAATAGCGAAGAACCGCTTGATGAGAGTTATTTTACCGAGACTTTGGCCAAGATTTATATCAAACAACGCAAATATTCTCGTGCTCTTGAAATAATTCGGAGTTTATATTTGCAATTCCCCGAAAAAAATGCTTACTTTGCAGACCAAATCAGATTTTTGGAAAAATTGATTATTAACAACAACTTAAAATAGAACATGTATTTAATTGTCATTGGACTTATTGTCTTCGTTTCGGTGCTGATGTGTGGTATCGTATTGATTCAGAATTCTAAGGGTGGTGGTTTGGCTTCATCATTCGCTTCTTCAAACCAGATCATGGGTGTGCGCAAGACTACAGACTTCCTTGAGAAGGCTACTTGGACACTCGCTATTGTGATTGCATTGCTCAGTGTTGCTGCAGCTTGGACCTTGCCTCGTCGTGGTGAGGCTGGCCATGATAGCTTGTTGATAGAGAATGCAGTTAACGACAATGCTGTAAACCCTGAGACTTTCCCTGATTTCGAAGCTCCCGCAGCTAATGAGACAGCAGAGTAATAGATTCCTTTTGTAAGACCTATTTAAGGGTTATAACATAGGGGCTTTCCGAAAGGAGAGCCCCTATGTTTTTGTCCATAGTGAATGACGGGGGGATTAAATCTTGCCCAAGATGCGGTCCATAGCCCAATTGGTAGGTGTGGCGCTAAGTCCATTGCAAGTGCATATACCCTCTTTTCGTAGGTGCTGAACGATATTTTCTATGAGTGGTTGTTGCACGTGCTGGGGGTTGGGGACTGAAAACTTATGATGACCCGTCTGATCGTTCAGCTCGATTGGCTCGTAGGTGAAGACAGAGAAGCACAGCATGCCCTGATCTCCGATAATCTCTATACGGTCTTCGCGTGCACTTTCGTGGGCTACGAAACACCATGAGCCACTGCCTACGAGACCATTGTCAAAGCGGAAGGTAGCACTGATGCTGTCTTCAGCATCGTAGAGACCACCACGATTGGCTGTGTAGCCCTTGGCTTCGATAATGTAGCCGAAGTAATGTTGTAGCAGGTCAAGTTGGTGGGGCGCAAGGTCGTAGAAATAACCTCCTCCTGCAATGTTGGCTTGTACGCGCCAAGGCATGGCATCTCCAGTAGAACCGTCGAACTCGCGTGGAGGCTGAGCTAAGCGGATGTGTACGTTGATAACCTTTCCTACACGCGGGATGAGCTCCTCCACCTTTTTGAAGTAGGGGAGGTAGCGGCGGTAGTAGGCTACAAAGCAAGGTACTCCAGTCTCTTCGCAGGCGCGGTTGATGCGTATGCAGTCTTCGTACGAGGCCGCCATGGGTTTTTCTATATATACGGGTTTCCCTGCACGGAGTGCCATGATAGCGTATGTGGCATGCGACGAAGGTGGCGTGGCGATGTATACAGCATTCACGTTGGGGTCATCGATGATATCCATTACATTCGTATACCATTTGTTGATGCCATGGCGTTCGGCATAGGAACGTGCACGTTCGGCATTGCGGCTCATCACGGCCTCAATCTTTGAACCTTGAATCTGCTGGAAGGCAGGTCCGCTCTTCTTTTCGGTGGCTTCGCCACATCCGATAACTCCCCAACGTATCATATTAATTCTGAATTGTGAATCTTGAATTCCGAATGGTGTTTTCGTTAAACATTAGTCTCTAATCCTTTAGTCCCAGAAATTCCATGAGAATCCAAGTTTGAACAGACGTGGATTGATAGGGTAGTGGGGTACAAGGAATGAGTTGGTCTGTTTCATTACTCCCTGTGTCACGTGATGATACATGACATAGAAGCGCACTTGCTTAAGGTGAAAGTTTGCATAAGCATTGATGAATGGATAGCCACCCAACTCCACACGATGATTCCCCTCTTGCACGAAGTATTGCTCCAGGGCGGGGGCATAGTCGGGCGCATAGTAGCGGGTGAACCATCGTACGTCAGCTCCAATTTGCATGCGCAGCTCCTTGGCATAGGTGAACTGGAGGTAGAGGTTACTATAGAGGTTTACGAGTGGCAAGGGCAGTATATCCTGATTTGATGAGTACTGTACTGTGGCCTCATTGTCCCAGTGGATGATACTAAGCTTGAAATCTTGATATAGCGTAGCGCTCAGTACCTGCAGGTTCTTGGTGTATTGTCGTGCTGTGATGCTGCTGAGGCTCAAAGGGGTATATGATGATATGTTGCCTGGAGCCATGTAGGGTGTTCCGCCCAAGTAGGTGTAGTTTTTGATGTTCTCCACGCCAGCATAGAGTCGGGTACGCCAACGGTCAATGGCAATGCTACCTCCTAGTCGGGTACGGAACTCTTTATTGAGGTCGTTGTCCCACCAATAGTGCTGTGAGTGGTAATGACGGTAGTAGAACGAAGGGTTTGTGTTTTTCATGTATCCCTCGGCTCTGAGACGTATGCTGTCCTTGCCTATGCGGAATTTGAAGTCTGCGTTACCTTCGATACGGAATGCCCCCAAATCTGTACCTGCCAAGACGGTCTCGGCCGTTGCGTCAAAGAGGAAAGCCTTGCCCATGCTACGCTTGATGTTACCACCGATAAGGATGTTGTTCTCCTTGTACGTATGTGTATGGTCTCGTCCTACACCTCCGATACTGTCGGGTAAGTCGAACTGCCGGTACTCGTAGGTCGCGTATGCCGCTGCTCCGAAGGGTATCCAGCGGTTGAAACCTTCGATGAGGCTCAGCCCTATGGTGTTGCGCAGGTGTAAGTAGCGCGTTGCGTCAATAGAGTCGTAGGGAAGATAGTTGTTGGCGTAGTAGTTTCTTGTGTTGGCATAATCGATGAAGCGGCGGCTCTTGGTACTCGCCTCCATCGTGTGGAACACTTTGCTTACGGCTATAAAGTCACGGTGTATGATGACCGTGTCGGGTAGGCTATCGGTACGCGTTTTGTAGTATCCGAGGCTGAAGTCATGTGCAAGGAGTGCGGAATGCAGCAGGTCTTCGTTCCATGTGCGGTCCAAATTGGTGGGCATGTCCTCGGGACGATAGGTCTTCTTGCCTTCGTTCATAGCCTCGGGCTGAGTGATGTAACGGTCGTCGGCGATACCTCCATTCTCCGCAAGGCGCAGTTTGTCGTAGCTGTAGAGAAGATTGATGCTGTATCGGTCGCCATGGTGATATCCGTAGAGGCTGCCATCAAAGTAGGCTGTTGACTGATGGTCATAGAGTCCGCGGCCAAAGAGGTAGTCTACGTTGAGGCCGAATCCCGTTCGCTTGCCGGCATTCACGCCGAAGCGTCCCTTGAATCGCTCCTCGCCATTGCGTTTGTTGCCTGCACGGTAGTAGCTGATATTTGACCACGGTGACTTGGTGTTGGTGAAGAGGAATTCTTTGGGTGTGGTCAAGAAAAAGTCCAGTGCATCGGTAAAGATGAATTGTCCGTCGCTCTCTCTGTTGAAGAATATGCGCGACTGGCGTGGCGAACCCATATTACCCAGGTGGTTGTACTCGCCATTCATCCCGTCGGTGAAATGCAGGTTCTGGAAGTTATAAACTGCCGTGTCTGTATCAACGGGGATGATATTGCCCAAGGTGGGGTCGACGCGAAACATCTTTACATCGCGTGGCACACCTCGGTCTACCACAGTGCTGTCTCGGCTCGCACCGCGTTCTCCTCCCAAACCTTGTTGGTCGAGGGTGGTGATGCTGCCGCCTAAATTGCTCTGATCCAACTGGGCGTTGAGGTTGGTGCAGAAGCTTAGTGCGATGATGATGCTTGCGAATAGCTTGCGCATAGGGTATTCTTTTCCCTTGTTCCCTTGGGTTATCGGAAGAATCGTATAATCCACTCAGCCACCTTGATTGCCATCGATACGAAGCATACAGCAAGGAATGCTGTGCGATCTGGGGTGGAGATGTAGAGAATCAAAGCAACAAGGCATCCTATAAGGAAGAGGTTGTTGAGGAGGTGGCGTAATTGGTTGCGGTTCATAGTTCTTGCTGTTTTTTATCCAACACACCATTCAGCTCTGCCACCAAACCATCGAAGAAGTCGATGGTGCCCTTGCGGAACTTACCCTGCTCTTTGAGCAGTCTGTCGCCCTTCTTGTTGAATGCTTGCTCGTCGGTGATGAACTCCTCGGCGCTGAATCTGAGGCCTCCCTCGCGTTCCTCTTCGTACCAGTAGTTAATGCGGGTCAGTTTGATGGTAGCTCCGTGCTCGGTGCACAATATCTCTACCCAGTAGTTGATGCGTGTGCGGTCAAGCACAAAGAAACGATTGGTGAAAACCAAATACTCCTCTGCAGTCAGACTGATGGTGTGGTTGGTGCCATCCTCAGAGGTGAACTTTGAGACGATGACGTTAGGCTTGTTGAATCGTTGCTGAGCCCATTCGTAAACGCGGTCATAGTCAGTCTCCAAGTTCCAATGGGTGGAAACGGTCTCCTGAAATGTTACACGTCCATTTACTACGGGTACGTTACCCTTATCGTAGCGGGTCTCTACTTGTGCCCATGCCATCACGATGCTGAGGCAAAGGGCTATTGACATTAATGTTCTTTTCATTATTGTAATAGTATGTTTATCATCGCAAAGGTACGAATAAGCGAGCGAAATGCCAAATCTCAACGAGCGAATGTAGAGAAAACTTGTTTGCTCTATGCTGAGCGAGGCAGAGATTCAACAAAGTTAAGTTTTACTTGAACAAATTTCAACGAGCGAATATAGGGAAAGCTTGTTTGCTTTTCTTAGGACAGTCTTCCTTATGTTAATGTTTTATCGCACCTTCCTCCGCTTTCTGCCGCACCTGCCTCATCCTCTTGCCGTAGGTGCCTCCCTTTCTTGTCGCAGGTGCCATAATTAGGTGTGGTGCCATGAGGTCTTTGAGGCGCGTCTTTGTTCATTTCGCAAAAGTTCCATAGTCCCCAAAGTTTATAGGTTTTACTTCTTTTCTATCCATAAGTGTGTTTGTTTCAAAATAAAATACTACTTTTGCAACATCCGAGGGGAGAAATCCTCGGTCAAGAATGCGTTTCTTGCTTTATCCTACTATCACGAAATCGGCAAAATTTCAAAAGGAGGGATGAAGAGGTAGATACGCTCATTCTGTTTTGTATATGTACGCGTACAGCCTCACGCTGTACTTAGCTAAGGTATACAAACAGCGTGAGGTATTTGTTCTTCTGTTCATTTCCTTGATGGTGTTTGCCGATACCAGTGATATGATGAGCGTGACAAGTCCTTACGCTTTTCTTGTATCTGTAACCAAACACATAACCGCTGACTTTGGAGGACTTATAGCTAATAGTTGAGAAGAACTAATTATTAACTTATAAATCTACCAATCATGCGACAAATGAAAAAACTTCTGCTAATGGCGTTATTGCTGCTATGTAGCATCTCAATGAATGCCAAAATTATTGCTTCGGGTACATGTGGAGCAAATCTTACATGGGAACTTAGTGATGAAGGTTTGTTGAGAATAAGCGGCGTAGGTGAAATGTTTGATTATTATTGTCAAGGTAATGAAGATAGACCTTGGGGTGGCTTAGAAAAATTCATTAAAACCATATATATAGAACCTACAGTCACTTCAATAGGACTATACGCATTTATGTATTGTGACAATCTAACTTCTGTAACTATTCCTGAAAGTGTGAAAAGTATAGCATCGTTTGCTTTTGAGGAGTGTAGCAGTTTGTCATCCATAACCATCCCTAATGGCGTAGAGGCTATTGCTCGTTGGACTTTCGCAGGTTGTAGTAGTCTTTCCTCTATTACTGTCTCTCAAAATCTTAAATTCATCGGTGATGGAGCTTTACAGGGAACAGCATGGTATGATAGCCAACCTAATGGATTAGTATATCTTGGCAACGTTCTTTACGGATATAAGGGAGAAATGCCCGAAAACGCTCATATTGTGGTAAGAGAAGGGACGGTAGCTATAACGGGAGGAGCCTTTGAGAATTGTACCAATCTTACTTCTATAACCATTCCTAAAAGTGTTACAGATATTGGAGCTAATGCTTTTCAAGGTACAGCATGGTACGAAAACCAACCTGATGGACTCATATATATCAACAATATTCTTTACAAATATAAGGGTGCGATGCCAGAAGATACGCACATCGAAGTGAAGGATGGTACAATAAGTATTAGTGGCTATGCTTTCTTAGGCTGTAATAATCTTACCTCAATTACTATTCCTGAGGGGATAGTTTCAATTGGTATTGGAGCCTTTGATAACTGTAGCAACCTTACAGCACTCACCATACCAGAAACTGTTGTCAGGGTTGGCAGCATGGCTTTTTCGGATTGTAGCAGTCTTGAATCTATCATTATTCCTAAGAATGTGAAATATATTGGAATCAATTCTTTTATTCGTTGTAGTGGCCTTACATCTATTGAAGTAGTGGTGGACAATCCTGTATATGATTCACGTGATGAATGCAATGCTATTGTGAGGACAAATAGCAATACTTTGATTCGTGGTTGCACTTCAACCATAATACCAAAGTCTGTTAATTCTATTGCTATAGCGGCTTTTGAAAGTTGTGGATTCGAGTCCATTAAGATTCCTGAAGGTGTCACCACTATAGGTTTTCAAGCATTCGCATACTGTAAAAACCTTGTCTCTATTGTTTTTCCTGAAAGTGTTATTGATGTCAGTTGGTGGTTTATTGATAATTTTGATAATGATAATGGAACGATATGGTATAAAAATCTGCCAGAGGGCGTAATTTATATTGGTAAAGTCGCCTATGGTTACAAGGGGAAGATGCCAGAAAATACTCACATAGATATAAAGGAAGGTACTATGAGACTCGCATCAACATACTTTAGGAATTCCAATCTTCGGTCTATCAATCTTCCAACGAGTATTATGTACATAGAGAACCATGTCTTTTGGGGGTGCAAAAACCTCGCTTCCATAACGTGTGAAGCTATAGTTCCGCCTACTATTAAATCCAAAACTTTTGAGGGAGTAGACAAATCCATCCCCGTATGCGTGCCTGCTTCTTCTGTAGCAGCTTACCAATCTGCGCCATTTTGGAATGAGTTTACCAATATCCAACCTATTACTAAAGAATTCACTCTTACCGTATCTTCTGCAGGCTATGCAACCATGTACCTTGACTATGCCGTAGAGATTCCTAAGAATGCTGAGGTATACATCGCCACAAGCGTAGAAGATGATAGATTGAAGATGACTCGAGTGACAGGTGTGCTCCCTGCGAATACAGGTGTTATCGTAAGAGCTAAGGCGGGAACGTATACCTTTATTGAATCAACGGATACTCCAGCCAATGTGGAGGGTAATCTGCTGAGTGGTACGGCTGAAGCCACCTACATCACCGCAGAGTCGGGATACCGTTACTATGTGTTGTCGCAGAAAGAAGGTATGGTAGGCATGTATCGCCCCAAACTCACCGATGGGCGGTTCCTCAACAATGCTAATAAGGCTTACCTGCGACTTGAGTCGGATGACCTCGGTATTTTTGATGATGAGACGAACACCGAGGACGAGGGTGGCCAGCTCAGCAATCGCCTGCGCTTCGACTTTGGCGGCACGACAGAAATAGAACAGACAACAGTCGACGGCGGGCAGACAATGGTTATCTACGACCTCACCGGTCGTCGTGTTGCCGATACTGAAGGGCTCAAGGGTGTGTACATCGTGGGTGGCAAAAAAGTAATCTTCTAACAACTGCGATAACGAATGCGAGGCGGCTCCTATGGGGCCGCTTTGTTTTTGGCCTCTGCGATGTGGAGGCCAAAACTTTCGCTTCCATTCTTTGGAACTTTCCGCCCTATCCATTATCTTTGTTTGGACAAAGAGATGAGTACTTGAACGTATGAGCAGGGAAAAAAGTAATGAGCAGTTGGACCTCGCGTGGAAGTTTGTGGAGCGCACGGGAGTAAACGTATTCCTCACGGGTAAGGCGGGCACGGGTAAGACTACCTTCTTGCGTCGTCTTAAGGAGCGTTCGCCCAAGCGTATGGTGGTGGTAGCGCCTACGGGTGTGGCGGCAATCAACGCTGGCGGTGTCACCATACACTCGTTCTTTCAGTTCCCCTTGGCGCCTTATATCCCTGGTGGCTCGTTCAATACGAAGGATGAGAAATACCGTTTCAGCAAGGAGAAGAAGAATATCATCCGTACGCTCGACCTTCTCGTCATTGATGAGATATCCATGGTGCGTGCCGACCTCCTCGACCAGATTGATGCCGTGTTGCGCCTTCACAAAGACCGTCACCGCCCCTTTGGTGGTGTGCAGCTGCTCATGATTGGAGACCTCAGCCAGTTGGCTCCTGTGGTCAAGGATAGCGAGTGGACACTCTTGCGAGAGTATTACCGCACGCCCTATTTCTTCGGTAGCCATGCCTTGCAACAGACACAGCACGTGACCATAGAACTCACGCACGTTTACCGCCAAACCGACCAAATTTTTATCAATATTCTCAACGAAGTGCGTGAGAACCGTCTTACGGCCGAGAGCCTCGCACGGCTGAATGGTCGGGTAGTGGAAAGTGGAAAGATGATGGCTGAAGGTTTCCGTCCGGAGGATAATTGTGATCTTTCATCTCTCAACTTTCCACTTGACTCCGACGGTACCATCCGCCTCACCACCCACAACGCTACAGCTAACCGCTATAATGAGGAGCGTATGGATGCGCTCAAGAGCGTGCGCTTCTCTTATAAAGCCGAGGTTACGGGTACCTTCCCCGAGTCGTCATACCCAGCCGAGGAGAAGCTCATACTCAAGAAGGGGTGTCAGGTGATGTTCCTCAAGAACGACTCGCAGGGCTCGCGCTATTACAATGGGAAACTGGGTGTCATCAGTGCCATCGATGCCGAGCACATCCGGGTACGTGGCATCGATGATGGAGAGGAGATTGAGGTGGAACCCGACGTGTGGACCAATGCCCGCTATGTCATCGACAAGGAGACCAAGGAGATACGCGAAGAGATTGAAGGCGAGTTTCGCCAATATCCCCTGCGTTTGGCGTGGGCCATCACCGTGCACAAGAGTCAGGGACTCACGTTCGACCGCGCTGTGCTTGATGTCAATGCAGCTTTTGCGGCAGGGCAGGTGTATGTGGCTCTCAGTCGTTGTCGCTCCTTGGAGGGTTTGGTGCTTACCGCTCCTCTGTTGCCCTCGTCGGTAAGGACCGATACCTTGGTGACCGACTACATGAATGTAGAGCTGGAGCAGGCACAGCACACGGCAGGGCATCTGTTGACTTTGGAGCGAGACTATTACCTCGCGATGCTAACCGAACTGTTCAACTTCAAGATGCTTGAAGCGGACTTTCACCGTATGTTACGCCTCATCGACGAGCACCTCTACAAGGTATACCCCCTGTTGCTGAAAGAGTATAAACAAGCCGATGAACGCATGGCGAAGGAGATTACAACCGTCTCAACCACCTTTTATCGCCAATATGCTACCTTGGTAATGGAGTCGGCCGACTATGCCACCGATGAACTTCTTGCCGAGCGTATAGGTAAGGCTGCCGGCTATTTCAAGGATAAACTTGATGAACTTCTCCGTCCTCTCATCGAGCGTGCTGCTCTTGATAGTGACAATAAGGATGTCAAGGAACGCCTCACTGAAGCTACCTATAACCTACAACAGTCATTCGCCCAAAAGCATTATCTGCTTACTCGTGTCATTGCTGACGGATTCAGTGTATCAGCCTATCTGAAAGACAAGGCTGTAGGCCTGCTCAATGCCGAGCAGCCTGCCAAGCGTAAGAAGAATAGTAAAGCGCAGGAGAAGATTGAGGTGGACCGTAACTCCGATATTCGGCATCCGCGTCTTTTCCATCGCCTTCGTGCATGGCGCAACGAACGTGCCGAGGAATTGGGACGTCCTGTCTATGGGGTGCTTACCCAAAAGGCTCTCATTGGCATCACTAACGAACTTCCCATCAGTGGGCGAGAGCTGCTTCGTATGCCGGGGTTCGGAAAGAAATCATTGGAAATGTTTGGCCGTGAAATCCTCGCTATCGTGCAAGAATATCTTGATGATGGCATGCAGCCGTGAATATTGAGTCCTCTTTCTTTTTTTGTTAAATGTTGGGATAATCCAAGAGGAAATAGTACCTTTGAACGTTTAATTTAGAACGATTGACGATGAATATCCCCTTTCGCCCTGTGACGGCGGCCGATGCCGACCTCTTGCGCTCCTTCACGATGGAGGGTAAGTGCATGAACTGCGACATGAACGTGGCCAACCTCTGCAGCTGGCAGTTCCTCTACCATACGGAGTGGGCCGTGGTGGAGGGCTTTCTCGTGCTGCGCTTCGTGCTCGACGGACATGTGACCTACATGAAACCCATCGGCAAGGGCGACCTGCGCCTCGTACTTGAACTCTTGATGGCCGATGCACGCAGCTTGGGCGACACGCTCAGGGTGGCCTGCGTGTGCCCCTGTGCCCAGGCGCTGATGGATGAGTCGATGCCCGGAGCCTTCACCTATACCATCAACCGCGACAAGTCGGACTACCTCTATCTGCGTGAGAAGTTGGTGACGCTCGCAGGCAAGAAGTTGCAGCCCAAGCGCAACCACATCAGCAAGTTCAAGCGCGCCTACCCCAACTACGAATACCGCCCTCTGACCCCCGACCTCGTGCCCGACTGCATACGCTTGGGCGAGGAGTGGTGTCGCACGAGCGACTCGTCCCTGCAGAATGCCATGCAGGCCGAGCAGAAGATGATTGCCTATGCCCTGCAGCACATCGATGAGCTGCACATCGTGGGCGGCACGCTTTTCGTGGAGGGCAGGATGGTGGCCTTCACCTTCGGTGCACGCATCAATGCCGAAGCGTTCGACGTGTGCGTGGAGAAGGCCGACACCACCTACGAGGGTGCCTATGCAATGATAAACAATGAGTTTGTGTCGCGCCTGCCCGAAGACATCGTCTACATCAACCGCGAAGAGGACCTCGGGCTCGAAGGGCTGCGCAAGGCGAAGCTCTCCTACTACCCCGACCTGATACTCGACAAGATGGTGGCCACACTCACCGCCCAGCCCAAGGAAACGGAGGAGGAGATGCGCGTACGCTTCGAGACACGCCACCTGTGGGAACGCTCGTTTGCCGACCCGCGTGCCTTCATCGACCTCTACTTCCGTGAGAAATACCGCAAGGAGCGCAACGAAATTATCGTGCGCGACGGGCGCGTGGTGTCGGCCCTACAGAAGTTGCCCTATCCCTTGAGCTATGGTGGACGCATGCTTTCCGCGTCGTACATTTCGGGAGCCTGCACCGACGAGAACTACCGCAAGCGCGGCCTGATGGGCGAGCTGCTTGCTCAAACCCACCGAGCCATGCAAGGAGAGAATGCTGTGCTGAGCTTCCTCATCCCCGCCACTGCCGAGCTGGCGGCCTACTATGCCAAGTTTGGCTACACCCCTTGCTTCCGCTTCGGATGGCAGACGGTGACCGCTTCCCCCGTGGAGGATGACTCGCTCATGGCAAGCGTGGTGGAGCAGCCCCAGAACGAGGAATATCTTATCTACCTGCGACAGAAGATGCAGGAACGTGACTTCTGTGTGCAGCACCCCTTGAGCGACCTGCGTGCCGTGGTGGACGATATGCGCATGGCGGGCGACACGATGTGGGAGGTGCGCCGCGACGGACTCCTTGTGGGGTTGGCCATCTGCCGTGCTGAGGCCGATGGCGTGTTGCTGCGAGAGTGCGTATACGATGACGGAGCGGCCCGAGACGGACTGATTGCCGCCATTGCGACCCACTATGGAAAGGACGAGGTGGACGTGCTCGACACCACAGGAACCGAGGGCGACTATTTTGGTATGGCGCGTATTATCAATGCCGAGGAGATGCTTAAGGCTTATGCCGCGTTGCACCCGGAATTGGATTTGAAAATAAATGTCACAGATGATGAACTTTCTGATAACAATGGTTGTTACCATATAAGTGGTGGTGTATGTATGCGCATGGATGGACTGTTGGCTGAAGCCGAACCGCTCACCATAGTTCAACTCACCCACCGCGTGCTCACCGAGGAGAATCCCCTGATGAGCTTGATGATGAACGACTGAAAACTACGAAGACTATGACAAAGCATATCACCCGATACATGGTGGCGCTGGCCGTTTTGCTGTGCACGGCACACGTGGCCACAGCACAGGAACTGGAGGCCAAGGTGGTGGTGAACCACCAGAAGATACAGGGCACCAACACCTCGGTATTCACCACGCTGCAAGATGCGATGACTGAGTTCCTCAACACGAGAAAGTGGACCAATGCACAGTATGCCGCGAGGGAAAGAATCGTGTGCAGTTTCAACCTCATCGTAAACGAATATAGCGATGACGGACGCTTTGCGTGCAACCTGATGGTGCAGGCAAACCGCCCGGTGTACAACGCCTCGTATAACACCACGGTGTTTAACTTCAATGACAATGCGGTGAACTTCAACTATATCGAACACGACAAACTGGAGTTCTCGGACGATATGATTGACAATAATCTTACCGCCGTGCTGGCCTACTATGCCTACCTTATCATCGGGCTTGATATGGAGACTTTTGCCCTCAAGGGAGGTACCGATATCCTGCACAAGGCCGAGAACGTGGTGAACAATGCGCAGATGATAGGCGAAGATGGATGGAAGGCTTTCGGCGACAGCAAGAATCGCCATGCCCTGGTGAACGACTATATGAACGGCTCGATGGAACCTTACCGCCAACTGATGTATGACTACCATCGCAAGGGACTCGACGAGATGGCACAGAATGCCGAGCGCGGACGAAGCAATATCACGACCTCGCTGCCCCTGCTCGAGAAGGCCAGACAGGACAAGCCCATGTCGGCCCTGCCGCAGTTATTTACCGAAATCAAGAAAGACGAACTTCTTGGCATCTACAGCAAGGGTACCACCAAGGAGAAGGAGGAGGTGGTGCGCATACTCTCGCTCGTTAACCCCTCGTACTCCTCGGATTGGGAGGAGTTGAAGAAATAACCGCCAGCTCCCATCTTTTTGAAACAATGGAGTAGAAGTCTCACTCAATGTATCGTACCATGCTGAAACGAAGTTTGCCGCTCGAACCCTCAGACCGTTGGTCCGAAGGGGAAAAGCAAGGGACCAAAGACTGTGACGTGAAACATTCCGCAATGTCTTCTGCGAGACATCTTGCGAGAACCTTTATCGCACTCTGGGTAGCCTGCCTATGCCTGCCGACCTATGGACAGATATACAAGTACCTCGGATTGGAGGATGGCCTGAGTTCGCGCAACGTGTATGCCGTGCAGCAGTCGAACGGAGGCTTCATGTGGTTCCTTACGGACAATGGTATCGACCGCTATGACGGCACGGAGATGACTCGCTTTACGCTTGTCATTGATGGAGTGAAATTTACAGAATATTCTTCGAGCCGATTTATCTATGATCAAGCAAAGGATAATTTGTGGCTTGCGACAAGTGGCGGAAAAATAGCACGCTATGTTCAACGTAACGGTAATTTTGAGGTGGTTTATTCGCCAAAAATACATTATCGACGGACTGATATCATGCGTAGCGCTGTTTCGCCTATCGGAGAGGATGATAACATCTGGATGTTTGTGGGTGAACAAGTCTTCCGATACAATGTGCGCACCGATGAGGGTAGTGAGTTGACACTTCGCTGCAACGAGGATAGTGTGACTTTTTCAGCAGTAGTATCCATCAATGATTCTACGCTTTATGTGGGAACTAAGGGAGGCGTATATAGAGGAATTATACGTGGTGAGACTATTGACATCATGCCTATACAATACCTGCATAATGTAGGAATTAATGTTAACACTTTCTGTTATAGCCGGGCCTACAAGACTTTGCTTATCGGTACGGAGGATGCAGGCATCGTAGCCTATCGGGAAGATACACGGGAGGTGATACACCATAGAGATTTGTTGCCCGATGTGCGCGTAACCAAGATTATCCCGTGTGGTGAAGAGGACGAGGTGTTGTTTGCGACCAATGCTGCTTGTGTCTATCGAATGTATATGGATAATTGCTATCCTTTTCCCTTCCTCAGTGCTGATTATAACACGGACTATCGCATGAATACGGATAATGTGGCTGACATCTGTATCGACCAGGAGGGACAACTGTGGATGTGTTCGTTTCCTAAGGGCTTGACCGTGCGCAATGAACAATATCCCGCTCTGAATTGGATACGACGTTCTAATCTCAATGTAAACACGCTTACGAATAACGGGGTAAACTATATCCTCGAAGATAGCAACCATGACTTTTGGTTTGCCACAGATAATGGTGTGAGCATGTATGATACCCAACGTAGGCGTTGGCACACGTTGCTCTCTATGCAAGATGTCTCGCCCAACCTGAACCACGACTTCCTTACGATGTGTGAGGTACGGCCTGGTATAATATTGTTGGGAGGTTATGCAGCGGGTATCTATGTCATTAATAAAGAAACGGAGTTAGTTGATTTCGTGAAGCCCGACCTTATCATTCCTGAAAAGTATATTCAAACAATGTGCCTTGACCAAACAGATGGTAGTGTATGGGCCGGTGGTGAAAACCAATTGTTCAATGTCAGTTATGATGGCACCCTTCGTGTAAATTATTCCGAAATCTTTGGCGGCATCAATTGTATTACCCCGAAGGATAGAAATCATCTGTGGATTGGAACGAAGAACGGCTTGTTTGTCTTCGACAAGAGTACGCGCATGAAATGGCGAGTCGAGTTGCCCATCGAACGCTTTAGAGTGAACTCAATCTTTCAAGATTCAGATGGCACGGTATATATTGGCACTCATCATCACGGTTTGCTTGTCTATAACGAAGAGGACAACTACTACTGTTGCTACAACAAGGACAATAGTGCACTGACCAACAATTGCATGAAGAGCCTTGTCGGTACTGGTAACCAGTCACTCTACATCAGTTCGGATGATGGTATTGTACGTTTTAATAAGAATACTGGGCGCATTACGACTTGGAGTAATGACCAAGGTTTGCAAGGGGTAAGTTTTAATGTTCAATCTGGTATCGAAACAAATCGACGTACCTTGATGTTTGGCAGTGATATGGGTGTTATTGAGATTCCTTTGAGTGCTTCGTTGCCCCATATATATAAAGGAAAGCTTGTCTTGTCGGATCTTTACATAGGTAACACTCGTACGTTCCCTGATGATGAAGACTCCCCGCTGACTGATGCACTCAATAATATGACTCATTTGAGATTGAATCATAGTCAGCGCAATGCTGCAATTAAGGTAAAGTGTATTAATCATATCTATCCCTCAGATTGCCAAGTTTTGTGGAAGTTTGACGGGAAGCGTGGTAGTAAGTGGTATCCTCTGAACGAGGAACGTTTTATCACACTTGGAGAATTGCCTTTAGGACATCATCGGCTGACCATACGTGCTACTTCAAATGAGTCGGGGGATGTGCTTGACGAACGCCAACTTCGTATTACCATGAAACCTCCCTTTTACCTCTCCTTTGGAGGGTTGTTGCTCGAGATTGCTCTGTTGGGAATCATTCTCTATGTTGTGGGAAAGTATCTCAAGTCGCGAAGCCAGATGAATATTTCGAATGAGAAAGTAAATTTCCTTATCAATACAGCCCATGATATCCGTACTCCTTTGACCCTCATTAAGGCTCCCCTTGAAGAATTGAGCCGTAATGATACGCTTGGAGTCGAAGAGAAAGAGGCTGTCGGGCTGGCTCTGCGCAACACCAACACGTTGTCACAGATGACAGATAAGGTGATGCAGTACGAGTTGTCGAGTATCGAACGTGGAGTGATACGTGTTGATAGGCATGAGGCTATCGCTCACTTCAAGGCACAGATTGACAAAATTTCACTCTTGGCACAAGCAAAGCGTCAAAGCTTTTGTTTTGAACATCCCGACGAACCTTTTGATGTCTGGGTTGATGCGCGCAAACTGAATTCCATCATCCAGAATCTCCTTTCCAACGCAGTTAAGTATAGTCCTAATGATAGCACCATTACGCTTCGTTTATATCGCAACGAGCATAATTGGGGGTTCCACGTCGTAGATTGTGGCATAGGCATAAGTGAAAAGGAACAGCGTAAGCTCTTCAAGCAGTTCTTTCGTGGAGCCAATGCTATCAATGCCAAGATTGTGGGTAGTGGTATCGGCTTGCTCTCCATCGGACGCTATGTCAAACAGTTGCATGGACGTATCGAAGTGAAAAGCCAAGTGGATTGCGGCTCGGACTTTCACGTATCTTTCCCCTTAGGCAAGTCTCATTATAAGTCTCAGATAACAGAGTTTATAGAGGATGCAGCCTCCGAAATTATAACAGAATCTGCAGTTCTTCCTCCTCATTATGCTATGGAACCTACTGATGAACACCGCCACCGTCTGCTCATCGTGGAGGATAATCCAGAGATGTTAAGTTATTTGAAACGTCTTTTCGACAAGGACTTTGCTGTATATACTGCCACCAATGGTAAGGAGGCCCTGTCAAAACTTCCTTACGTGCAGCCCCTCATTGTGCTCTCCGACGTGATGATGCCCGAGATGCGTGGCGATGATCTCTGCGTATCCATCAAGAGCAATATCGACACCTCTCATATTGCTGTGGTACTCGTCTCGGCTTTGTCAGATCAGCAGAGCATTATCAATGGTCTCTCTGTAAAGGCCGATGCCTATGTGACCAAACCATTCGATACTAAAGTGCTACAACTCACCATCCAAAATCTTGTGGAGAGTCGTCTCCAACTGCGACAGCAGTTGGCTGCACTTGATACGAGTAGTGATGATTTGTCCGATACGACTTCGGAACTCGACCTTAAGTTGATATCGGAGATGAAGAATATTATAGCCCAGAATATTGCTGACAATGCATTTACGGTTGATGTCCTGGCTTATAAACTTTGTGTGAGTCGAACCACTCTATACAATAAAATAAAAGGACTTACGGGAAGTACTCCCTCGGATTTTATTCGTATATGCCGTATTAATAAGGCCAAGATATTACTTCGCGAACACGGAATTACGATAGCTGAAGTAGCAGATATGGTGGGGTTTGCTGATTTGAAATATTTTCGTGAGGTCTTCAAGAAGACTGTGGGAATGTCTCCCAGTGAATATGCAAAAGGAGGTCCTGCCCTCTAAATAATGAGAGATAGCTACAGCTCTCTCCAGGAGAGGATGGGGCGAGAGGTTTCGAACAGATTATTGGGAGGTATACTTGGCATTTAAGTATAAGACGGTTGATCCCATTTTATTTATTTCCGTTTGCGAAGCCATCAGTAGGGTGGTGTATAGTTTGCTGTAGCGCGAAATCATAGATTTTTGTTCGTTCTAATTGGTGGTAATGATAAAAAAATGTAATTTCGCAGCGTAATAAGGAATACATAAAAGAATAATATAGTTATGAAACCTATTGTAAGCATTATTATGGGCAGCACCAGTGATCTGCCTGTAATGGAGAAGGCTGCTGCTTTTCTCAATGAGATGAAGGTGCCGTTTGAAATGAATGCTCTTTCGGCTCATCGTACTCCCGAGGCTGTAGAGGTCTTTGCTAAAGGTGCTGCCGAGCGCGGTATCCGTGTTATTATTGCAGCGGCTGGTATGGCTGCTCATCTTCCAGGTGTGATTGCTGCCAGCACTACGGTACCCGTCATTGGTGTGCCCATTAAGAGTACGCTCGAAGGTATGGATGCGCTGTTGGCTATCGTACAGATGCCTCCAGGTATCCCCGTAGCCACCGTGGGTATCAATGCTGCGCAGAATGCGGGTATCCTTGCTGTTCAGATGCTTGCTCTCTCTGATGCTGATCTCGCTACGCGCTTTGCCGCCTTTAAGGAAAGCCTCAAACGCAAGATCGAGAAGGCCAACGAAGAACTCAAGACCGTGAGCTACGAGTTTAAGTGCAACTAAAACGGAAGTTAAGTTTACAATAGGGGCAGATAAGCATCGCTTTCTGCCCCTATTTTCGTGCGCTATATGCAATTGGTTACGGTTTTATTTCTTCCCATCGTTCCGTTACATCGGGAATTTCGTTCGGGTGAGTTTGTCTGAAATCGGCAATTTTTTTGTTTTCATAATCGTTTCCCCATTTGATAGAGCCAATAGCCGAGCCAAACGTAATTACGAAACACAATATATACAACCAAATAGGTGGTGTCGCGGTTATGCCAAACCATGGGAACCAAATGTCCCGAGTGACAATAAGTATTACTGGCAGAGCCGATATGATAAGCATGACGGTAAACATGACCATGTCAAGTTTGGTGATTACTATCTTGCTAATCTCTTTATTCTCCATCTTGTGCATAGTAGCACTCTTGATCAGGTCATACACCTCTTCGAGAGTCTTACATCTCAATTGTCCTGTACGAGAGCTCTCTTTGACAAGGAACAGACAAGAGCCGAAGTCATAGTCCTCTCTGTCAAGAGAGTAGACAGGATTTTTAGAAGGGATAAGCATCATCACGCCCTCTTTGTGGAAGAATGCGCACAGATACCTCTGAGTCGTCTTGCCAAGCTTAAATGTGATGCCTAAAATAGAACCCGATTCTTTCTCCTTCTCAGTCTTTGGTGACACCGATTCTATTTTCCAGGTCCCTTTTTCTTCTCCTTCGGGAGATTGTATGACCAACTCTTTGTCAGGCTTGAGGTAAAACTTTTGAATGGGACCTTCTTCTGTCATCGCCTGATAGGTTCCCATGAACTTCTCGTTCAATTCCCGAATCACTGTAAATGGGTTGAAGTTTAAGGTTCTACACTCCAAGACTCTGACTTCTTCTACTATCCTTGCGTAGAGGTAATCTTTGATAAACATAGGTGTTTAGGTATAAATGGATAAACTTGTACTTCTGTGTCTGAACGCAAATGTAGTAAAACTTTTTAATACATCTGTGTTGTGCGATAATAAAAAGTTGTTTGCTCGGTAAAATGATGTAGAGCGTTAATATCGGGTGAACCCTTGTTCGAAAATGGGTATACCCACGGAAATTGGAGGATAGAGAGATTCGAAAAATCCCTTTGTCGAAAAAATCTTGCCAAGCCGTAGATGAAAAATTTTGTAGAGGTCGATATTTTCCTGTCTACAGCTCAGCGGAACCGCCATAGCTTGTATCGGTTTCGCAAGGGCCATCATCATAAAAATTGGAGCCCTGCAATAAATCCAACGAAAGGCTCCGGCAGTTTTATCGGACGGCTCCGTCACGAAAAAAGCCTTTATCTGATGGTGTTATCTTAGAAATAAAACGGGCTTTATTTGACCAATAGGAATCATTTGTTTACTTTTGCAAAGATAAAGACGATTAATCAAGATTAAGAGAGGATATGAACCTATTCAACTATACCCGTCGCGAGAGCAGTGAGGTGCAGATCGGATACACTCCGCTCGGTGGCGACAACCCCATCCGGGTGCAGTCGATGACCACTACAGCAACGACCGATACCGAGGGCTCGGTGGCACAGGCAAAGCGCATTGTTGAGGCTGGTGGTGAATATGTACGCTTAACGACGCAGGGCGTGCGCGAGGCTGAAAACTTGCGCGAAATCAATGCAGCACTGCGCAGTCAGGGTATTGACACTCCGCTCGTAGCTGATGTGCACTTCAATGCTCGCGTGGCCGACGTGGCTGCACTCTATGCCGAGAAGGTGCGCATTAACCCCGGTAACTATGTGGATACGGCCCGCACCTTCAAGCAACTCACGTACACCGATGAGGAGTATGCGCAGGAGATTGAGAAGATACGCGCCAAGCTGGTGCCCTTCCTTAATATATGTAAGGAGAACCATACGGCGATACGCATCGGTGTAAACCACGGTTCGCTGAGTGACCGCATTATGAGTCGCTATGGCGATACGCCCGAGGGCATGGTGGAATCGTGCATGGAGTTCTTGCGCATCTGCGTGGCGGAGAAGTTCACCAACGTGGTCATCTCCATCAAGGCCAGCAATACGGTCATCATGGTACGCACGGTGCGCCTGTTGGTGAAGACGATGGAGCAGGAGGGTATGAAATTTCCCTTGCACCTCGGCGTTACCGAGGCGGGCGAGGGCGAGGATGGCCGCATCAAGAGTGCTGTGGGCATAGGTGCCCTGCTCTATGATGGCTTCGGTGATACTATCCGTGTGTCGCTGAGTGAGGCTCCCGAGGCAGAGATTCCCGTGGCTAAGGCGTTGGTGGACTATGTCACAGCTCATGCTGTACATCTGTCCATTGAGGGCGTAGTGGCCAAGGATTTCAATTACTTTGCACCCGAGCGCCGTACGACACATGCCGTGGCCAATATCGGCGGCGGACAGGTGCCCGTAGTCATCGGCAGTTGCTTCGGCAAGGAGCGCACGTTCGATGCCAACCTGCGTCCCGACTACCTCTACTGTGGTAGCACATTGCCCGACGAGCGTCCCGAGATGCCACTCATCGTGGATGCTCCCGCATGGACGGGCGAGGAGAACACCTATCCCGTGTTCATGGGATTTGGCGAGAGAAACTATTTGCCCTTGCTGGCTACTTGCCCTGCACCGCTGAAGTTCCTCTTTGTGACCTATAGCCAATGCTCCGAGGAGGTCTTGGCCTGCTTGAAGACACACCCCGAGGTGGTCATCATCCATCAGACAAACCATCTGCACCGTGTGGGTGAGCATCGTGCGTTGGCGCATCTGCTCATGCATGAGGGCATCACCAACCCCATCGTATACTTCCAACATTATGCAGAGGAGTCACTCTCTGACCTGCAACTGCGTGCTGCGGCGGACACGGGTGTGCTCTGCATCGATGGCTTGGTGGACGGACTTTACATACATAACATAGGCAACAGCATCGCCCCACAGCAGATTGATGCTACGGCGCTCAATATACTGCAGGCTGCGCGTGTGCGCACCAGCAAGACCGAGTATATCTCATGCCCCGGTTGTGGACGTACGCTCTACAATTTAGAGGAGACCATCGCTCGCATCAAGGCGGCGACATCGCACCTCAAGGGACTCAAGATAGCCATCATGGGCTGCATCGTGAATGGCCCGGGTGAAATGGCCGATGCCGACTATGGCTATGTGGGTGCGGCACGCGGTAAGGTGAGCCTCTACAAGCAGAAGGAGTGCATCGAGAAGAACATCCCCGAAGAACATGCGGTGGAGAAATTGTTGGAGTTGATTGATAAATATGAACAATAATCTTTTTTGACAACGGACAACAGACAACAGACGAAAGTCAGGCTTAGCGATGTGCTCCATCCGGATGGCGTCCGTAGTCTGTTGTCTGTTGTCCCCCAAAATAGTAAATGGAAACCCTACTCATCATCCTCGCCCTTGTGTTCGCTATTGTCGGGCTCTTGGGCTCTATACTCCCAGCGTTGCCTGGCGCACCGCTGAGTTATGTAGGTCTGTTGCTCTTGTTGCCCTGCGAGGGGGCCGACATCAGCAACACCGCGTTGTGGGTCTATGGCATCTTCCTGGCCATCGTCTCTATCCTCGACTACATCGCTCCCGTATGGCTCACCAACCTCAGTGGAGGAGGGCAGCAGGCGACACGTGCCTCGATGGCAGGACTCGTGGCGGGACTCTTCTTCTTCCCGCCCTGGGGACTCATCATCGGTCCGTTCGTGGGAGCCTTCATCGGTGAACTGATGGACGGTGCCTCAAAAGGCAAAGCGCTGAAGGTGGCGCTGATGTCGTTCGTGGGCTTCTTGCTCACTACGGGCATGAAGATTATCTATAGTGGCGTGCTATTGTTTGTGATTGTGAAAGAGTCTATACAACTAATATTTTGAGTAACTTATTATTCCTAAAACCTATTTGCAAGATGAAAAAACACAGAACTATTCTTTTGGGAGTTATTGCATTGTGTGGTAGCATGGCTATGGCACAAGAAGGTGCAAAAGTAAACCTGCGTATGGAGGCGCGTGGTGATTTTCAGTATGAGAACATCAAGGGCCATACGATGGATGGCAGCACGGGATTCCGTGGCAAGCAGTTTAACCTACGTCTCAATGGTAACATCAATGAGTCGTGGAGTTATGTGTATCGCCAGCGTATGGGAAAACCGAATGGTGATGCCAGTTATTTTGATGCAGTAGATCACATCAACCTTACTTATACTACAGGAGCGTGGTCCTTCACGGGAGGTAAGCAAACAGTAGCTGTGGGTGGTTATGAGTATGATCGTGCTCCGATAGACTTTTATTTCGGATCAGAGTATTGGTACAACATGGCTTGCTATCAATGGGGTGTAAATGCAAAGTATAAATTTGATACAGAGAATAGCGATGCCTTGATGCTGCAGATTGTGCAGAGTTCGTTCCGCGATGTCAATCCCAATATGTATTCCTATAATTTGTTGTGGTCTGCTTCGTATGGTTGGCTTGACATCCTTCATTCTGTAAATATGTTGGAGTATCGACCTGGTAAGTATGTCAACTTCATTGCACTTGGTCATCAGTTTAATATGGGCGACTTTGCCTTGCAACTTGATTGGATGAATCGTGCAGATATGAATGACTTTGGCTTTGATGATTTTTCAGTAATGGCTGACCTTTCTTGGAGTGCTTCGGAGAAACTGAATGTGTTCGGAAAAGTGACCTATGATATAAATGACGATAATACAGCCGATTACTGTGTGCTCCCTGGCACAGAACTCACTCGTGTGGGTGCTGGTGTAGAGTACTTCCCCATTGAGGGCAGTCGCGATATACGTTTCCATGGTGGATATACCTATACTTTGGGAACAAATACTAAAGCAAGTAAAGATGGCGGAACTCTTTTTGGTAATCAATCCTTCGTCTCTGTTGGTGTTACTTGGAAGATGAATATCCTCAATAGATAAAACTTTCGCTGTATGAGATTGAGATCTGTTCTCCGCCGTGGATTGAGAGTCATTCCCAATGGCGTCATTTGTTTGGTTGTCGTATTTGGCCTTTTTGGTTACTTGGGCTGCAAAATGGGTACCCCCAATATGCTCAATACGGTGATGAATACCGCTCACGATCTGCTACTTAATACCGTATTCTACCTAATGGCCATCTGTGTTATTACGGGTGCATTGGGTAAGGTGTTTGTGGAATTTGGTGTGGTGAACCTGTTGGAGAAACTGTTGCGCCCGCTCATGCGTCCGCTCTTCAACCTGCCGGGTACGGCCTCTATCGGTGCCGTGCTGACCTTCTTGTCGGACAATCCTGCCATCATTTCTTTAGCGCAGGACAAGCGCTTCGCTTCGTACTTCAAGAAATATCAGTTTATTTCTCTCACCAACTTCGGTACGGCCTTTGGTATGGGCTTGCTGGTTATTGTCTTCATGGTGGGGCAGGGCTACTATGCCGAGCCACTCATTGGGCTTATTGGTGCATTCTTGGGCTGTGTGGTATCTACCCGATTGATGCAGCGTTCAGTGCTTAAGGCTTACCCTCACTACTTGGAAGAGAATGCTTGTGAAGAGATACTTGAAGAGGTCGCTGAAAATCATGAATATCGTAAGCCGATGTTCCAGCGTATCCTCGACTCGCTTCTCGATGGTGGTCGTACGGGTGTTGATGTAGGCCTCGCCATTATCCCAGGCGTACTCATTATCTCTACGCTCGTGATGGTACTCACCTTTGGTCCTTCGGCCGATGGAACCTATACTGGTGCGGCTTATCAAGGTGTAGAACTATTGCCATGGATAGGAGAGAAGATAGGTTTCGTTTTCCACTGGCTCTTTGGTTTCGAGGATCCGCATCTCATCGCCTTTCCTATTACTGCGCTTGGAGCCGTAGGTGCAGCCTTGGGACTTGTTCCGGGCTTCATCTCTGAGGGATGGATTGATGGTAATGCTATTGCTGTGTTTACTGCGATTGGTATGTGTTGGAGTGGTTACTTGAGTACTCACACTGCAATGCTCGACACGCTGGGTTATCGTCGCCTAACTTCAAAGGCTATTCTCGCTCATACCATTGGAGGTCTTGTGGCAGCCATCCTCGCCCATTGGATGTTTGTGTTGTATAGCTTAATCTAAGTAATAGAAACTAAAGATAGTAAAGCCTCCTCTGTCTGATGCAGGGGAGGCTTCGTTATGTCTAATAGTTAGTTCTCTTAGAAGAAGATAAAATTACTCTTTCCCGCGTGTCTCAAAAAAACTGAAGTGTACGCTACCATATATGCGCTCTTGTACGAAACAAGGGTGCTCTGCAAAGTTGTGGTCCTTGCCATGCTCGAGGATGAGCATGCCGTCCTCAGCAAGCATCCCTTTGTTCAAAATAAGATCGGGTAGTTCGGACAAGCGTGTGAGCGCATAGGGAGGGTCGGCAAAGATGAGGTCAAAGGTGTCGTGGCATTTCTCGATGTATCGGAATACGTCTGCTCGCAGAGGAATCCAGTTCTCTTCTTTAAGCTGTTCCTTTATCTTATATATATGAGTATGGTGTAGCGGCTCGCGCTCTACGGAGATGACACGGCCACAACCACGTGATACGAATTCGAGGCTGATGCTACCTGTTCCAGCGAAGAGGTCGAGCACATTGTTACACCCCTCTAAGTCGATAAGGTTATTGAGTACGTTGAAAAGGTTCTCCTTAGCAAAGTCCGTGGTAGGACGTGCCTTGAAGTTGCGTGGCACCTCAAAGGTGCGACGCTTGTATTTTCCGCTGATTACTCGCATGCGATAAGGGCTTGAAGGTCAAAAGGCATCTCGTCGATACGTGCCAACTCGGTGGAGTGAAACTCTTCGGCGGGCCGGATGATGTGTATGTTTTGAATAAATTTCTTTAGTTCTTTTGTTATGGCTTTGGTGTGGCGTGATTCCCCGGCAATATGAAGGGTGTCATTAGTTTGCGACAAATTCAGTACTCCCCAGCAATTGAGCAAAAAGTAGAGAGCATCTGCAGCATTGCGGTAGTGAAAGGTGTTCACAAAGAGGGGGGTGGCACTCTCGAAGCACATGAAATCTATACTATGCTTGCATACGTGGAGTAGGCAATATCTTTTATTGCTGGCATAACTGCGGTCTATGCCAAAGTGTATGAGAGGTGTAATTGCTGAATATACTTTTGCCTTGGGATATCGCAAGGTAATGTATTTGTGCAACTGCTTCTCTATGTCGAAGAGCACTACTGCTTGCTCATCGCTTGCCACATTGCGCAATAAGATTGGGGTTGTGGCAGAGGAGGTGTTTAGCCGATAGAATTCGCTTTCATATTGCTCGGCATGATACTCCTTAGGAATGAGTGTATAGGTAGTATCTGCGAGGATTATATTAACCTCTCCATACGTGTGCTTCAGCATCTCGGTATCCTCTATCGCACTCTTCAGATTGTTCGCCAAGGGCTTTAGCGGATCTATGCGATAGGGTAGGTAGGCATACTCGTTGGCTACCTTCGGATTGTGTACGGTAAAACAAAATCCATCCGTACTCAGACGGATGGATAATGTATATTGTCTGGTTTTATTAAAATCAATCACCGTGTGTTAGAGTAGATTGATTACTCCCAGTTACCTGCGTTGTTATTACCTACTTCAGCGTTACCTACCATCAAACCGACGTAGCGGCCGAGCTCCTGCTGCAAGTCGATGAGGTTGTTGAGCTCATCCTTGTTGATGCCGTCGAGGTATGTGCGATAAGGAGTCTTAGCCTCGAAGAGGTAGATTTTATTGCCTGACTTACCGCTTGAGTCGCAACCTGTGCGCATTTCGAACTCTGCACCATTACCGAAGGGAACATAGCGCAAAGAATCGATGTTGAAACCTTTGGGGAAAAGGGTGTCAATAGCTGCTACCCAGAAAGTGTCACGACTGAAGATGTACTCTTCTACCTCGCCCTTACTGTTCAAGCGAACGAGACCAGCCTTCTCTGCCTCTTTCCACTTCTTCTGAGCATCAGCGGGCTTCTTGGCCTTGCGTGCATCCTCGATGAGCTTAGTAGCTTTACCCTCGGTAAGACCTTCTTCGAGCTGTGCGTCAGTAAGCTCACCTACCTTCTTTACGAAAGGAAGCTTCTCATTCTTTACGAATCCGATGAGCTCATCGAAACTGTCAGTGTACTGTCCCTTGTTCTTGCTGTTGTAGTCGCGGTATGCAACCTGTGCAGTACGAATGTCAATCAAACGTGCGATAACCTGCTTTTCTCTTGCTTCGCGCTCTTTGCCGAAGTTGATAGACCCCATAATGCTACCTACACAAATGTATGCAAGGCCTGCTACGCACAATGTCAATACGATATTTACAATTTTTTTCATGTTTATATGATTTATTTGATTAATTTCGTGGTGCAAAAGTATAACAAATAGTTTGAAAATACTATAAATTGGTGATATTTTTCTCTGAAAGTCGATGATAAATAGTTTTATAACAGCTAAAATACGCGATAATTTCGGTTTTACTCCCACGAGTGAGCAATCCGAAGCCATTGGCATGATAGGAGATTTCTTGATGTCGCGTCGAGATATGGAACTCTTTTTGCTCCGCGGTTACGCTGGTACGGGTAAGACTACGCTCGTGAGTGCTTTGGTGAAAACGCTGGTCGAACTGAATCAGCCAGTGGTATTGATGGCTCCTACCGGACGGGCGGCTAAGGTGTTCTCATCGTATGCAGGGCAGCCGGCCTACACCATTCATAAACGCATTTATCGTCAAAAATCAATTACTGATACGGAGAGCTTCTCGCTCAATGTTAACCTGTCCAAACACACTCTGTTTATCGTCGATGAGGCTTCCATGATTGCCAATGACGGACTTTCCTCATCGGTATTCGGTACAGGACGCTTGCTTGATGACTTGATTCAATATGTATATTCCAGTGAAGGATGCCGTTTGATGCTTCTGGGCGATACGGCTCAGTTGCCTCCTGTGGGTGAGGAGGAGAGCCCGGCATTGAAGCCTTCTTTGTTGAAGTCATATGGGTTGCACATCTATGAGAAAACCCTCACGCAGGTGATGCGCCAACTCTCCGAATCAGGTATACTCTATAATGCTACAACCATACGCTATCGCTTGACGGCTTTACAACATGGAGTGGATTCTGATAAAGAATTGTCGGGGGAGGGGATTGTGGCCTCTTCGGATGTGGCTCATGTTTCAGGGAACGAACTGATAGACTCTCTTGAAACGTCCTATTCGCGCTGGGGATCAGATGATTGTATGATTATCTGTCGTTCGAACAAACGTGCCAATATCTACAATCAAGGTGTCCGCAATCGCATCCTTGACCGAGAGGAGGAACTCTGCTCGGGCGATCGTATCATGGTGGTAAAGAACAATTACTATTGGGTGGAGCAGGAGGCCAAAAAGTTGATTGCGGAAAGAGAAAAGATGAAAGAGCAGAGTGGGGGTTCTCAACAACCTTCAATGCTCAATGCTCAACTCCCTCTCTCCTTCATCGCCAATGGAGATATTGCTGTGGTACGTCGGGTACGTCGTACGCGTGAACTGTATGGATTCCGTTTTGCCGATGTTCTGCTCCGTTTCCCGGATTATGATGATTATGAGATGGAAACTACCGTTCTGCTCGATACGTTGCAGTCTGAGTCGCCCTCGCTCACTAAGGAGGAGTCTGAACGTCTATTCCAGTCCGTGATGGACGACTATGCGCACATTACTACAAAAAAGGAACGCTATCAGCAACTGCGCCTCGACCCCCACTTCAATGCCCTGCAGATTAAGTATGCCTATGCTGTTACCTGTCACAAGGCACAAGGTGGTCAGTGGGGCTGCATTTATCTGGATCAGGGCTACCTGTCTCCCGACACATCGCTCATCGACTATTATCGTTGGCTCTATACCGCCTTTACACGCGCCTCCGAGCAGGTCTATTTAGTGAATTGGCCTAACTCCTCATCCACCTCTAAATAGGGGAAAGCCTTCTTGAATTCTCTGATTTTGTTGAGGGTGTGTTGCTTGAAGTTTTGGTACTGTTCTGATTGAGCGTTGAATGGCTTGTGCTCCATGGCACGGGCAATCTTTTCCCATTGCTGCATGAATTGTTTGGCTCCATCATCAATGCAGTGCTCAGCAAAACATTCCCACACATATTCAATGGCTTGCTGTGAGGGGTGCGCCATGTCCTCGGCATAGAAACGGTAGTCTCGTAATTCGTCCACTACGATTTCATAGGCGGGGAAGTAGTGGCATTGTTGGGGAAACTTGCTGCATAGCTCGTCAATGGCAAGCTGTAGGGTGGCCTTACTCAGTTGGTTACCATGCAACCCATCCTTGAGGTGACGTACAGGGCTTACGGTGAAGAGTATACGTAGTTTGGGATTGATTTCAGTGGTGCGATGAATAATTTTCTCCAGTGCGTTGACAATTTCTTGCACCGTCAATCGCTGGCGGACGAACTGTCGTTCGGGTACTTTGTGACAATTGCCCACAACTTCGTTCGTCTGAGACAATCGATATACCCAAGCCGTGCCAAAGGTGAGTATCAGTATATCGGCCTCGGCCAGTCTGTGTGATGCTGCTTCTAAATGGGTATTAATCGTGGCTAGTGCAGTATGCTTGTCGGGATGGGAGTAACGGCTATGATGTAGCCAAGTGTTCCACCCGCCGTCGGGGAACTCGTTTAGCTCCTCTTCGGTAAAGAGGCGCTGCTCGACTAGACGTGTCAGTCCCTCGGCGATGGATAGGGGATTGTAGAGCACGCCGTAAGGGTTGGTTATGGTGCGGAACTTCATTCGTTCGAGCCGTGCCCCGATGTGCTCGGCAAAGCATGAACCCATAACTAACAGCTTGTCTGAGTGGTGCAGCCTGGGATTTAGGGATGTTATGTCTGTCTGGGTACGAAAAACCATAGTTGGGCGATTAAAAACGACGCAAAAATAAGCATCTTTGGGATAAATATTGTATTTTTGCACGATAATCTTTGTCGATATGGCTGAAGAAACGAATACAAACATATTAAATACTATACAATACCCTGCAGACTTGCGTCGTCTGAAGCTCAACCAACTGCCTCAGTTGTGCGATGAGTTGCGTCAATTTGTTATCAGCGAGCTGTCTCAGAATCCTGGTCACTTTGGCTCTACGTTGGGTGTGATTGAGCTTACCGTAGCTCTGCACTACGTGTACGATACACCCAGTGACCGTCTCGTTTGGGATGTGGGACATCAGGCGTATGCTCACAAAATTCTTACGGGACGTCGTGAACAGTTCCACACGAACCGCAAGTTCAAGGGGCTCAAACCCTTTCCTTCACCCGAGGAGAGCGAGTATGACAGCTTTACCTGTGGGCACGCCTCCAACTCCATCTCTGCAGCTCTTGGTATGGCTGTGGCTGCCAAGAAGCAGGGTGATGGCAAGCGCCGCGTAGTTGCCATCATCGGTGATGGTGCCATGAGTGGAGGTCTTGCTTTTGAGGGACTCAATAACGTGTCTGAGAGTGACAATAATATGCTCATCGTGCTCAATGACAATAAGATGTCCATTGACCGCTCGGTGGGAGGATTCAAGAAATATTTGCTTAGTCTCACTACCACGCCAAGCTATAACAGATGGCGTTATCGCCTTGCTCGTGTGCTTGGCAAGATGGGACTGATGAAGGATGGCGGGCGCGAGCGCCTTATCCGTTTCAATAATAGCGTGAAGAGTCTGCTCACCAATCAGCAGAACATCTTTGAGGGTATGAACATTCGTTATTTCGGTCCTGTTGACGGGCACGATGTCATCGAGCTTGTGCATGCCTTGCGCACTATCAAGGATATGAATGGCCCCAAGATGTTGCACATACACACCACTAAGGGTAAGGGTTTTGCTCCAGCCGAGGAGGTGCCTGCCGAGTGGCATGCTCCTGGGCTTTTCGATGCCGAGACGGGCGAGCGTTTCGAGGCCAGCGAGGAAGGTAAGCCGCCCCGTTTCCAAGATGTCTTCGGACACACACTGCTCGAGTTGGCTCAACAGAACGAGAAGATTGTGGGTGTCACTCCTGCTATGCCCACGGGGTGTTCGCTCAACATAATGATGGAGAAGATGCCTTGCCGCTGTTTTGACGTGGGCATTGCCGAGGGGCACGCAGTGACCTTCTCGGGCGGTATGGCCAAGGATGGTCTTGTGCCTTTCTGTAATATCTACTCTTCGTTCCTGCAGCGTGCTTACGACAATATTATTCACGATGTGGCCATTTCGCGCTCTAACGTAGTGTTCTGCATCGATCGTGGTGGACTCGTGGGTGAGGATGGTCCCACACATCATGGCGCTTTCGATCTCGCCTTCTTGCGCACCATCCCCAATATTACCATCGCCGCTCCTTACGACGAGCACGAGTTGCGCAATCTCATGTATACTGCGCAACTACCCGATATGGGTCCTTTCGCCATCCGCTATCCTCGTGGTCGGGGTAAGTTGGTCGATTGGCGTTGTCCTCTCGAGGCATTGCCTGTGGGCAAGGGTCGTCAGCTTCGTGAGGGTACTGATGTGGCTATCCTTAGCATCGGTTCGGTAGGTAATCTTGCTTCTGAGGCCATTGAACTCGTTGCTGCCAAGGGTATCAGCGTGGCTCATTACGACATGCGTTTCCTCAAGCCCATCGATGAGGATATTCTTCACGAAGTAGGGCGCACACATACTCGTATCATCACTCTTGAGAATGGTACCGTCAAAGGTGGTCTCGGCAGTGCGGTGCTTGAGTTTATGGCTGACTATGGCTACACACCCAGTGTGCGCCGTATGGGATTGCCCGATCAGTTCATCGAGCATGGCTCTGTGCCAGAACTCTGCCGCTTGTGCGGTATCGACGCCGAGAGCATAGCTCGAACCATAGAGGAGTTGGTGGGGGTAGAGGCGAATAAAAACTTGTAGGATTATCCGCCGATTATCATCCGCGGTAGCTACCGCGGATGTCTTCGCTAGCTATTGAGGTCAGGCTCGGTAGCTACCGCGGTGCTCATCATTAGCTACTGATGAGAATGTTGTAGACCCATATGTATAAATATAGGTAGTGATATGGGTATCGTCCAGCAAAGGGGAAATTCTTCCCCGCTCCTTTTTTTATGCCTTATGATAAGTATCAGCACCCCGTTCCATCCAAACTGCACGAAGCGCCTTGCTCGGGTGGGGTAGGTGTTGCCGCGGTGAAGCGTGCAGCATCGTAGTGCTTGAGGGAGATGGCTACGGAGCCGTCTTCGCGCACGAAGCAGGGGATGCCGATGTTGCCGCGCTCGCGAACTTTTTCGAATGCGGGGTGATGGTCGCGTAGGGCGAGGAACTCCTTCAGACTACGGGCTTGGTGGCCTATGTCTATCAACTCATAATCAGGATGGTTGCTGTAAAGTGCCTTGACCTCAATGCAGTCGGGGCAACTCTCCATAACGTAAATCTTTGTCATAGTTCTTGTGGCTTGATTCTGGTGCGAAGATACGAAAGTTCGCAGAGCATAGCAAATATTTGAGTACTAATGAGGATGTACCCGCTAAAAACAAATGCTATGCTTGCACGTTTCGGTAAAAAGTAGTACTTTCGTGCTCCCTAAATGAACTATATGGAACAACCTCAAGATAACAACCTCAATGCACGTACGGACAACCAGTATGTGCGCAGTCTCACCGAGGAGAAGTACAAGTATGGCTTCACCACGGAAGTAGACACCGAGGTCATACCCGTGGGCTTGAGCGAGGAGGTGGTGCGCATCATCTCGGCCAAGAAGGGCGAGCCTGAGTGGCTGCTCGACTTCCGTCTCAAGGCCTATCGCTATTGGCTCACGCTCGAGATGCCCCAGTGGGCACATTTGCGTATTCCCGAGATTGACTATCAAGCCATATCATACTATGCCGACCCCACGAAGAAGAAGGAGGGCCCCAAGAGCCTCGACGAGATTGACCCCGAGGTGATGAAGACCTTCGACAAGTTGGGCATTCCCCTCGAGGAGCGCCTCGCACTGAGTGGCGGCATGGCGGTGGATGCGGTGATGGACTCGGTATCGGTGAAAACGACCTTCAAGGAGACACTCCTGGAGAAGGGCATCATCTTCTGCTCCATCAGCGAAGCGGTGCGCGAGTATCCCGACCTCGTGAAGCAGTACTTGGGCTCGGTGGTCAACTACCGCGACAACTATTTCGCAGCACTCAACTCGGCCGTGTTCAGTGACGGCTCGTTCGTATACATCCCCAAGGGTACCCGTTGCCCTATGGAACTGTCGACCTACTTCCGCATCAATGCGGCCAATACGGGTCAGTTTGAGCGTACGCTCATTGTGGCCGACGACGATAGTTACGTGTCGTACCTCGAAGGCTGCACAGCGCCCATGCGCGATGAGAACCAATTGCATGCTGCCATCGTGGAGATTGTGGTGATGGATCGCGCCGAGGTGAAGTATAGCACCGTGCAGAACTGGTATCCCGGCGATGCCGAAGGCAAGGGCGGTGTGTATAACTTCGTGACCAAGCGCGGACACTGCCGTGGTGTAGATAGCAAATTGTCATGGACGCAGGTGGAGACGGGTTCTGCCATCACATGGAAATACCCCTCATGCGTGCTCTCGGGCGACAACTCACAAGGTGAGTTCTACTCTGTGGCGGTGACCAACAACTACCAGCAGGCCGATACGGGTACCAAGATGATACACCTCGGACGCAACACCAAGAGCACCATCATCAGCAAGGGTATCTCGGCAGGCAAGAGCGAGAACTCCTACCGCGGACTCGTCAAGGTGGGCGAGAAGGCCGACGGAGCGCGCAACTATAGCCAGTGCGACTCATTGCTGCTCGGTAGCCACTGCGGGGCTCACACCTTCCCCTACATGGACATCAAAAACGAGACTGCTGTCGTAGAGCACGAGGCTACTACCTCAAAGATATCCGAAGATCAACTCTTCTATTGCAACCAGCGCGGCATCAAGACCGAGGATGCCATCGGACTCATCGTCAATGGCTATGCCAAGGAGGTCATCAACAAGCTGCCCATGGAGTTTGCCGTAGAGGCACAGAAACTGCTCTCGGTATCGCTGGAGGGAAGCGTGGGCTAAACACTTGACAATGGACAATTGATAATTGACAATTAGGATGCTCCGGCAACTATGCGTTTCCGGTAATTCCGAAATAAAGATAAAACAATGCTAAAGATAAGCAACCTACATGCCAGCATCAATGGCAAAGAGATATTGAAGGGTATTGACCTCGAGGTACGCCCCGGTGAGGTGCATGCCATCATGGGACCCAACGGCTCAGGTAAGAGTACGCTGAGCAATGTACTCGTGGGCCACCCCGCCTATGAAGTAACCGAGGGTGAAGTGTCGTTCAATGGCAAGGACCTCCTTGCTTTGGCTCCCGAGGACCGCAGTCACGAGGGCTTGTTCCTCTCGTTCCAGTACCCCGTGGAGATTCCCGGTGTGAGCATGGTGAACTTCATGCGTGCCGCCATTAACGAGCAGCGCAAATATCGTAATCTTCCTCCCTTGGCAGCCAACGAGTTTCTCAAACTGATGCGCGAGAAGCGTGCCTTCGTGGAACTCGACAGCAAACTGGCCAACCGCTCGGTGAACGAGGGCTTCAGTGGCGGTGAGAAGAAGAAGAACGAAATCTTCCAGATGGCAATGCTCGAGCCACGTCTCAGTATCCTTGACGAAACAGACTCAGGTCTCGACATCGATGCCTTGCGCATCGTGGCCGAGGGTGTGAATAAACTGAAGACTCCCGAGACATCGACCATCGTCATCACACACTACCAACGCCTGCTCGACTACCTCAAGCCCGATGTAGTGCACGTCCTCTACAAGGGACGCATCGTGAAGACTGCAGGCCCCGAACTGGCACTCGAGATTGAGAAGCGCGGCTTCGACTGGATCAAGAAGGAGGTGGACGAGTGATGCAAAGCAAGACCCAATATATCAATCTCTACCGTGAGTGCCGCGATCTCATCACCCGTCACAGTAGTGAGGTAATGAATGCGTTGCGCGATGAGGCTTGCTGCCACTTGGAGCAGCAGGGCTTTCCCACGAAGCGTGTTGAGGATTACAAGTATACCGATGTGGAGGCGCTCTTTGCTCCCGACTATGGCTTGAACATCAGCCGTCTCGCCATCCCCGTAAACCCCTACGACGTTTTCAAGTGCGATGTGCCCAACATGAGCACTTCGCTCTACTTCGTGGTGAACGACACCTTCTATAATCGTGCCCTACCCAAGGCCACATTACCCGAGGGAGTCATCCTCGGTAGCCTTAAGGAACTCTCGGCTCAGTATCCTGAACTTGTAGCCAAACACTATGGCCAACTTGCCCGTACCGAGGAGGATGCAGTCACTGCCCTCAACACCATGTTGGCGCAAGATGGTCTGCTGCTTTACGTTCCCAAGGGGGTAGTGGTGGAGAAGCCCATCCAATTGGTCAACATATTGCGTGCCGATGTGAACTTTATGGTCAACCGCCGTGTGCTCATCATCATAGAGGACAATGCTCAGGCTCGCATCCTTGCTTGTGACCACACGACTGACGAGGTCGATTTCCTTGCTACGCAGGTTATTGAAGCCTATGTGGGTCGTGGCGCTTCGTTAGAACTTTACGAACTGGAGGAGTCTACTCCCCATACTCACCGCTTGAGTAACCTCTATGTGCTTCAGGAGGCCGATAGCAATGTGCATATCAATGGCATCACCCTCGTGGGAGGTACCACACGCAACACCACGCGCGTGGCTCTCGCAGGACGCGGTGCTCACATTGACCTTTGCGGCATGGCCATTGCCGACAAGCAGCAGCACGTGGACAACCACACCTTCATCGACCATGCCGTGAGCGACTGCACCAGCCATGAACTCTACAAGTATGTGCTCGACGATGAGGCTACCGGTGCCTTTGCCGGCAAGGTGCTCGTACGCGAGGGCGCTCAGCACACCGATTCGCAGCAGACCAACCGCAACCTCTGCCTCACACGCCAGGCACGTATGTATACTCAGCCCCAGCTCGAGATTTATGCCGACGATGTGAAGTGTAGTCACGGTGCTACCGTGGGCCAACTCAACGAGGATGCTCTCTTCTATATGCAGCAGCGTGGCATCAGTTATACCGAAGCGCGCCAGCTTCTTATGCGGGCTTTCGTAGGTGAGGTGATTGATGGCGTGGGTCTTGAAGCCTTGCGCGACCGTCTGCACCACCTGGTGGAGAAACGCTTCCGTGGCGAACTGGGCAAGTGTGGTGATTGCAGTGTTTGTAAATAAATAGTATAGGTTTAATCAGGCAGCTCTGTGTTGGGAGTTGTCTGATTGTGTTTTTATTAGGATTAGTTTATTATGGTAACATTTTCTGTAGCATTAGTTTTGCTCATCGTGGGGTATGTCGTGTATGGCGGTTTCGTGAACCGCATCTTCGCCCCTGATGCCAAGCGCACCACTCCTGCGGTGGCCATGAACGATGGCGTGGACTATATGCCCATGCCCACGTGGAAAATCTTCATGATTCAGTTCCTCAATATCGCAGGTCTCGGTCCCATCTTCGGAGCCATCATGGGTGCCCAGTTTGGTACGGCATCCTATCTGTGGATAGTCATCGGTACGCTTTTGGCAGGTGCCGTGCACGATTTCTTCTCGGGATGCCTCTCCATCCGCAACAATGGTGCCAACCTGCCCGAACTCATCGGCAAGTACCTCGGCACCAGTGCCAAGACGGTGATGAACGTGCTCTCCATCGTACTCATGGTGCTTGTGGGTGCGGTGTTCGTGTCGGGCCCCGCCGAACTGCTGGCCGGCATGACCCCTGCTGCAATGAACGTGAACTTCTGGATTGTAGCCATCTTCCTCTATTACGTGCTGGCTACGCTGCTGCCCATCGACAAGATTATCGGCCGCATCTACCCCCTATTTGCCATTGCCCTGCTCTTCATGGCCGTGGGCGTGCTCGTGATGCTCTATGTCAAGCACCCCGCATTGCCCGAGATGTGGCAAAGCTTCGGCACCAAGTACGACAAATCGCCCATCTTTCCCATGATGTTCGTGAGCATCGCTTGCGGTGCCATCAGTGGCTTCCATGCCACGCAGTCGCCCCTCATGGCACGCTGCATGACCAATGAGAAGCATTGTCGCCCCATCTTCTATGGTGCCATGGTGACCGAGGGCATCGTGGCTCTCGTGTGGGCTGCCGCTGCCACCTGGTTCTTTGGTGAGCACGGCACGGTCGATACCGCTACGGGCATACCCTATAGCGGTGCCAAGGTGGCAACGATGATATCCAAGGAGTGGCTCGGCGCTGTTGGCGGCATAGTGGCTATCCTCGGTATCGTGGCGGCTCCCATCACCAGTGGCGACACCGCCTTGCGCTCGGCACGACTCATCATTGCCGACTTTCTGCACATGGAGCAGAAGAGCATCAAGCGCCGCCTGCTCATCTGCATCCCCCTGTTCCTCGTCACCGCGGGCACCCTTGTCTATAGCCTTGCCGATGCCGATGGCTTCAAGATTATTTGGCGTTACTTCGCCTGGTGCAACCAGACCCTCTCCGTCTTCACCCTTTGGGCCATCACGGCGTACCTGGTGAGAGAGAAGAAACCCTATATCATCACGCTCATCCCCGCGCTTTTCATGACCTGCGTGAGCGTCACTTACATCTGCATCGCCCCCGAGGGATTCCAGTTGCCTTCGGTGCTCTCCTATGCCATTGGCGCTGCAACCGTGCTGGCAACGCTCGTGTGGTTCGTGGTATGGATGAAAAAGCGCCGGTGACCCCTGCGCCTCCACATAGAATAAAGGCCCCCACTGGTGTGGAGGCCTTTGTTGTATGGTATGGATACCGATTAGTAGATACCCTGTGCGAGCATGGCGTTAGCCACCTTCATGAAGCCTGAGATGTTGGCGCCCTTGACGTAGTTGATGTATCCGTCGGGTTGGCGACCATACTTCACGCATTGCTCGTGGATAGAGTACATGATATACTGCAACTTCTTGTCCACCTCGGCAGCGCTCCATGAGATGTGGCAAGCGTTCTGGCTCATCTCGAGTCCGCTGGTAGCCACGCCACCTGCGTTCACGGCCTTACCGGGAGCATAGAGCATCTTGTTCTCCACGAAGAGCTCGATAGCCTCGGGTGTGCAACCCATGTTCGAGATTTCGCCCACGCAGATGACTCCGTTGTCGATGATGCGCTGTGCATCTTCGCCGTTGAGTTCGTTCTGTGTAGCGCAGCAGAGGCAGATGTCCACCTTCTGTTCCCAAGGACGTCGACCGGGGTAGAAGGTAGCCTCGGGATATTTCTCAGCATAGGGCTCCACGATGTCGTCGCCAGTGTCGCGCAGTTCGAGCATGTAGTCAATCTTCTCGCCGCTGATGCCGGTGGGGTCGTATACATAGCCGTCGGGTCCGCTGATGGTCACCACCTTGGCGCCCAACTCGGTAGCCTTGAGGGCAGCGCCCCATGCCACGTTACCGAATCCGCTGATGGCTACGGTCTTGCCGCTGATGTCGAGGCCGCGGGTAGCGAGCATCTGGCTCACGAAGTAGAGACCGCCGAAGCCGGTAGCCTCGGGACGGATGAGCGAGCCGCCGAAGTCGAGACCCTTACCGGTCATCACACCTGTGCACTCGCGGGTGAGTTTCTTGTACATACCCATGAGGTAACCCACTTCGCGTCCGCCTACGCCGATGTCACCGGCAGGCACGTCGGTGTCGGGGCCCAGGTTATGCCACAACTCCGTCATATAGGCCTGGCAGAAACGCATGATTTCGTTCTGGCTCTTGCCGCGGGGTGAGAAGTCCGAGCCACCCTTACCGCCACCCATGGGCAGCGAGGTGAGGGCATTCTTGAAGGTCTGCTCGAAGCCGAGGAACTTCAGGATGCTCAGGTTCACCGATGCGTGGAAACGGAGACCGCCCTTGTACGGGCCGATGGCATTGTTATATTGTACGCGATAGCCGAGGTTGGTCTGCACCTCACCCTTGTCGTCCACCCATGTGACGCGGAAGGTGATGATGCGGTCGGGCTCTACCATGCGCTCGATAATCTTGGCTTTCTCAAACTCGGGGTGCTGGTAATACACCTCTTCTACAGAGTGGAGAACTTCAGTCACTGCCTGGATGTACTCAGGCTCGTTCGGGTGCTTGCGTTCAAGATCCTGAATGATTTCATTAATCTTCATAACACTGCTTTTTTGTTGGTTCAACAATGATTAAACACAATTATGGATGCAAATATAAGGCCTTTTTTGGGATAACAACCATTTTGTCTTCTTTTTTTGCTATCAAGACACCAAAAAAGCACGTCTGCCATCTCTTGGGCCTCATCTCGGGGGAGGAGGTAACGTTGGTCATCGGATTTTAATGCTGTTTGACAACTTATGTTGTGTAATGGTTGATTACGGTTTATTCGTTCGTTATACCGATAACAGGGAGAGGATAGAGTTGTTACAACGAACTACTATATGTCTCCTGTAGAGAAACCGAAACTCATCAAGAGGACTCGGTAAAGTTAATGATTAGAATTTATGTTCTAAAAAAGAAAGCCTGTCTATCCATTGGGATAAGCAGGCTTTCGTTGGTTTTGTGATGTACGTTATAATTTCACTTTTAAAGTATTGCTTCCTACGCGGACAATATAAACACCCCTGTCAAGGGTAATCTCCTCACCCACATAAGAGTCTATATTTGCGACGCGTGTACCATTTGCCGAGTATATTTCAACGGTTTTACCATCAGCATCTGAAAGTGTAATTCCATTTGCTGTTACTTCTATTGCAATATCGTTTGCGTTTACCCCCTCTATTCCAGTTGCATCAAACTCTTGAATATCCCAAAAGTTCTTCCAAACATCGGCTGATTGATATGTAGCTAATGAGCCTTTAGGGACGTAAACTGTTAAATTCATATATTGAGAGTTTGTAAAATTGTTGTTACCCACGGCTGGTGGTGCTGTTCCCAACAAATAAATGCCAGTAATCATATCGCAATTTTTGAATGCGTTTATTTTAATGCTTGTTACACTGTTGCCGATGATTACAGATTTTAATGTTTTTTTATTATAGAAAGGAGAGTAACCACAATTAGAAGAAATGTTATAATCGAGATTGCGACCTATATATAGTGTTTCTAATGGGCAATCGAAGAATAAGCCCTCGCCTACCTTATAATTTGAATTAAGATTCTGACTCAAGCATAACATTTCTGTACCATTTTCAATATGTAAATATTTCAATGACGTACAATCTGCAAAAGCGTCATATTCAATATTTGCAACATTTTCCCCGATAATAACACTTGTAAGGTTAGAACAACCTTTAAACGCACAACCTTCAATGCTTGTAACGCTGTTGCTTATTTTGACACTTGTCAAACTTTTGCAGTAGGCGAATGTATAATCTTTTATAGTTGTAATATCATCTGGTATAACAAGGTCTGTCACCAATTCTCCATTTAAGTATAATTTTTCAGCATGTGGACCTGGGGCATGTGTGTCAAAATCAATATTACACCACGCTGAAAGATTGCTTATATGTACTTCTTCCAAGCCAGTACAATCATAAAATGCAGCATTTTCAATATTTGCAACATTTTCCCCGATAGTAACACTTGTAAGGTTAGAACAACCTCTAAACGCATATTGTTTGATGTTTGTGACATTGTTTCCAATTACACAACTTATAAGGCCGTAGCAGTCTTTGAACGCAGAATGCCCAATGCTTATTACGCTCAAAGTTTTTGCTTTATATGTTATAGTAGAGGGGATAATAACTGCTCCGCTGTATTTGTTGTCACCGTTTGTAACCTCTACCGTTAAATCTGATGTAGAAATAATATTATAATATATTCCATTAACTTCAAAATCATAAGCATTTGATGTAACGCTACACAATAGCAATGCTACCATCATCAGCAATTGTTTAATTGTTCTCATAAAGTGCATTTTATTTGAAATATGTTTAAGTTAGATGACTAAAGACTTTTAATGATGTCGTTAATATGTCCAATTTCAATATCGTATAAAGGATTCCAGACACCATCTGTAACAGAAAATTTTTTATTGATTATCTCTTCGCGATAGAGAGAATATAGATATTCCCCTAGCTCATTAACACTTGAGAGCACTGTTTGCAGATTTGAATCGTACAAGCCAACAAAAATTTTATCATTGATATTTGGATTGTTCAGACTTCTGTCTGTTATAGACAATATATAATTATGAATCTTGTTGCACTTGTTTATTAACACGCCAACATTTCTAGGACTCGAAAGTATGTCGTTTAACACACTAATAACACATTGACTTGAAGATAAATCGATAGAACTATCATAACGATAATAAGCGCCAATCATATTGGGCAATGTTATTCCATTTTCATAACGCATCAAACGACAATAAGTTGTCAACATTTCATGCCATAGTTCTTTCTTTTCCATATGAAGAGAAGGATTCATTGCTCCCCAATTCCCAGATGAAAGCGGATAAAAAATAAGGTGTGGGAACTTACTGCTTTATCCTATTGATGGGGCTTCTCGCATTGCCTTTGCTGTTGGATAAAGCAATAGCCCACACCAAAGGATATGCAAGAAGCCACCACAGGCTGTACACTCCAATGATGTGGTGCCATTGCTATCATCTTCACAGCAAGAGAAATTTTGCGAGAATTTCATCAATGAAGATAATTTCAATAACACCTTTTTACTAAAAAAGCACCATTCCTTGCAGACTGCTCTACAGTCTTACGGAAAGGCATCGGCAAAGGTAAACAATATTTATGATAATTCGCGGATAATTCACGGGAAATTCATGGAAATTTGTGTTTACCCCAATGATTGCGCTTTAAAGTTTTAACATGAATTACCGTAAATAGAACCCGTAAATGACCATAAATTTAATTTATTTATGATAATCCACGGGAGTGGAAATGTGTGTCCGGTGATAAAAACAGCCACCCCAGAGCGGAGTGGCTGTGTAATTATTTGTTTGAATTTCTATTTTAAGAGTCTTCTGTTATTAGCATCTTCAAGAACTTTCATTTGTTGGATTGCTATTTGGTTCAATTTTACCAGTCTTTCGTGTTGGGGCATCTTCTCATTGATAAAGACGGCATTGAGGTTCTCCATATTAGACAGGCATATCAGTTCGTTGATTGTAGCATAATCACGGATATTTCCTTTCAAGTCAGGATTAGCGTCACGCCATTGCTTTGCCGTCATACCGAAGAGTGCGACATTCAATACGTCTGCTTCATTGGCATATACAAATGAGATCTGTTGGGCAGTCAATTCTTTCGGTATCAGGTTTTGCTTGATTGCATCAGTATGTATATGGTAATTAAGTTTGGACAATTCGCGTTTGGCGGTCCATCCTAATAATTTCTGTTTCTCTTCTTGAAGACGCTGGTACTCTTTAACCAGGAGCAATTGGAAACGGGGGCTTATCCACATACCAAAGTGATAAGCAATATCTTTGTGGGCATATGTTCCTCCATATCGACCAGCCTTGGCTATAATACCGATTGCGTTTGTTCGTTCAATCCATGTTTTTACCGATAAGACGAAGTTGTTGCTGCCCGCAGCATTTCTAATTGTACCGAATTCGGTATAATTAAAATCCGGATTGTATAGAGCCTCCCACTCTCCGATATACTCAATAGTGCTTTTCAGACTCATCCACCGAAAGATGATATGCTCTTGCATTTGGCTATGAGCCATATCAGTCAATGAAATATAATCTTCTGCACCCTGCGGAAGAAGTGAGATGACAGCGTTGTCTATTTGAATACTCTGTTTCTTCATGGCTTAATTCAATATGTCTTGACCCACCTATCCATAAGGCTGGCTGAATCGCAACAAAAGTAGTAAATAATTAGGAATTAGGAGTTGGAATTTGCGAATTATTTATGAAAAAAGCCTTTGGCCCCTTGCTTTTCCCCTACGGGCCAGCGACCTAAAGGTTCGGGCGGCGAACACGTTTCACTGGGAATTCATGGAAATTTGTGTTTACCCCAATGATTGTCGCTTTAAAGTTTTAACACGAAACGAAGTTTGTCGCCTGTAGGGGCTAAAGGCAATGGCCGTAAATCATCTGCAAATTACCATGAATGTATATGTCCGAAAAAATACAGCCTCCTTTTCGGAGTGCCCTTCACGACACTGTAGGCGACAGGATTTAGGCAGAACTTTAGGTAGGATTTATGTAGGATTTTGTGTAGAAATTTTATGCTTATTTCTCATAGTACCAGCAGGATAGATATGTATTTATGTAGGATTTGTATTTCTGCCTTTTTTTGTACTCAAACCACTAATGCACGCAGTGCGGCACGAATAATTGCAATGCGTTTTTCCCTACGCGGTAGTAAGCGAACTGCGCCTCGGTAGTTAGTGAGGGATAGCGCGATAGTTGTCGAGGTATGACGCGGTAATTAGCGAGATGAAGGGATGTTGTATTATTTATTGTATCAGTGAGAGTTATCGATTTGTCTAATCGTTGAATAGAGATGTAAAGTTGCGAAATGGACAAAAAATAATGACATAATTGCCAATTCTACATAAATTATTCCATATTGCCTTGGCTATCAGTCTGATAAAGATTAAAATCCTACACAAAATCCTACATAAATCCTATAGGAAAGAGGAGGACGCGAAGGATGTGGTGTCGCCCCTCCCTTCCCTCAAAAAAGAACCGGGAAATGACATTTTCGGTTAAATGTTGGGATAATCCGCGCGGATGTAGTACCTTTGGCCCCGAATATTCTCAAAAGATAAATATCAAGTACATATGGAAAAGAAATACCGTCCCGAGACCCTCTGTGTACAGGAGGGTTGGACACCCAAGAAGGGCGAGCCGCGCGTGTTGCCCATCTATCAGAGTACGACATTCAAGTATGACAACAGCGAGCAGATGGCACGCCTCTTCGACCTCGAGGATTCTGGATACTTCTATACTCGCTTGCAGAACCCCACGAACGATGCTGTGGCTGCCAAGATTGCTGCGCTCGAAGGCGGTGTGGCTGGTATGCTCACCTCATCGGGCCAGGCGGCAAACTTCTACGCCGTGTTCAACATCTGCGAGAGTGGCGACCACTTCGTGTGCTCAACGGCTATCTATGGTGGTACATACAATCTCTTCAGTGTGACGATGAAGAAGCTGGGCATTGATATGACCTTCGTTGACCAGAACGCTTCAGAGGAGGAGATACAGAAGGCCTTCCGCCCCAATACCAAGTGTCTCTTCGGTGAGACCATCTCCAACCCCGGTTGCGAGGTGCTCGACATTGAGAAGTTTGCCCGCATTGCGCATCGCAATGGTGTGCCCCTCATCGTGGACAACACCTTCGCCACACCCATCAACTGCCGCCCCTTCGAGTGGGGTGCCGACATCGTGACACACTCTACCACCAAGTATATGGATGGCCACGCCACTGCAGTGGGTGGTGCTATTGTGGATAGCGGTAACTTCGATTGGGAGGCCAATGCCGAGAAGTTCCCCGGCTTGACCACTCCCGATGCTTCATACCACGGCTTGACCTACTCGAAGAGCTTCGGTAAGATGGCCTACATCACCAAGGCTACGGCACAGATGATGCGCGACCTCGGCTCTATACAGGCTCCGATGAACGCCTTCTTGCTCAACCTCGGATTGGAGACCCTGCACCTTCGTGTAAAGCGCCATTGCGAGAATGCTCAGCGCATTGCCGAGTGGCTGAGTCAGAACGATAAGGTGGCTTGGGTGAACTATAGCGGTCTGCCCGACAACCCCTACCACGCATTGGCACAGAAGTACCTGCCCAATGGTTCATGCGGTGTTATCGCCTTTGGCTTGAAGGGTTCGCGCGATGAGGCCATTCGCTTCATGGATAGCTTGAAGCTCATCTGCATCGTGACCCACGTGGCCGATGCACGCTCTTGTGTGCTCCATCCTGCAAGCCACACCCATCGCCAGCTCTCTGACGAGCAGTTGCGCGAAGCGGGCGTAGCTCCCGACCTCATCCGTCTTTCAGTGGGTATTGAGAACGTTGAGGACCTCATTGCCGATATCGAGCAGGCATTGGGATAAGATTCTTACTACACCTTATAGCAGAAAGGGGAGCAACATTGCTCCCCTTTTTACTTGCCACGGCTCATTGCTCATCGCTCATCGCTCATCGCTCACGGCTCATCGCGGAATTGTTTTCAACCACAGATTACTCGGATTTCACAGATTTTCGCACTTGCTTTGCTCGTGCTGTCGGCTTTGCCGAGTATTGCCTCCGGATGGCAGCTCACGGCTCATTGCTCACAGCTCATCGCGGAATTGTTTTCAAACCACAGATTACTCGGATTTCACAGATTTTCGCACTTGCTTTGCTCGTGCTTTCGGCCTTGCCGAGTGTTGCCTCCGGATGGCAGCTCACAGCTCATAGCTCATCGCTCACAGCTCATCGCTCAAAAAAGCTCACCGCTCATCGCCCTAAACCACATTCTGCGGATGCCCTTCGATGAAGGCGCGCAGGTTGTCCTGACATATCTGCAGCAGTCGGGTGCGGGCCTCAAGCGTAGCCCATGCAATGTGAGGGGTGACGAAGCAGTTGCGGGCAGTAAGCAGAGGTGACCCCTCAAGAGGCGGTTCCTCGCACAATACGTCGATGCCCGCGGCATGGAGCGCACCGCTATTGAGTGCATGGGCCAGGGCCTGCTCGTCTACGATGGGGCCGCGAGCCGTATTGATGAGTATGGCTGTCGGCTTCATCAGCGCCAGTTGCTCGGCATTGACGAGGTGCTGTGTGGCAGGGGTGAGCGGACAATGCAGGCTCACCACGTCGGACGAGGCAAAGAGTTCTTCGAGCGAGCATTTCTCCACACCTTCGGGGAGTGCTCCTTGGGGCTTGGAGGTGTATGCCACGACCTTCATGCCGAAGGCTTGTGCGAGGCGTGCCACGGCACTGCCCGTGCGGCCCAATCCCACGATGCCCATCTGCTTGCCGGCAAGCTCGATGAGCGGGTTGTCCCAATAGCAGAAGTCGGGGTTGCTTCCCCAGCGCCCTGCGCGGTTCTCGCGGGCATAGTAGTCTACGCTCTGGGCGATGTTGAGCAGGTGCGCCATCACCATCTGTGCCACCGAGGCGGTGCTATAGGCGGGGATATTGGTGACGGTGATGCCATGTCTTCGGGCAGCCTCCACATCGACCACATTGTAGCCTGTGGCCTGCACGCCGATATAGCGTAGGCGGGGTAGTTGGGCAAACTCCTTATCGCCCAGCACGACCTTGTTGGTGAGCAGGGCATCGGCATCGATGGCACGCGCGATGAGTTCTTCGGGTGTGGTGCGGTCATATACCGTGAGTTCGCCAAACTGGCGTAGACAATCGTAGGAAAGGTCGCCTGGATTGAGGGCGTAGCCGTCGAGGATAGTGATATGCATCTGTTCTGTTTAGTGTGTAGGGTTGGTTCTTTGCTTTGCTTAGGGTGGCTTTCCTTTTAATATCTGTCATTCCAGAGGAACTTCATGCGCTCCTTCATCTTCTCTTCGGCGGCGTTGGGCTGTGGTGTCCACAGCTGGGTTCCGGTGAGCTCGTCGGGGAGGAACTGTTGCTTTACAAAATGGTTGTCGTAGTCGTGGGCATACTTGTACCCTTCGCTATAGCCCAGTTCCTTCATCAGTTTGGTCGGAGCGTTGCGCAGGTGCAAAGGTACGGGGAGGTTACCCGTTTGCTCCACGAGGGCGAGGGCCGTGTTGATGCCCATGTAGGCTGAGTTACTCTTGGGACTGGTGGCAAGGTACACGGTAGCCTCGGCAAGGGGTATGCGTCCCTCGGGCCAGCCTATCTTCATCACCGCGTCGAAGGCTGCATTGGCAATGAGCAGCGCATTGGGGTTGGCCAGGCCGATGTCCTCGGAGGCCGAGATGACCAGTCGGCGGGCGATGAACGAGGGCTCTTCGCCACCCTGTATCATGCGGGCGAGCCAGTAGAGCGCACCGTCGGGGTCGCTGCCACGGATGGACTTGATGTAGGCCGACACGATGTCGTAGTGCATCTCGCCGTCCTTGTCATAGGCCAAGGGGTTCTGCTGCAGGCGCTCGGTGACCATGGCGTTGGTGATGACAATCTCGTCGGCACCGCTCTCGGCCTCGACGACGAGTTCCAGTGTGTTGAGCAGCTTGCGGGCATCGCCTCCCGAGAAGCGCAGCAGGGCATCGGTCTCGCCGATGGTGATGTTACGCTCCTTCAGGTAGAAGTCCTCCTTGATGGCGCGGTCGAGCAGCTCCAGGAGGTCGGCCTTGTCGAGCGACTTGAGGATGTAGAGCTGGCAACGAGAGAGTAGGGGACGTATGATTTCGAATGAGGGGTTCTCTGTGGTGGCACCGATGAGTGTCACGATGCCGCGCTCCACGGCACTGAGCAAGGAGTCTTGTTGCGACTTGTTGAATCGGTGTATCTCGTCGATGAAGAGTATGGGGCTATGCTGCGAGAAGAAGCGGTTCTTCTGTGCGCTTTCGATGACCTCGCGCACATCCTTCACGCCCGACGACACCGCATTGAGCGTGTAGAAGGGCACCTCCAACTTCTTGGCGATGATGTTTGCCAAGGTCGTCTTTCCCGTCCCCGGAGGGCCCCAAAGGATGAACGACGATATGCGCTCCGACTCGATCATGCGTCGCAACACGGCTCCTTGGCCCACCAAGTGTTTCTGTCCTATGTAGTTGTCAAGCGTCGTAGGACGCAGGCGTTCAGCTAATGGTTCCATGCTGCAAAGATAACTTTTTTGCGCGACAAATGGTATCTGTTGTTGCAATAAAAAATGGAGGGGACTTGCAAAAGCCCTCTCCATTTCTGTGTAGGTCAAATCTATAGATTAGTTAAGAACAATCTTCTTGTCTCCCTTGATGTAGACCCCCTTGGTAGGATTTACTACACGACGGCCTTGAAGGTCGTAGATTTCAGAATAAGCTTTGTCTGCAACTGATGAGGTGATACCCTGTCCCTCTCCTGTTACACGCAGTGTGGCATCAACGATGGTACCTCCAGTCTTGAGGATACCATTGTGTCCTGTGCAGGTGCCGTCAGCTGCAATCTGACCACCGGCATCAATGCTGTTCCAGTCAATCTTGAAACGGATACGATAATCGCCAGGCTCTTCAGGAGCTGTGAACGCAGGACACGCTGTGGTGTTGCGTGCATTGCCTGTGAGGGTCTCTCCAGCAGAGTTTACACCGCTATCCTCTTTGTTGAAGTCACCCGAATAGAAGCTGAACGACATTACATCGGTACCGCTCTGGTCGGTCTGTCCTTCGTTGAAAGAGAACTGTTGGTCTCCATCGAGGTCGATATATACATAGCCGTGCATCCAGCCGCCTTTGATGTTGAAGGTGGTTGTCACTGTGCTTGCTGCATCACAAGTAAGCAGAAAAGCCTCGTCAGACGACTTGTCGATGTAGGGCTTGTCAATACCCAAGGTGAGAGTTTGAGCCTCCTTGCCTTCTTCTGTGAAAGTAATGGAGTTAATGGTGTGTCCTGTGTTAGAGGCGTTGACATTCTTGTCGAAGTTGGTGCTGTAAGGCTCTACCACTTTAGGGGCAATGGTGATGGTCACCGATGCTGACACAGATGAGCCATCCTTTGCTGTTGCAGTGATGGTAACCTCGCCTTGTTTGTTAGGGATAATGAGTCCGCCTACTACGGTAGCCACCTCGGGGTTGCTGCTTGTCCATTCGATTGCAGGGAAGGTAGCGCCTTCGTTTACGGTAGCGTTCACCACCAAATTGCGGTTCAAGGCTACTGAGTTCTCGCCATTTTCGGTAGCAAGTGTGATGCTCTCCACCTGATTGATGGTAGCCTTGGCGTCGATACCTTCGAAGCCATAGATGCTGCTGCCGGGGAGTTTCACGGTAAGCTCAGTATCGATGTCGATTGCTGTACCCTCAGCGAGGCCTTCGAGAGCGGCCTGGTCGCCGAATGCGCTACGCAGGATGATGCTGCCCTTCACGTTGGCGGGGATGTTGAGTGCCTTACGCAAGGTGAACTTATAGGTCTGCTCAGCGTTGGCTCCGTTGCGGAGTGCGAGTGACGACTTGGTACCGTTCCATGCAGCCCAACCGTAAACCTCGGCCTTAGAACCTGTCCAGGGGTTACCACCTACCCAGTGTGCATCGGGGAGTACATCGGCATTGCGTTTCTGCCATGCGATACACTCGGCGAGGTCGGCCCAGAGAGCACCGCCATTGACTGCATCCATCAAGTCGTAGTCGTTGTAGAGCTCTACCATGCCTGAACCGCAGAGGAACGCTGCGCGGAGCTCGTTACGTACGGGGATATATTCACGGCTGTCGCCTGCGGGAGGACCAAACTTGGTGAAGATGAATCCGTGAGTCATCAAGGTGTTGATGGGGCAGATGGGCGAGTTGGTTACGTAGTTACGGTATACAAGTTCGTCGCGATAGGTAATCCAGTTCTCACGGTTGATGCTGTTGTCGCCCACGCGGCCATGGTCGTTCTCCTGACGCCATGTAGCGTCGGTGATCTGATACCAGAAGGGTGATGCCCAAGTACCTACTGAGGTGTTGAAGAAGATGTCTTCGCGAAGCTCCTCACGCACGTACTGCTCGAGGCGGATGATACCCTCAGCATTCTCGTTGCCGGTGTCGCCACCATCGGGACCTACAGCAGAGAACTGTGCTGAGATACCGTCGAACTTGAAGAATACGTAGTTGTCACCTTGATTCTTTACGAGGTTGTATGCAGCATCCTTGAAGGCCTTGTAGTAGCGGGGGTTAGAAAGCTGCATGCCGCCCTTGTCGCTCCAATAAGCACGGCGGTGATTACCGCTATTGCCATAGCCACCTACCGGGCCGAGCCATGCACCGATGCCTGCGCCCATCTCGTTGGCCAGCTTAGACATGTCGCGCATCTCGTTGGGGAAGCTCTCGTGGAAGGTCCACTCACCATACTTGTCCCAACCGTCGTCGATGATGAAGATTTCGGGAGATACGCCATAGCGGTCGTAGAAGTAGGTCTTCCAATGTGAAAGCACATCAAGCACGTCGTCCACCTTCGTATTGTCGAGATGCTCGCGGCCAGGATCCGCGTTGTTGCGGTTGATCTGCAACTCATACCATGTGAGGTACATGGGCATTGCACGCCAGGGCACTGCACGCTCGCGCTCTGAGTAGGCGAGGAATGAGCGGCGCTTCTGGGTGTTGTGGATATTCTCGTCAGCCTCGGTACCATCCTGAGCGATGAGACCCACTACGGCTGCTACCTTCCATGTCTCGCCAGCAGCGAGGGTGGTGTTGCGGCTCCAGCGGCCCTGAATGCCTACGATGTCGGTATTGATCACTACGCCTTCCTTGGCAGTGTAGATCTTGGTGGTGAGGGTACTTGAAGCATCGATGCTCTCGCTCTTGTCCTCTACGATGACACGAACGGTAAAGGTTCCATCATAAGGAACGGTGAAGGTGAAGGTGTTCTTGTCGTGCTGTCCGCCTGAGTATCCTTTGTGGTAGTCGCTGGCAGCGATGTCGCCATTCTCTGCCAAGAGGTCGGCACCACCGAAGTTGAGACGGTGATTTCCGCTCTTATATTGCACCTTCACTTCTACCTTCTGGTCCTTCTTCAGCTCGATATTTGTCTGCTTGTAAGCCAAGAGGTTGGGGTAGGTAGCGCCAGTAGCCTCCTCGACGCGCTTCACGACGTCAGCCTCTTCCTGGGTCAGTTTTACCCATGATGCGGCAGTGAGCGCTACGTCGGGCACTGTGGTGGTGAGGTTCCACTTGTCCTCCTCACCTGTAGCACCACCTACGGTGTTGTAGGCTGTGGGAGTCTCGAGACCGGCAAAAATCTTGTTGCTCATGAGCACGGCACCACGGGTGTTGCCCACCACGGCGGGTGTTGAACCCGCCTTCTTGGTGTCTACGTTGTAGATCATGGGGATTACGTTGAACATATCCACATCGTCTACGCCCTTGAGCTCCATCTCGGTGCGGAGGTAGTGTGAGCCGTCGCGGAGCACGGCACGCCATACGATAGCTACGAGGCTGTCCTTATAGGTGTATTCGTAGTTGGCCACGAGTGCCTTACCTGCAAAGTGCTCAGCACCGCCGATAGCCTGGGCGTTGGCTTCGAGCTCTTCAACCTCAAGGCTCTTGAGTGTCATGGCCGAAGCGGGTACGTTGTCGCCAGAACCAAAAGCTACGGTGAAGATTTCGGTACCTGCCACGAGGTTCATCGCCTCAGAACCGGCAAAGTAGATGGCGTCGCCAAGGCGCATGAATGAGGCTGCCAGCACGTTGTTGCTCAAGGTATATACATTCTCCTCTGTCTCGCACTTGGCTGTGCCCACGGCCTCCTGCTGTGCGGGGTAGAGCACGGGGAGGGTGTATGCCTCGGTTTGGGGTTGCTGGGGGAGTGTGGCGAAGTATACGTTGATGGTGCACTTCACGTCGTCGATAGCCACGGCGGCAAACTTGCCCTCGGGAGCTACCACGGTGACGTCGCTCTTCGTTACGGCACCCTCGATGGTGTATTTGTCGCCATCCTTATAGGTGTTGTCGCCAATCTTGAGTGTCTGCCCGTCGGGGATGTTGATGGTGTAGGTGCGCTCCACGACGATGATTTCGGAGAGAGTCCAGCGGCTACCGCCATCCTTGGCACCGGCATCCTGCCAAAGACCCAATGTCTTGCTGCCGTCGTAGGGGTTGCTGCTGATACCACCATGCCAGTTGAGGTACTTATCTACGCTGCCCGAAGTGGTGTAGGGCTGGAACTCGTAGAAGTCACCGCTATAGTTGGTGGCCTTGAAGTAGGCACCCTCAACCTTGGCGTCGGCCAGCTTCACAAAGTCGGTGCCGTTGCTGTAGCTTGCGGCGGGGGTGAAGGTGAGCCATTTCTTTGCCGTGTGGCTGTAGATGTAGTAAGCGCCCTCAACGCCTGCGGGGTAGAAGGCAAACTGGCCATACTTGGCCGCATCCTGTGTGGGGGCTGTCAGCGCATTCGACACCAGGTTGTTGCCGCTGGTCATCGTGTACACATGCTCGGGCTTGCCCTGCTCGGGCCAGGTCACTGAAGGTTCCAACTTGCTGTTTTGCGCTTGCCCCAATAATGCGCAGAAAAGCATAGTAATCATAAGAGAAATTTTTCTCATGGTCGTTTGATTGTTTTTTGGTTTTTGTTACTATATATTCTCTCTATCTTTCTGTATGCTCAAAGGGAATACACCCTAAGTTCTGCAAAGTTACAGCAATCTGGGCAAAAAAGCAAATGACTATAGATGAAAGTTGGATTGAAGTCTTTGAAGTCTCAGTACTTACCTGTAAGTACCCAAGTACCGAACCATCCGTACTGCAGTACTTATCTGTCCGTACTCGAGTACAGGCGGGCAAGTACAGGCATGGGGTTGAGGTGCATTGGCCTTTTTCGTGTGTTGGCATTGGTTGATTTGTTTGCAAGTTTCTCATTTTTTCTATAACTTCTCCACACAAATGCATCTGTCATGCTCTCGATACTGATACCGACATATAACTATGATTGTACGCAATTGGTGCGCGACCTGCATGGGCAGGCCGAGCTGTCGGGTGCCTGACCACTCGCATCTGCCCGTAGTGGGTGAGCTGCGGCGCATGGAGGTGCAGAGCTCCCGTCGCTGCGTGGAGATGTGGGACGAGGCCGACTCGCCCGTCACCGGCGCACGCTATGAGGCCTATCTGCAGCTTGCCCGAGCCACTGCCAAGGCCTGCTGAATGATGCAGAAAAAAAGGAGAGGACGTCATCGCGACGTCCTCTCTCTGATATGTTCGTTAAATAAAACGATTTTGGAATCTTAGGGTTTTTATAGATGCTGACGCAAGGATAATACTTGGCAGTGAATTATGCAAGTGTATATGGACTATTATGCTATAGAACATAAAAAAGGATATCATCGCGATGTCCTGTCTTGTACTGAGATAGGTCTCTATGAAACGCTTTAAGATACAGTCCTATCTCTTCGGCGATTTGGCGCAGATGTATTACCCCGACCATAATTATGACAGCGCCTTGGCCCTCTTCCGCGAGGAGATGCACAAGACGCGCGGTATGTGGCCTGCTATGGTGGCCGAGGGGGATAAGGAACGGACCAAAATGCTCACCCGGAGCCAAGTGCGAACCATCGTGAAGTTCCTTGGCGAGCCGTGAGCGATGAGCATGAAGAGGGAGGGCACACGCGCCCTCTCTCTCTGCTCGTTGGGGACTTGGCTGAGAGAAACTGCAAATAAATTTACCTTTTTTGCTTGTTTTTTCATATCTTTGCGAGGCTGTGCGCATATGTGTGTGCGCATGGTCGAATAGGAGAAGTTTGATTGAGCTATAATAGATTGATACAGAGAAAAATACAAAAAAAATGAAACGGCAAATAATCAGAAAAAGTGCACTATGCCTCCTCATGGCATTAGTGTGTCAGGTGACTTGGGCGCAGACGAGTAGCTTGTTTAGGATGGGAGCATCCACAACCTCGCTATCCGATGGCAATTACGTGTTGGTGGCGATGAGCGATAAAGGCACTGGTCCTGTCATCTATGACCCGAACGCTGGCGAGGGTAAGTGCTATCGCTGCGAGGTTGGCACAACATTGAAGGCTGGTGATGAGGTGTCGTCAAAGTATGTGTGGAAAATTGATGTGACCACCATTGATGGTGTGCAGCACATTACTGTCAAATACTACAACGATACCATCAAGGCCTTCCCTGTTGATGGGGCTTGTAATCAGAATTTCACTGGCTCGGGCGTAGCTTCGCTAAAGACAGAGGTGAAGACTGTTAGCGGGGTGGATTATATCGCCCTGACATTGGACGATGCCAGCATCGGCTACATTCATGTGAATGCGCCCGGTGGTAACCCTTGTTTGAGCTATTGGCCTGGTTATGGAGATGATGGTACTTGCGTAAAATTCACTTTCTATCCCGTGAGCGCATTGACTGAGGAATCGACTCCCGTTGTGGTGACCTCTATCTTGGAGGACAAGCTCTACACCCTTGAGTGTCGCTCAGGTGCCGCGCACAACACCGCACGCTTCATCGGCATCACAGCAGGTGGTAAGATTTCGGGTCAGTCAGCTGAGGCCGCTTTTATCCAGTTTGAGAAGGCCAACGAGGAGAATGGTTACTACATCAAGATTGTAGATGCCGATAAATACTTGAACCACAATGGCACCAACATCTCGGCAGGTGCTTTGAAGAACACTGTGTGGACATTGGGCGTAGGAGGCAAAGACAATGTAGCGAACGTTGTGACCTTCACCATTGGCAGCGACAAGTACCTCAACAACAACGGCTCAGACTGCAACGACGGCACTTGTACCAACCTCAAGGCCAATCCCCATGGCGGAGGCCCTGGCTCAGGCAATGCCTGCTCACTGTGGGAGATGACACAGTATCCCGAGCCTGAGCCTGAGGCTCCACGTGTAGTAACGTCCATCAACAAGTCGAAGTACTACACCCTTGAGTGTCGCTCAGGTGCCGTGCACAACACCGCACGCTTCATCGGTGTTGCTGCCGATGGCAAGATTAATGGTCAGTCGGCCGAGGCAACCTTCATTAAGTTTGAGGATGCCGGTGTGGTGAATGGATATTACATCAAGGTCTTGGGTGCCGACAAGTATCTCAACCACGACGGAACCAACATCTCGGCAAGTGCCGAGAAAAGCACCGTGTGGACATTGGGCGTAGGAGGTAAGGACAATGTCGCGCGCGTGGTGACCTTTACCATTGGCAGCGACAAGTACCTCAACAACAACGGCTCAGACTGCAACGACGGCACTTGTACTAACCTCAAGGCCAATCCCCATGGCGGAGGCCCTGGCTCAGGCAATGCCTGCTCACTGTGGGAGATGACCGAATATAGCGAAAAACAATACCAGTTGCACCTTTGGAAAGAGTCTGTTCTCCCTTACATAGGCTACGTGGGCGGTTACTCTGCCGACTTGCGCGACGAGATTGAGGCTGTGGCTACAACTGCCGACAAAGAGACTTTCGAGGCGGCGCATGAGGTGCTTGCCATCGATGCCGATACTTATTACCGCTTGGTGTGTGTGCATCCAAAGTCTGGAAACCGCGGTGACAGCTCGTATAACACGCTCACCTTCGACGGAAAGAGCAACTTGGTGACACGCCCCACCGACGATAAAGAATTGAACCAACTGTTCCGATTTGAGGATGCGGGAGATGGCAAATATTATCTGCGAAACGTCAATGCCGAAGCCTACCTTAACAAGATTGCCGCTGGTAATTACCGCTCGGCAGTAGTTGCTAAGGAGGGGGCTTGTAAGGTGGAGATATCACTCTACGAAGGTTCTGTTATCCAATGGAAACTCCATAATAGCGAGAGCATTAGCGGAAATAACCATGACAAGCATTGCTTGTTTGCCGAGAATCATCCTGGCGAGACCGTACCTTACGCTTGCGCTGGTTGGGAGGCAGGTGCTAACTCTGCTTCGGCATGGTACATTGTACCCGTCACAGACTTTGCTTACGTCCTCACCGTAAGCGCTGCAAAATATGCAACATTATACCTCAACTTTGCCGTGGAAATCCCCGAAGATGTGAAGGTATACATTGCCGAAAGCGTAGAGGACGACCGTCTGAAGATGGCTCAGGTGACGGGTGTGCTACCTGCCGAGACAGGCGTAATCGTGAGAGCCGAAGAGGGCACATATGGCTTTGTGATGTCTGATGATGAACCTTCAACTGATGTGAAGGGCAATCTGCTTAAGGGTACAACCACTAATAAATACATTACGGCAGACTTGAGCCATGAGTATTACGTGCTATCGAAGCAAAATGGCGTGGTGGCCATGTACAAGCCCTCACTCACCGATGACCGTTTCCTCAACAATGCCAACAAGGCCTACTTGTCACTCGACACGGGCAAGCTTAGTCTCAATGACGATGAGGTGGACACTGGCATTCAGCTGAGCAATAGACTCCGCTTCGACTTTGGCGGTACAACTTCAATAGATGATTCGCAATTGATAATGGATGATTCGCAACTGACCATCTACGACCTCACCGGTCGCCGTGTGGAGAAGATGGAGAAGGGCATTTATATTGTGAATGGAAAGAAGGTTGTGGTTGAGTGACTTGCTGACGAAGACGAATGCTGACACAGAATTATGGGAGCCGATGCTCCCATAATTCGTATATATAGGCAAACCGTAATAGGAGAGGAGCGTATGCCGCAGTGGCACACACTCCTCTTCATCGTTGTTTTTTGTTTATGAAACCTTTATATTTCTATCACTTGATGGTGACGTATACCACCTTCTTCTCGGCAAAGTAGGGCTCGCGGAAGTAGTCTTTCAGGTTGGTCATCTCCACGATGTGCTTGTAGGCACGGGTCTCGTGCTGCAGCTCACCGCCCTTGAGGCAGAAGAGTCCGTTGGGGTAGCTGTTGCGCTGCTCCTTGGAGATGTTCTTGCGGCAAATCTTGAGCAGGTCCTCGAGCGGCATCACGGCACGGCTCACGGCAAAGTCGAAGAGCCCCTTCTCCTCCTCGCAGCGGCAATGGCGGAAGGTGACGTTCTCGAGCCCGATGCTCTGCGCCACCTCGGTGGCTACGCGTATCTTCTTGCCGATGCTGTCGACGAGATGGAAATGCACCTCGGGGAACATGATGGCCAAGGGAATGCCGGGGAAGCCACCACCCGTGCCGATGTCGAGCACGCGACTGCCGGGAGTGAAACGTATCACCTTGGCAATGCCCAATGAGTGGAGCACGTGGTGCTCATAGAGGTTCTCAATGTCTTTGCGCGAGATGACGTTAATCTTCGAGTTCCAGTCGGTGTACAGGTCGTAGAGTGCTGTGAACTGCTCTATCTGACGCTCGGTGAGGTTGGGGAAGTGCTTGAGTATCGTTTGCATAATGAAGGATTGGCTTTAAGCGTGGTTCGTAATTGCTGTGCGAAATTACATATTCTTGGGGAGAAACGAAAGATTTTGCCCGAAAAACCGAATATTAACTCGCAAATAATTATCTTTGCGTATTCGTAGACATAAACATACCTATACATATAGCATGGCAAAGATTGTAACTTTAGGAGAGATTATGCTCCGCCTGTCCACCCCGGGGCAGTTGCGTTTTGTGCAGACCGATGTGTTTGATGCCGTCTATGGCGGTGGCGAGGCCAATGTGGCCGTGAGCTGTGCCAACTATGGGCACGATGCTTACTATGTGACCAAGTTGCCCAAGCATGAGATTGGGCAGGCGGCAGTGAATGCGCTGCGTCGCTTTGGGGTGAAGACCGACCACATCGCCCGCGGAGGTGACCGCGTGGGAATCTATTACCTGGAGACTGGTGCTTCGATGCGCCCCAGCAAGGTGATCTATGACCGTGCAGGCTCGGCCATTGCTGAGGCCGACCCGCAGGACTTCGACTTCGATGCTATCATGGAGGGAGTCGACTGGTTCCACTGGAGCGGCATCACCCCTGCCATCAGCGACAAGGCTGCCGAGCTAACCCGCTTGGCGTGCGAAGCGGCCAAGCGTCATGGGGTGACGGTGTCGGTGGACCTTAACTTCAGAAAGAAACTGTGGACCAAGGAGAAGGCACAGAGCATCATGCGCCCTCTGATGCAGTATGTCGATGTGTGCATCGGCAATGAGGAGGATGCGGAGCTGTGTCTCGGTTTCAAACCCGAAGCCGATGTGGAGGCTGGCCATACCGATGCCGAGGGCTACAAGGGCATCTTCAGACAGATGGCTCAGGAGTTTGGCTTCAAGTATGTGATTTCTACTCTGCGCGAATCATACTCGGCTACGCACAATGGTTGGAAGGCCATGATATATGATGGTGAGGAGTTCTATGTGTCGAAACACTATGACATCTCGCCCATCATCGACCGTGTGGGCGGAGGCGACTCCTTCTCGGGCGGTGTCATCCATGGCTTGCTCACCAAGGCTACGCAGGGCGAGGCGCTGGAGTTTGCTGTGGCCGCATCGGCACTCAAACATACCATTCCCGGTGACTTCAATATGGTGTCTGCCGAGGAGGTGGAGGCCTTGGCCGGTGGCGATGCCAGTGGACGTGTACAACGATAAATAGGAAAAGAGAAATGGCAAGATTCAATAAGATTCAGGTGCTCTCGGTGATGAAGAGCACAGGCATGGTCCCCGTGTTCTATCACAGCGACGTGGAGACCGCCAAGCAGGTGGTGAAGGCCTGCTACGAGGGAGGCGTGCGCGCCTTCGAGTTTACCAATCGTGGCGACTTTGCGCACGAGGTGTTTGGCGAACTCAACAAGTGGGTGGCTCGCGAGTGCCCCGACATGGTGATGGGCGTGGGCTCGGTGGTAGACCCTGCCACTGCCGCCTTGTACATTCAGTTGGGGGCAAACTTCATCGTAGGCCCGCTCTTCAACCCCGAAGTGGCAAAGGTGTGTAACCGACGCCTTGTGCCCTATACCCCTGGCTGCGGCTCGGTGAGCGAGATAGGTCAGGCACAGGAGTGTGGATGCGACCTCTGCAAGGTGTTCCCCGCAGGTAATGTGGGCGGTCCGTCGTTCGTGAAGAATGTGAAGGCACCCATGCCGTGGTCGATGCTCATGGTGACGGGTGGGGTAGAGCCCACGAAAGAGAACCTCACGGCATGGATTAAGGCGGGTGTGACGTGTGTCGGTATGGGTAGCAACCTCTTCCCCAAAGAGGTAGTGGCTGCTCAAGACTGGGCATGGATATCGGCCAAGTGCGAGGAGGCTTTCGGGTATATAAAAGAAGCGCGAGGGTAATCCCCACGCGCTTATCGGTGATCCCGGTGGGATTCAAACCCACGACCTTCAGAACCGGAATCTGACGCTCTATTCAGCTAAGCTACGGAACCATTTCGGGTGCAAATTTAGCAAATAATTGGCACTCTACAATTTGTTATTTGCAATAATTGCTTATTTTTGCGGCCGAATATGACAAAATGTAATATTTTATGAGTTATTTGATAAAACCTGACGGCTACAAGCCTGTTTTGGACTTAAAGCAGACCGAGTTGGCCATCAAACAGATAAAGGAGTTTTTCCAGCAGAACCTTTCTACCGAATTGCGCTTGAGACGTGTCACAGCCCCTTTGTTCGTGTTGCAGGGACTGGGTATCAATGACGATCTCAATGGCGTGGAGCGTGCCGTGACCTTCCCCATCAAGGACCTTGGCGATGCACGTGCTGAGGTGGTGCACTCATTGGCCAAGTGGAAACGACTCACATTGGCCGAGTATAACATCCCACAGGGATATGGCATCTACACCGATATGAATGCCATACGTGCCGATGAGGAACTGGGTAACCTGCACTCGCTCTATGTGGACCAGTGGGACTGGGAGCGTGTCATCAGCGAAGAGAACCGCAATGTGGAGTTCCTCAAGAAGATTGTAGAGCGTATCTACGCAGCTATGTTGCGTACCGAATATATGGTGTATGAGATGTATCCTGAGTTGAAGCCCTCGTTGGCTGAGGAAATACACTTTATCCATGCTGAAGAGCTGCTGCAGATGTATCCTGACCTCACACCCAAAGAGCGCGAGCATGCTATCGCCAAGAAGTATGGAGCAGTATTCATCATTGGCATAGGTGGCCAGCTGAGCGGTGGAGAACCCCACGACAATCGTGCTCCGGACTATGATGACTGGTCTACTCCGAATAGCGACGGATACAATGGCTTGAACGGTGACATTATCGTGTGGAACGAACTCCTGGGACGTTCGTTTGAACTCTCTTCGATGGGTATCCGTGTCAACAAGGAGGTGATGATGCAGCAGTTGCAGCTGACAGGCAAGGAAGACCGCAAGGGACTCTATTTCCATCAGCGCATCATGAATGATACCTTGCCCTTGTGTATCGGTGGCGGTATCGGTCAGTCGCGTCTCTGTATGCTCTTCCTCAAGAAGGCACACATCGGTGAGATTCAGTCGAGCATCTGGTCGGAGGAGATGAGAAACGAGTGCCGCGAGGCTGGAATACCTTTGATTTGATGAATCTCTTGAAACGGTATGGACGTACGCATTGAAGAGGGTTGGAAACAGCGTTTGGCTGCCGAATTTGAGAAGGACTATTTCGTCAAGCTTACAGAGTTTGTTCGTGCGGAGTATGCAAGTAAGACCATATATCCACCAGCCAAACTTATCTTCAATGCGTTTGACCATTGCCCGTTTGATGACGTAAAGGTCGTAATCATAGGCCAAGACCCCTATCATGGACCGGGGCAGGCTCATGGATTGTGCTTCTCCGTAGCCGAGGGAGTGCCCAATCCGCCTTCGCTGCAGAACATCTTTAAGGAAATATACAGTGACCTTGGAAAGCCCATGCCTCCTCATGGAGACCTCACCCGCTGGGCCAACCAGGGAGTGCTGCTACTCAATGCTACGCTCACCGTGCAGGCCCATCGGGCTGGTTCGCACCAACGTAAAGGATGGGAGGAGTTTACCGACGCTGCCATACGTTGCTTGGCAGAGGAACGCGAACACCTTGTGTTTATCTTATGGGGCGCTTATGCACAGAAGAAAGGTGCATTCATTGATAGGAGTAAGCATCTCGTGCTCACCTCGGCACATCCTTCGCCCTTATCGGCATATAACGGATTTTTTGGAAACAAACATTTCAGTCGTGCCAACGAATATCTTAAGGCACACGGAATAGCTGAGATTGACTGGTAAAGCTATCGCTTACCACTTATTGCTCATCAATACCAATCGACATTACCGCCAGAGCTGCTGCGCTGGTCATACTTGAGTGCATCGGCAAGCATGGATGAATTGGCGCGGATGCTGAAGTTGTATGAACGGTAGGGCTTCAATACAACGCCGCACGACATATTGAAGCAGTGAAGGTCGCGTGTGATGTTCATCGTGGTGGTGGTCAGCTCATGATCCATGAAATCCCAACCAGACGAGAAGTTAATGTTCCACTTGTTCGAGAGTTTGACATTACCCGAGAAGTTCATGTTTTGTGTCAACTTGTAGGGGTAACGCATGTTCTTCTTGTTGATTTGTGCCTGCGTGTTCTCTCGCATGGACACACCATACGATATGGAGAAAGACCAGGGAATGCTGAATGCCATGTAGCCATCTTCATCGAGCTTGACTTCGCCGTTCTTCTGTGCGTCAGGAGTGCTGTTGTTTGCTCTTTTGTTGGGAGCGCTTTGTGTATTGGGTGTGCTCGGGACATCCTCTTCTTCCTCCTCTTTGGGCTTGAAGAGTTTGTCTATTTGTTCCTGCCATTTCTTCCAAGTGCCATTGTTGAAGGTGTATGAGAAGTTCTGACTCATACCTTGGAAACGACCAAAGCGACCATACGACCATTCGGTGCGGTCACCTACAACGACACGTCCGCTCTCATTGAATTCATAAGCGTAGGTCGCCCATACGGAGTTCAGACTAAAGGTGTAGTTCTTTGTTAACTTCAAACGCAAGCGGGTAGAGAGATTACTCCAAGGCTGGGTCTTGGCAGCCATATTGTATGAGATGCTACCACCGAGTTCATCGATGAGGCTTATCTTGCGCACTCCTGTGGAGTCGCGCTTTGTGTTGACTTTCATCTCTACATTGTTCGATATGTTCAAACTGATGCTTCCCGATTTTCCCTTGCCCGGCACACCATAGAGTGAGCCCGCGTAAGGTGAGTAGTCTACGGTACGCACTTCGCCTTTAGAGTCGGTGTAGGTGTATGACTTGTAATAACCATATCTAGAGTGTCCAAAGTCGGGTGTTAAGGTATAGCTTACCGAGGGGGTCATGACATGGCGTATCATCTGTACCTTCTTGCCGATGAGAGGTTTATAGAAACCATAGAGCTTGGTGTTGGCGCTGACGGACAGGTTGTAGTTGTACACACGGTTGAAACCATAGGTGGTATCCCGCACCTCACGCATACGCTCCTCGTCCCAAGCACGATTCACCTTATAGCTGTACCATCGCTCGGTGTAATTAAACGAGGGAGTGATATTGATGTATTTGAAGGCAGTAAATGTTGCGCTGACAGGGATGGAGTGCTTTATACCATTTCTCCAATCCTTGAAGATGTTCTTCTCGAAAATCTCACTTTCCTTGGACGTGATGCTATTGCTGAGCGAACCGGTATAGGTGAACGAGATTTTTTCATACCACTTTTCTTCGCCGCGGGCCTTCTTTTTCTTGAAGGGATATATACGGCTTACCGACCAGTTGAGCGAAGGCAGTGTGAGCGACAACGTGGAGTCGCGCATGTTCTGCGATATGTTGAATGAACTGGAGAGGTTTAACTTCTGCTCGGGGAAACTGCGTGAATAGCTCAAACTTGAAGTACGTATACTCTGTGAGGTGAGAGCAGGATTGTACATGCTCGACAGATTGTTGCGCTCGTAGTTCGAAGTGGCATAGTTGATGCTGGCCGAGAAGTTCTGGTTGGGATTGGCTTTAGCATCCTGGCGGTGACTCCATACAACCTTGAAGTTCTTCGAAGCCGAGTAGTCGGGCATGTTCTTTTCACCGGTCTTGGTCACGATGTAACTGAGATTCACGTTACCCGAGTATTTGTAGCGCTTGCGGTAGTTTGATGTGGCGTTTGTTCCCCATGAGCCTTTGGTGAAAATCTCACCTGTGAGCTTGAGGTCCACCAAGTCGCTGATGGCAAAGTAGTAACCTCCATCACGCAGGTAAAATCCGCGCTCTAACTCATCGCCATACGAGGGCATGAGGAACCCCGATGAATAGTCTTTGGTGAAGGGGAAAAATCCGAAAGGTAGCGCCAAGGGCAAAGGCACATCGGCCACAACCAAATAGGCAGGACCGAATACGATGTCTTCATTGGGTCGCATCTTGGCACGGGTCAGCGAAAGGTAGAAGTGGGGGTGCTCGTGGTCTTCACAAGTGGTGTAACGTCCGTTACGGATGTAGAACTCATCGTCTGCGCCCTTCTTTACCGTATTACTTGTCATGTACCCTTCACCTTGCTGGGTCGTCACGTTGTTGATGAGTCCCTTTCGTGACTTGAAATTATAGCTCATGGTTTCCGACTCATAGGGTGTGTTGCCATCGGCAAATACCGGACGACCAGTAATTGTACCCAATGTGTCGGTAGTACCCTGTGCATATACCGTGGAAGTCTCAAGGTCAATCGTAATTTCGTTGGCCTTAAGCTCTATCTGCTGGTAGTTTACTTGACCTTCTCCATAGAGGTAGGCATTGCCGTTCTTGTACCATACCATGGAGTCTTTCGATTGATAGATGACGGGAGCTTCCAGGTCATCTCGTTTCTTAGTGACAGAGTCACCGGAGATTGAGTCCGAGGGCATCACGAGAGATGGCTCAGCAGCTAAAGAGGTGCTTGTCTGCGCAGAGTCGGCAGCAATGGATAGTTCGCCACCTCTCGTTTGCTGTGCGAACGAGCTGAGCGAGAGTATCACCATGCTAACCCATGCTACAATATATCTGCACGACCTTGCTGTCATCTATTCCTGATTGAACTTGCAAAAATAATAAAAACAAGTGAATAAACTTTGTTTATAACTTTATTTTCTCTTTGCAAGGCTTTGACTCATTGTGGAGGCGGTCGAGTGCTGTCACTACGTAAGTGTATTTTACCTTTCCACCTTGATAGGTGAGGGGGAAGAACGTGCTCTGGGCGAAACCTACAATCTTGGTGGCATCATCGAGATTAATTTTTTCACCTTTGACAAAGCGATATACTACGTACTTGATGGCGCGGTCCATCTCATCAGTATGCTTGGGCGCAGTCCAACAGAGTACAGGGCCTTCATCGGTCCATATTACACTTACCTTTTTTACCTTCCGAGGAGATTGGTCGTCTATGAAAGGAAACTCGGGCTGCAAAGCTAACCATCTGTGATACTCCTCAGTGAGTGCAGTGGCATATCCTGAGATATTGTCTGCTACAGCACTTGCAGGCCACTGGCAGCTACCTCCGATGGATTCGTAATTGCGCTGCAACTGCATCTTGTGAGCTTGCTGGTGCTGTGTGGGGTCACTTATGTCGGCGGCTTTTACGGTGCGCACCACATCTTGTCCCACAAAGAGAGGACGTCCGGAAGCATGCTCGGCCCACCACCCCACGAGAGTCTCGTAATCGGCAGCCTTGTGTCCTATCTCCCAGTAGAGTTGAGGAATGGTGTAGTCTACCCATCCCTTGTCTATCCACAGAAGGATGTCTGCATAAAGGTCGTCATAGTTCTGCAGTCCATTGGTGAGACTGCCTTCGGGATCGCTCTTCTGGTTGCGGTAAATGCCAAAGGGTGATATGCCGAATTTGACCCATGGCTTTACGTTGCGAATAGTGTGGTGTAACTGCTCCACAAGGAGATTCACGTTGTCGCGTCGCCAGTCTCCTTTGTCTGTAAATCCGCGTGAGTCTGCAAGGAATGACTGCTCATCATTAAACTCCATGCCAGGGGTGGGGTAGGGGTAGAAGTAATCGTCGATGTGTAACCCGTCTACGTCGTAACGCTTTACGATATCGGTCACAATTGTACAGATATAGTCGCGGTTTTCTTGTAAGGCGGGGTTGAAGATGAGCATTCCATCATAATTGATGAAACGTTCGGGGTTGCTCTTATAGGGGTGTTTTAGTCCAAGACTCTTGGTACTCTTGGTCTTGGCACGATAGGGGTTTATCCATGCGTGCAACTCCATGCCACGTTTGTGGCTCTCATCAATCATCCATTGTAGGGGGTCCCAATAAGGGTCAGGTGCCAAGCCTTGCTCTCCAGTGAGGTAACGGCTCCAAGGTTCGTAGTAGCTCATGTAGAGAGCATCGGCCTCGGGGCGCACTTGGAAGATGATGGCATTGATGCCTGCTTGTTGCAGGGCGTCGAGCTGTGTGGTCAATGTCTGCTGCATCTCGGCTGTGGACATGCCTATGAATTGTCCATTTACAGCTTGTATCCAAGCACCACGAAACTCTCGTTTCAGGGGCTCAGCGGCTCGGTTAGGGAGAATGTTGGTTAGTAATAGGAGAAGGAGGATAAGTGTATATTTTTTCATCGACTAATATTTTCGACAAAAGTAGTACTTATCGCACAAATCTCCAAATATCTGCAAATCATGTACGGGACGAGATACTGCTTTTTCTTTGAACTGACCAGATTGTCCGTCTGAGGAGGATATTTATTGCGATTCGGAGAACTGCTCAGTATAATGGAGAATGGAAAGCGTCTTCAATATGTTCTATCGTTTGTTGCCCTGGTTCGCCCGTTATACCGATGATGTCAAATCTGACTTTGAGGTCAATACGGTGGTAGCGGACATAGGCATCGGCTGCTTGTATGATTTTGTGTATTTTGTCATCAGTAACTGCTTCCATCGCATCGCCATAGCGATTGTTCCTGCGGGCCTTCACTTCTATTATTGCAAGGGTGTCGTTCTTTTGTGCAATGATATCGAGTTCTTTATGCCCGAGTCGCCAGTTGCGGTCTCGTATGGTATAGCCATGTGCCATAAGATAGGCTGCTGCACGGTCTTCACTGATTTGTCCGAATTCATTATGTCGTGCCATGGGATGAGGTGTTTCTACTCCACAAAAATAGTGTATCACAAGGAATAAAACAAACTTCATTGCACGAAAAAGTTGGGATTTATTTTGTTCAACTATAGCTTTGTTGTACCTTTGTCCCCAGTAACGGTTTCCAGGTCCATGCAAGGACTTGGATTCACGGGAATCCGGTGCGAATCCGGGACAGTACCTGCTGCTGTAAGTCCCTTTGCAACTGTGTGTTTATTGCACTCTTAGCCACTGACTTCAATGTTGGGAAGGCGCAATAAACGGGATAAGTCAGAAGACCGACCGTGGTAAATAAAAATGATGTATTCTTGACGCAGGTTTACGGAAAGAATCAAAATGAACAGACGAACGAGATATCCCCGGTTGATATGTGTCGTACTCTTGGCTTTGGCCACGCTATGCAGTAAAGCATCTGTTGTTATCGACACACTCACGAGCACCATTGGTGAGGTGACCGTGACAGCCCGTCGTGTGCGACGTGATGTCATTCCCGTGCAGCAACTCGGAGGTGAGACCTTGCGCAAACTCAGTGCATATTCCGTAGCTGATGCTATACGTTACTTTGCCGGTGTGCAAATCAAGGACTATGGAGGCATAGGCGGACTGAAGACAGTTGATGTCCGTTCTTTAGGTACCAATCATACGGGCGTATTCTATGACGGAGTGCAATTAGGCAATGCGCAGAACGGGCAAATAGACCTTGGTCGCTTCTCGCTTGACAACATGGAGGCATTGCAGTTATATAATGGGCAGAAGTCTACAATACACCAAACAGCGAAAGATTATAGTTCGGCCTCGGCTGTGTATATGCAGACGCGTAAACCTACATTTATAGGTGGTGGGCGTAGGCATATAAATGCAGGAATGAAAGTTGGCTCGTTCGACACTTATAATCCTTCGTTGCTATGGGAATATAAGTTGACCGAAAAATTATCTGCCCAGTTGAGTGCAGAGTATATGAAGACCTCGGGTGAATACAAGTTTCGTTATGCCAAGAAGAATGGCTATGACACTACTGCGGTACGTAAGAATGGCGATGTGGAGGCACTGCGCATAGAGGGGGCGCTGTTTGGAACTATAGACCGTGGTGAGTGGCGTGCCAAATTCTATTTCTATGACAGCGAACGTGGTTTCCCTGGTGCTGTTGTACGTGAGGAACCTGGAAAGTTCACCCACCAAGACCGTCAGTGGGATACTTCTGCCTTTGGTCAAGCATCGTGGCGTAAAGGCATCACCGACTACTATTCGCTCCTAATAAACGGAAAGATAGCCTACGACTACCTACACTACTTGAGTGACCCACGCCTTGATGTCACCACCATGTATACCGACAATCATTACCGCCAAACTGAAGCCTACCTTTCGGCTTCGCACTTGTTCTCACCTTTCGGGTGGTTGTCACTTTCACTGGCCAACGACGTGCAATACAACTACCTTGATGCTAACCTTACCAACTTTGTCTACCCCACACGTTGGACTGCACTGACTTCGTTGGCTACAAGTATCTCTGCAGGCGACTTTTCGGTACAGTCATCGCTGTTGCACACTTATGTGAATGACCGTACTCAAGTAGTAGGAGGTTCAGCGGGAACTAAAAGTGTGTTCACGCCTACCATTGCGGCAAGTTGGAAGAATTCAGAATTCATATTTCACAATTCAGAATTAAATGTCCGAGCCTTCTATAAGCGTATCTTCCGTATGCCTACCTTCAATGACCTCTACTATACCTTTATTGGTAACAAGGCTCTGAAACCCGAGTATACCACACAGTATGACCTCGGATTCACCTATGACCTCACCTTCAAGGACATTATCCTACGTGGCATACAACTTCAAGCCGATGGCTATTTCAATAAGGTGGAAGACAAGATTGTTGCCATGCCTACAAGTAATCAGTTCCGTTGGACCATGATGAACTTTGGTCTCTGTCATATCTGGGGGCTCGATGCTTCGGTAAAGGCTCAGTGGACTATCTTTGATACTGACATCACCACCTCAGCCACATACACCTACAATCGCGCTATGGATCATACCGATAGCAATAGTGAATGGTATGGTGGTCAGCTACCCTATATTCCCCGACATGCAGGTTCGGCCATTGTCACTGCTACTCGCGGAGCGTGGAGTGCTAACTACAGTTTCATTTACACAGGCGAGCGCTACGAAGCCAGCGCCAATATTCCCGAGAACTATTCTAAGCCGTGGTATACAAGTGATATCTCGCTGTCTCGTGAAATCAAGACTAAGCCTTGTACTCTACGATTATCTGCCGAAGTTAACAATCTTTTCAATCAACAATACGAGGTAGTGCAGTGCTACCCCATGCCTGGAACGAATTTCAAGATTAAACTCAATATTATTTTATGAAGAATATTCTAACATACACACTACTGTTTGTCCTGTTTGTCACTTCGTGCCGTACCGGAGTTGAGGATATTATCCCCTCACAAGGGGTACAAGCCGACATGGGAGGAACCTCTTTTTATCTTCTCAATGAAGGCAATTGGGGCAGCAATAAAAGTACGATTGACTACTACGATGCTTCTACCCATACCTACCACCGTAACATCTATGCTGAAGCTAACCCTGGAGTATCAGGCGAATTGGGTGATATGGGTAATGACCTTCAAATCTATGATGGCAAATTGTGGGCTGTTATCAATAACTCACACTTGGTCGAGGTGATGGATGCCTCTACCGCCCGGCACATTACCTCTTTCTCTATCCCAAACTGTCGCTATATCATATTCAATGGTCGTCATGCCTATGTCACCAGTTTTGCTGGTCCGGCTGGAGTGGACCCCAATGCCCAACAGGGGTATGTGGCCTGCATTGACATTGATCGTATGGAGATTACTGATACCTGTGTCGTAGGCTATCAGCCCGAAGGCTTGGCTCTTTACGGCAAGTATCTGTATGTGGCAAATAGCGGGGGTTATCGCGCTCCTAACTACGATAATACCGTGTCGGTCATCGATGTAGAGAACTTTGCCGTCACTGACACCATTGAGGTAGGACCCAATCTTCATCGCATAGAAGTAGATAGCCAGGGCTATCTTTGGGTATCTTCACGAGGAAACTACTATGACCAGGCTCCTAAGACCTATGTCATAGACCCACGTACCAACACTGTATGCGACTCGCTTGAAATTTCCAATTCAGGCATGGCACTTGCTGGTAACTCGCTCTATGTTTACAGCGTAGAGTGGAATTATGTTACGGGGGAAAACACTGTCACCTATCATCTAGTTGACACACGTACTCGTGAGATTATTACAGATTGTTTTATTGCCGACGGTACTGATAGTGATATCCGTTCTCCCTATGGAATAGCCGTCAGTCCTACCACTCATGAGATATACATCGCTGATGCTGGTGATTATATCAATCCCGGATATCTTTACTGCTTTACCGCTGAAGGAACAAGAAAGGACAAAGTTCGTACAGGTGATGTCCCTGCACACATTGTCTTTGTGAGTACTCCTTTTGAATAAGAAACAGCGTAAGGGGAGGATTGAAAGTTCACAATGAAGTTCAATCCTCTTCTTGGGTATAAATATGGGGTGACCAAACGGTCACCCCATATTTATTGAAACTTTACGCAACGATTAGAAGTTTGCGTTGTTCGGAGTGCGGGGGAAGGGGATGACGTCGCGGATGTTAGTCATACCGGTCACGAAGAGCAACAGACGCTCGAAGCCGAGGCCGAAGCCAGAGTGAGGACATGTACCATACTTGCGAGTGTCGAGATACCACCACATATCCTTCATGGGGATACCCAACTCCTCTACGCGAGTGAGCAACTTGTTATAGTCGGCCTCACGCTCTGAACCACCGATAATCTCGCCAATCTTGGGGAATAGCACGTCCATGGCGCGAACAGTCTTGCCATCTTCGTTCTGCTTCATGTAGAAAGCCTTAATCTCCTTCGGATAGTCGGTAAGGATAACGGGGCGCTTGAAGTGCTCCTCTACGAGGTAACGCTCGTGCTCTGAAGCAAGGTCGGCACCCCAGAAGATGGGGAACTCAAACTTGTGACCATTAGCTACAGCAGCCTCGAGGATCTCGATACCCTGTGTGTAGGGGAGACGTACGAAGTCCTCCTTGATAACACCTTCGAGGCGGGCGATGAGCTCCTTGTCGAACATATCGTTGAGGAACTTCACATCGTCGTAACAGTGGTCGAGTGCCCAGCGTACGCAGTGCTTGATGAAGTCCTCGGCCAGCTGCATGTTGTCGAAAATGTCATTGAAGGCAACCTCGGGCTCAATCATCCAGAACTCTGCGAGGTGACGCGGAGTGTTGGAGTTCTCGGCACGGAAGGTAGGACCGAAGGTGTAGATAGCACCCAAAGCGGTTGCTGCGAGCTCACCCTCGAGCTGACCAGATACGGTGAGCGAAGCCTGCTTGCCGAAGAAGTCGTTGTCGTAGTTGATGCTGCCATTCTCATCCTTCTTCAAGTCGTAGAGGTTCATGGTGGTTACCTGGAACATCTGACCTGCACCCTCACAGTCCGAAGCAGTGATGATGGGAGTGTGGAAGTAGTAGAAACCACGCTCGTGGAAGAACTGGTGGATGGCAATAGCCATATTGTGGCGGATGCGGTATACAGCACCGAAGGTGTTGGTACGGGGACGGAGGTGAGCAATCTCGCGAAGGAACTCCATAGAGTGTCCCTTCTTTTGCAAGGGGTAGGTGTTGTCGCACTCACCCAATACCTCAATCTCGCGTGCCTGGATTTCAGCAGCCTGGCCTGCGCCTACCGACTGCACGAGCTCACCATTCACACTGATACAAGCACCGGTGGTGATCTTCTTGAGCATCTCCTCGTCGAAGTTCTCGAGGTCTACTACAATCTGTATGTTCTTGATGGTAGAACCGTCGTTCAAGGCAATGAAGTTCACCTGCTTGCTACCACGACGAGTACGTACCCATCCTTTAACGTTGACCATGGCACCAAAGTCGGTACGCTGCAACAGGTCAACGATACGTGTTCTAATGATTGTGTTCATAATAGAGGCCCCTTCTAACTCCCCCAATGGGGAGAACTCCAACATCGCGGAAGAGTTAGATATGGGGAATTTATTAAATGGTTATTACTTTATTATCTTATATAATTAATACTACTTGCAAGGCCCGAATCACCCCTCCTCGGGAGGGGCAAGGGGGAGGCTCTTCTTAATTACTCAAACGCTCCCATGCGCAGCATGTTCACTTCCTTCTCGGTGAGGAAGCGCCAGTCGCCACGACGGAGGTTCTTCTTGGTGAGTCCGGCAAACTGCACGCGGTCGAGACGAAGCACGTGGTAGCCCAAGTGCTCGAACATACGACGCACGATACGGTTACGACCACTGTGAATCTCTACACCTACGAGAGTCTTGTCGGTGTCAGAGGTGTAGCTCACCTCATCAGCATGGATCTCACCATCCTCGAGCTGGATGCCGGTTGCCAACTGATGCATATCGGCTGCTGTGAGGTTCTTGTCGAGGCGCACGTGATAGATCTTCTTCTTGAGGAAACGGGGGTGTGTGAGTTTTGAAGCCATCTCACCATCGTTGGTGAGGAGAAGCACACCGGTAGTGTTGCGGTCGAGGCGACCTACAGGGTAGATACGCTCCTTGCAAGCACCCTTCACGAGGTCCATCACGGTCTTGCGGTCCTGAGGGTCCTCTACGGTGGTCACATAATCCTTCGGTTTGTTGAGAAGGATGTAAATCTTACGCTCGATGCTGATGGTCTGGTCGTGGAAACGAACCTCATCGCCCAACTTCACCTTGGTGCCGAGCTCGGTCACCACCTGTCCGTTTACAGTCACTACACCGGCAGTGATGAAGTCGTCAGCCTCGCGACGTGAGCATACGCCAGCGTTAGCGAGGTACTTGTTCAAGCGGATAGGCTCGTTGGGATCCTTCATCTCCTCGCGATACATGATCTGCTTCTTCTTGCTATACTTGTTGTCGAAGCCACCCTTCTTGAAACCACCACCTGCAGGACGCTGACCGAAGCCTCCACCTGCGGGACGTTGGCCATAGCCTCCCTCGCGGTTGAAACGAGGACGTGCGCTGTAACCCTCGCCACCCTCACGGCTGTAGCTGGGGCGGAAGGTGTTCTCCGCATCAGAGTTCCATGTATTGCCTTGCTGGGGACGACGGCTGTAGGGCTTGCTCTCTGCGCGGTTGTAGTCGCGGTTATAGTCGCTGTTGTAGCTGTTGCCACGGCTATAGGTGCGCTCGCTGTTGTAGCCGCGGTCGTTGCCAAAGCTGTTATAGTTACGTTCGCCACCGAATGAACGCTCACGGTTGTAGCTGCCTTCGTGGTTACGCTCGCTGTTGAAGCGGGGGCGGTTGTTATCAAAGTTCGGGTTGAACGAACTGCGCTGTGTGCGTTCTACCTTTGCATAACGGGGTGCACCACCTTCCTCGCGGTTGAAGCGGGGACGCTGCGGACGTGTGCTGCCATCGGCATTTCTCACGAAACGCTGACGCTGGCCCGCATGGTGACCTTCGTTGTTCCAACTGTTCTCGCGGTTGAACGATCTGCGCTCACCGCCTCTTTCTGACTCGAATCCCTCGAATCTGTTTACGTTGTCTGTACTCATTATTAGGTTAGTTTTTATTGTTTCCAGCCTCACGGCCTTTGTTCTAAGTTAAAAATGGAAAGATGAAAGATGAAAGTTTAACATTTCTTCAAACCGAAAGTTCAAAGCAAAGTTTGCTTATTTTCAACTCTCATCTTTCAACTTTCCACTTGTTTTTTACACTCCCGTGTAGTTCCAAGGTGCAATCTGCTTGAGCTCGGCCTTCACGGCATCGCTCACGTCGAGACCATCGATAAACTCCTGCATTGACTCGGCTGTCACTGCTGCGTTGGTGCGTGTGAGTGCCTTCAACGCCTCGTAGGGGTTGGGGTAAGCCTCACGGCGGAGGATGGTCTGGATAGCCTCAGCTGCTACGTTCCAGCTGCTGTCGAGGTCGCGACGGATAGCAGCCTCGTTGAGGAGGAGCTTGCCGAGGCCCTTGAGTGAGCTCTGGATAGCGATGGCGATGTGACCGAAGGGAACACCCACGTTGCGCAACACCGTTGAGTCGGTGAGGTCGCGCTGCAAGCGGCTGATGGGGAGCTTGCTTGCCAAGTGCTCGAGGATAGCGTTTGCAATACCCAGGTTACCCTCAGCATTCTCGAAGTCGATGGGGTTCACCTTGTGGGGCATAGCGCTTGAGCCTACCTCACCCGCCTTGATCTTCTGCTTGAAGTACTCCATAGAGATGTACTGCCAGAAGTCGCGGTTCATATCAATCATGATGGTATTGATGCGCTTGAGGGCATCGAAGATACCAGCCAAGAAGTCATAGTTAGAGATCTGAGTAGTGTACTGCTCGCGCTGCAAGCCGAGGTACTCGCTCACGAAGCGGTTACCCACTGCCTTCCAGTCGTAGGTGGGGTATGCCACATGATGGGCATTGTAGTTACCTGTTGCACCACCGAACTTTGCAGTCAGAGGACAAGCCTTGAGCACTGCCAACTGCTGCTCCAAGCGGTATGCGAATACACGCACCTCCTTACCGAGGCGTGTGGGCGAAGCGGGCTGGCCGTGAGTCTTGGCAAGCATGGGGATAGCATCCCACTCGTCAGCGTATGCGTTGAGCTGACCGATGAGCTGCTCGATGAGGGGATAGTATACATCGTTCAACGCCTCCTTCACTGAGAGGGGCACTGAAGTGTTGTTGATGTCCTGTGAGGTGAGACCGAAGTGCACAAACTCCTTGAAGGGGATGAGCGCGGGCTCCTTGTCAAACTGCTCCTTGATGAAGTACTCCACAGCCTTCACGTCGTGGTTGGTCACGCTCTCGATTTCCTTCACGCGAGCTGCATCAGCCTCAGAGAACTGCTGGTAGATGCCACGCAAGTAGGGGAACAAGGCCTTGTCAACACCCTGCAACTGGGGCAAGGGGAGCTCGCAAAGCATGATGAAATACTCGATTTCCACACGTACGCGATAACGGATGAGCGCATACTCAGAGAAATACTCGGCTAACTGTGCGGTCTTGCTTCTGTAGCGACCGTCGATGGGCGAAACTGCCGTAAGGATATCCAAATTCATATATGTAATTGTGATAGTTATTTCGTGTTTTCTATCTCGAAATAGGCACAGCATCACTGCAACCCCCATTTCAGGCTGCAAAGGTACGAATAAACGAGCGAAAAACAAAGTTTACTTTGATTTTTCTCGGCGAGCGAAAGTACCTAAATGACTTAGTCATAAAGGTACTATTTTTTATTGACATAAGCGCGCGTGTACGCGAAAAGTTGCGAAGAATAGTGAAAATAATGAGCCTGCAGCCTCCATCATTCCGACTTATCCGGTATTTCCGGCTTATTTGGCATTTCCGGTTCCCCCTGATTATCCGGACACTCCGGCATCTCCGGACTTTCCAGAACTATCCGGCATCTCCAATCTCACCCAATCTCTCTTTCAGGCGCTCCACCTCACTCTTCGGATAATCTATGATGCGTGCCTGCTCCTCGATGCGTCGTGCTTGCGCCTCTATCGTCTCGCGCTGTGTGGTGCGTTGCTCCAGTCGAGCAGCAGTCATGCGCTCACGTATGCCACCCTCGGTAACAAACTCGCGGTCGCGACGCTCTATGTATTTAGTGAGAGCCTTATCCACCTGATGGCACAAGCAGATAGCCATATTCGCCAGCTCCTCATCGTTCATCTTGGCAAAGAGCGGTTTGTAGTCTTCAAGCAAGCTATGCTCACGGCAAAACTCATGGAGGCCCTTCGACCTCGGGTTCTTGCCAAACCACTCCTCTTGATTGTGAAAGTTGATATAGTCGTGATAGTCTTCGAGCAGTTCAAGGTTGCTACCTCGCGCTATACCCAAGAGCTTCAGTTCCGACTCCATGGACGTCTGCCCATCGGAGCACCCTTCGGCAATATTCTGTTTTGTGCTTCGTGCCGCTTGCACCATCTGATCCACCGTGCGGTCGCCCCGCTCGGGAAGGAAACGCTGACAGAAAGTCTTCGTCAGATGATACAGCACCTCACTACGCTGATAGAAACGCAACTCCGTAAACACCACCTTCTTACGCAATACGCTCGCCGTACCATCAGCATAGTGGTTTACATTGATCTTCTTGTTCCTATCTTCCATAGCCATATCAAATTTGTCTTTGCAAATTTAACGAAAACTTTCTGCATTGCAGCATCGCTTATCAGTTTTTCTTGCCTCTTCCGGGTTTTCCGGTAATCCCGGACAGTCCGATCCCTCCGGGATATCCGGTCGCAGCTACCCTACCCAGCGATAGTAGCTACTGCTCCTCGGCAACAGCTCCAGCTTGCCCTGCTCTACATAAGCCTTGAGCTTGCGATAGGCCGTGCTCACGGCATAGTGCCCTATGCGTGCCAGCTCACGCACATGGATATCCTCGTGCGTGGTGAAGTATTCACGCAATGCCTCATCGAGCTCGGCATCGGTGAGCGGTTTGCGCTTCACTCCCTCCACGCGAAACTTCACATCGGCCAGACGCGAAGCAAGGTTTTTGTCGGGGCGGAAGCGGATGCCACTGATGCGCACCTCCTTGCCCGTGGGCGCTGTCGTGCCCTTGTGACTGCTCAGTTCCATATTCAGCGTGCCCAGCCCTGCTAACTCCACGCGATAGCCATGACTGAGTGCCTCCACGATGCGCTCGCTCATGGCATCCCACACCAACTTTACATCGGTTTCGGTAGCGGTGGTGGCATCGCAGATATCCTTGGCCAAGGACTCCACATCCACCTTCATCGGGTGCGACACGGTGAGCGCCATGCCCTCCGCTTCGGTGCTGGTTCCACACACAAGTTTGCGACTCGTAGCCTTGCAAGCCACCTCAATCCCATACATGCGCTTATGCGCCGCTGTCTTATACTTCTTTGTTTTCATATCGGTATATATTTAGTTTCTCTCTCCTATATTCGATGTTATTTATATCATCTTCAATTTCAATGTCTTACTTTGTCAGGGCAGACGCATCAGAAATTCCACTCTTCGTCCAGCATCTGCGCCAGGACTTTATTGTCCCATCCTGCCGCCTTTCTTTTAGCCTTGAGACTTCTCTTTTTTGAGGAATTCTTCACCACCATCAAGGCTATCTTGTTCAGCAAAGAGAAGTTGGCCGCAGCATTCTTCGTCTTGCGAGTGCTGTCTTCATTGAACGTCACGTCCAAATACCAGTGGAGATTGTTCTCTATCCCCCAATGCGCACGTATGCTGCGAAGTATCCTTTCAGGATCAAGGCCGATTGATGATATATAGTAGCGCACCTCCTCGCTCTCGGTTCCCGTCTTGATGTCTCTGCGCAAGGATGTAAG
>JAZKYH010000076.1:0-75942 GCA_045612065.1 Bacteroidaceae bacterium
GCTATTTGGGAGAAGATACAGCGTCAGCTCGACGATATGTTCAAGGCTACAGGCCACGTCAACGCCTACTTCCCCCTGCTCATCCCCAAGTCATACCTCTCACGTGAGGCCGAGCACGTAGAAGGCTTCGCCAAGGAGTGCGCCGTAGTTACCCACTACCGCCTCAAGAATGATGCCGAGGGCAACGGCGTAGTGGTTGACCCCGCCGCACGTCTCGAAGAGGAGCTCATCATCCGCCCCACATCAGAGACCATCATCTGGAGCACCTATAAGAACTGGATCCACTCATACCGCGACCTGCCCATCCTGTGCAACCAGTGGGCCAACGTGATGCGTTGGGAGATGCGCACCCGCCTGTTCCTCCGCACCGCCGAGTTCCTTTGGCAAGAGGGCCACACCGCCCACGCCACCCGTGAGGAGGCCGAGGAAGAAGCAATGCGCATGATCAACCTCTACGGCGAGTTTGCCGAGAAGTACATGGCCGTACCCGTAGTCAAGGGCGTAAAGAGCGCCAACGAGCGTTTCGCCGGAGCCCTCGACACCTACACCATCGAGGCACTCATGCAGGATGGTAAGGCATTGCAGAGCGGTACCTCACACTTCCTTGGTCAGAACTTCGCCAAGGCCTTCGACGTGCAGTACGTAGACAAGGAGAACAACATGCAATACGTATGGGCCACCTCATGGGGCGTATCAACCCGCTTGATGGGTGCGCTCATCATGGCACACTCTGATGACAACGGACTCGTGCTTCCTCCCAAGCTCGCTCCCATACAGGTGGTTATCGTGCCCATCTACAAGAATGCCGAGCAGCTCGCCGCTATCCACGCCAAGGTAGAGGGTATCGCCGCCAAGCTCCGCACTATGGGCATCAGCGTCAAGTATGACAATGCCGACAACAAGCGCCCCGGCTTCAAGTTTGCCGATTACGAGCTCAAGGGAGTACCCGTGCGCCTCGTGATGGGAGGCCGCGACCTCGAGAACAACACCATGGAGCTGATGCGCCGCGACACCTTGGAGAAGGAGACTGTCTCTTGCGACGGCATCGAGGAATACGTAGTACGCCTGCTCGACGAGATTCAGGAGGGCATCTACCAGAAGGCACTCAACTACCGCAAGGAACACACCGTAGCCGTTGATACCTACGAGGAGTTCAAGGAACAGATCGAAAAGGGCGGCTTCGTGCTTGCCCACTGGGACGGCACCCCCGAGACCGAGGAGCGCATCAAGGAGGAGACCAAGGCTACTATCCGTTGTATCCCCTTCGAAGGCGATACCACACCGGGCACCTGCATGGTTACCGGCAAGCCCTCAGCACGCCGCGTACTCTTCGCTCGTGCATACTAATTGCTTACAAGCACTAACACATAAAGAGGGTGGAGTTCAAAACTCCACCCTCTTCTGTTATATATTGCGCAAGACAAAGGTTTTCTTACAGTATCACTATCTCACCAATCTCTTCTCCTTTAAGCAATTTCTCACCGCCACCCTCACTCCTGCGGGATAATATTCCAACACATATTGCGTAGAATACAGAGGAATTCCTCATGTAAGTCACCATCTACATTACCCATGCGAGCAGCCAATTTCATAGACAAATCCTACACACCGTCTTGAATTGGCAAAGGACACACAGCGCACTGAAAACATCGATCTGCATGGACAAAATAATGGAGGGAGCATCAATGATGCCCCTCTCGCTTTACACAATAAATAGAGAACTATTCCCAGAGGCTTTCCCATGTTCCTCGACGATACCTATTATCGAGCCTGCGAAAAAATGTTGTCGAGCCTGCGAAAACTTTCGGAGGGACCTGCGATATTCATCTGCCGCACCTTCGAAAAATTGACGCTACCCTTTTCGTTTGGAGGCTTACTATTGAAAAAATAGCGATTTCACCGAGCAGACGATTTTTATTTTTGGCCTGGCAAGGAGCAGCGGAGCACGCTCCGCTGCTACGAAGACGATGACGAAAACGTAAACAGCGATGTAGGTTAATTTTCAATTCTCAATCTTCGAATTTCAATTTATCCATCCTAGCCAAGGCAAAAATAAAATTGTTTTACTCACAAGACACTACGAAACTAACCAGTCAACCCAGTATAGGAATAAGACAAAATCATGTTAACCTGTTATAGGAATAAACTTCAAAACTGACAACCTAAATCAGGAAACTACACGAAGAGGTAACCGGTGTGGATATTGAACAAAGAGATTTTTTTTTTGCCAGACGGCTCTGATAAAATTATTCCCTTTGTCTGTTTTTTCTGCCAGACAGCTCTGATTTTGCCAAGTTCTCAATACGCAGTTTTGAAATAAGTGGAAAAAGCAATATCTTTGCCTTTTCTTTTTAATATATATAAGTATAGGAACTAACAATGAAACTCAACCTAAAGAACCCTGTGGTATTCTTCGATCTCGAAACTACAGGAGTGAATATCGCCTCTGACCGTATTGTAGAGATAGCATACCTCAAGGTATATCCCAACGGCAACGAAATGTCGCGCACCATGCGCATCAACCCCGAGATGCACATCCCCCAAGAAGCATCGGAGGTGCATGGCATCTACGACGAGGATGTGAAGGACTGCCCCACCTTCAAGCAGGTGGCCAAGGAAATTGCAGCCGACTTTGAGGGAGCCGATATCGCGGGCTTCAACTCGAACCGTTTCGATGTACCCCTCCTGGCCGAGGAATTTCTCCGTGCCGGGGTGGACCTCGACATGACTCGCCGCAAGTTTATCGACGTGCAAGTCATCTTCCACAAGATGGAGCAGCGCACCCTCGTGGCAGCCATGAAGTTTTACTGTGGCAAGGAGCTCGAAGGGGCTCACAGCGCCGATGCCGACACACGTGCCACCTACGAGGTGTTGAAGGCACAGCTCGACCGCTACCCTGAATTGCAGAACGACGTGGCGTGGCTCTCGGAATTCTCATCACACACGAGCAACGTGGACTTTGCCGGCCGCATCGTCTACAACGAACAAGGCGTAGAGGTGTTCAACTTCGGCAAGTACAAGGGCATGCCCGTACGTGAAGTGTTCCAGCGCGACCCTGGATACTATAGCTGGATGATGCAAGGAGACTTCACACTCAACACCAAGCAAGTATTGACACGAATCAAGTTAGGAAGCAGATAGTCGAAAGAAGACGAGAACGAAGACAACCATCCGGATGTCAAGTCTGTTGTCCGTTGACAATAAAACTCTACACATCAAACATGTCTCTCCAAGGAAAGAAAATCGTATTAGGTATCACCGGTAGCATTGCGGCCTACAAGGCTGCGGTGCTCATACGCCTCTTAATAAAGAAGGGTGCCGAGGTACAGGTGGTCATCACCCCTGCCGGCAAGGAGTTCATCACTCCCATCACGCTGTCGGCACTCACGAGCAAACCCGTCATCAGTGAGTTCTTCGCCCAGCGCGACGGTTCATGGCACAGCCACGTAGCACTGGGCCAATGGGCCGATGCCATGCTCATCGCCCCTGCTACCGCCTCATCCATCGGCAAGATGGCTCACGGCGTGGCAGACAATATGCTCATCACCACCTATCTGTCGATGAAGGCCCCCGTATTCGTGGCTCCAGCCATGGACCTCGACATGTTCGCCCACCCCTCAACAACCGAGAACCTCGACACCTTGCGTCGCTATGGTAATCACATCATAGAGCCTGCCGAAGGTGAGCTGGCCAGCCACCTTGTAGGAAAGGGACGTATGGAGGAGCCCGAGAACATTGTGGCTTACTTGGAGCGCTACTTTGCCCAGACCGAGGAACTGAAAGGCAAGAAGATAGTCATCACCGCAGGCCCTACATACGAGAAGATTGACCCCGTGCGTTTCATCGGCAACTACTCATCGGGCAAGATGGGCTTCGCCCTCGCCGAGGAGTGCGCTGCCCGTGGTGCCGAGGTGACCCTCGTGGCAGGTCCCGTACAGATAAAGACCACGCACCCGAACATCCATCGCATCGACGTGGAATCATGCGCCGAGATGTATGCCGCCACTACCGAGGCATTCAAAACTGCCGATTGTGGCATCCTCTGCGCTGCTGTGGCCGACTTTGCCCCCGAGACTACAGCCGACGCGAAGATCAAGCGCGAGGGCGACGACCTCGTATTGCGCCTCAAGCCCACACACGACATTGCCGCTGCATTGGGACAAATGAAGCAGCCCCACCAGCGACTCATAGGCTTTGCCCTTGAGACCAACGACGAGATGGCTCACGCACAGGAAAAGCTAAAAAGAAAGAACCTCGACTTCATCGTACTCAACTCACTGCGCGACAATGGCGCCGGATTCCGTCACGACACAAACAAGGTTACCATCATCTCGGCCACGGAGACCAAAGAATATCCCTTGAAACCCAAGAGCGAGGTGGCAAGCGACATCATCGACTACTATTGCAACAAGCAGTGAACCATGAGCAATAATGGGTTATGGGGTTATGAGGTAAAAGTTATAGGCATCCACCAAACTCTACCCCCTAACCAAGAATCGAGTGAACAGCGATAGAGGCTAACAAATGGCGATTACACGCGTTTTTATGAAAAAAATGTCGTATATTTGTAGGCTAAAGTCAAAGGCTGTCAACATTTATGACAAAATTGCAAAACACTCTTGCTTTTCTGTTCGTTGGCACTGTTGTTGTTCTTAGACTGAAAACGAATATAAAACATAAAACAAAGATATGGGATTTAATGAATTTATAAGTAAGTTGTTTGGCAACAAACACGATCGCGATTTGCGCGAGATACAGCCCTGGGTGGAGAAGGTGAAACAGGCCTACCCCGCCATAGAGAAGTTGACCAACGACGGATTGCGTGCCAAGACACAGGAACTGAAAGAGCGCATCAAGCAGTCGGCCGTAGCTGAAAACGCTAAGATTGCCGAGCTGAAAGCAAAGGTAGAAGATACCGAGATTGAAAAGCGCGAACAGCTCTTCAATGAGATAGATAAGTTAGAGACCGCCGTATTGGACAAGTACGAAGTGGCTCTCGATGCTGTACTGCCCGAGGCATTTGCCATCGTGAAGGAAACCGCGCGCCGCTTTGCCGAGAGCGAAGAGGTGGTGGTAACCGCTACCGATATGGACCGTGCATTGGCTGCCACAAAGGACTTCGTACGCATCGAAGGCGACAAGGCCATCTACAAGAACCATTGGGAGGCCGGTGGTAACGAGACCATATGGAACATGATACACTATGATGTACAGCTCTTCGGTGGCGTGGTACTGCACAAGGGTAAGATTGCTGAGATGGCTACGGGTGAGGGTAAGACCCTCGTGGCTACACTGCCCGTATTCCTCAATGCCCTCACCGGCAATGGCGTACACGTGGTGACAGTGAACGACTACCTCGCCAAGCGTGACTCTGAGTGGATGGGACCGCTCTACATGTTCCACGGCCTCACGGTCGACTGCATCGACAAGCACCAGCCCAACTCTGAGGCTCGCCGCCAGGCATACCTTGCCGACATCACCTTTGGTACAAACAATGAGTTTGGTTTCGACTACCTGCGCGACAACATGGCTTCATCGCCTGCCGACCTCGTACAGCGCCGTCACAACTACGCCATCGTGGACGAGGTGGACTCAGTACTTATCGACGATGCCCGTACACCGCTCATCATCTCAGGTCCCGTACCCAAGAAGGGCGACCAACTGTTCGAGGAGTTGCGCTCACACGTGGAGCGTCTCGTAGAGGCACAGAAACGTCTGGCTACCCAGCTCCTTGCCGAGGCAAAGCGTCTCGTCTACTCTGACAAGCAAGAGGAGGTAGAGGCTGGTTTCCTTGCCCTTTTCCGCAGCCACAAGGCCCTGCCCAAGAACAAGCCCCTGATCAAGTTCCTCAGCGAACCCGGTATCAAGACTGGTATGCTCAAGACTGAGGCCATCTATATGGAGCAGAACAACCGCCGCATGCCCGAGGCTACCGATGTACTCTACTTCGTCATCGACGAGAAGATGAACAGCGTAGACCTCACCGACAAGGGTATCGAGCTCATCACCGGCAACGCTGCCGACCCCACCCTCTTCGTACTCCCCGACATTGCATCGGAGATGGCAGCTCTTGAGGGTAGCGGTCTCGAGGGCGATGAACTGCTACAGAAGAAGGACGAGCTCTTCACCAACTATGCTATAAAGAGCGAGCGCGTGCACACCATCAACCAGCTCCTCAAGGCTTACACCATGTTCGAGAAGAACACCGAGTACATCGTGACCGAAGAGGGTGAGGTAAAGATTGTGGATGAGCAGACTGGCCGTATCATGGAGGGCCGCCGCTATAGCGACGGTTTGCACCAAGCAATTGAGGCCAAGGAGCGCGTGAAAGTGGAGGCTGCCACACAGACCTTCGCTACCATCACCTTGCAGAACTACTTCCGCATGTACCATAAGTTGTCAGGTATGACTGGTACGGCCGAGACCGAGGCAGGTGAATTGTGGGATATCTACAAGCTCGACGTAGTGGTAATCCCCACCAACCGCCCCATCGCACGTAATGACATGAACGACCGCATCTACAAGACTCAGCGCGAGAAGTACAACGCCGTTATCGCTGAGGTGGAGAAGATGGTGGCCGAGGGACGTCCCGTACTCGTGGGTACCACATCGGTAGAAATCAGTGAACTGTTAAGCCGTATGCTCAGCATACGTAAGATAGAGCACAACGTGCTCAATGCCAAGCTGCACCAGAAGGAGGCCGACATCGTGGCCAAGGCTGGCCTGAAGGGCACCGTAACCATCGCTACCAACATGGCAGGCCGTGGTACCGACATCAAGCTCTCTGATGAGGTAAAGGCTGCAGGCGGTCTTGCTATCATCGGTACCGAACGCCATGAGAGCCGTCGTGTAGACCGCCAGTTGCGTGGTCGTGCCGGCCGTCAGGGTGACCCCGGTTCATCTGTATTCTTCGTATCATTGGAGGACAACCTCATGCGTCTCTTCGCTGCCGACCGTATCTCCAACGTGATGGATAGACTCGGCTTCCAGGAGGGCGAGATGCTGGAACACAAGATGATTTCCAAGAGTATCGAGAATGCACAGAAGAAGGTCGAAGAGAACCATTTCGGCACTCGTAAGCACCTGCTCGAATATGACGATGTGATGAACAAGCAGCGCACCGTCATCTATACCAAGCGCCGTCATGCTCTTATGGGTGAGCGCATCGGTATGGACCTTACCAATATGATTTGGGACCGTTGCGCCAGCATCATCGAGAACAACGACTACGAAGGTATCCGCATGGAGCTCTTCCGCGTAATGGCTATAGAATGCCCCTTCACCGAACAGGACTACACGAGCAAGAAGCCTCAAGAATTGGCAGAAATCACATTTGATGCTGCCATGGCAAACTTCAAGGGTAGAATGGACCGTTTGGCACAGATTGCTTACCCTGTTATCAAGCAGGCATATGAGCATGAAGGTATGCATTACGAACATATCCGAGTACCTATCACCGACGGCAAGCTTCTGTATCAGATACCGGTGAACTTCAAGGCTGCCTATGAGACCGAATGCAAAGAGGTTGTGAAGGCATTTGAAAAAGCTATCATGCTGCACGTTATCGATGATGCTTGGAAGGAAAACTTGCGCGAGCTCGATGAACTGAAGCACTCGGTGCGCAACGCCAGCTACGAGCAGAAAGATCCTCTCTTGATTTATAAGTTGGAATCGGTGAACCTTTTTGACGCAATGGTCAACAAGATTAACGACAAGACACTCTCGATTCTCATGCGCGCGCAAATTCCCACAAGCGAGCCTGTACGCGAGGCTCCTGCAGAGACTCGTACCCAACGCCGCCAGCAGTATCAAGAGAACCGCGCAGAATTAGGTGACCATAACCAACAGGCTGCAGCACAGAATGACACTCGTGCCCAACGCCGCGAGCCCATACGTGCCGAGCATACTGTAGGCCGCAATGACCCATGCCCTTGTGGTAGCGGTAAGAAATTCAAGAACTGCCACGGCAAAGAACTTTGATAATTAGACGTTAGGAATGAGGAGTTAGGAGTTTAGCTCTGTGATGTGACCCATCCAGAAGGCAACTCCTAACTCCTTTTCTTCTTCACATAAGATATCTTGACCAAGAAATTCGAACTCACCAACCATGAGAAAGCTTCTTTTTCTCCTCTCTCTCCTCCTTTGCTCCTGCAGCGAGGTGCTCTACGTCAACATCGAGCAGATGTTGCCGCCTGAGGTAATGCCGCAACAGACGGTACGTAGTGTGGGAGTGGTGAGTAACTTCAGTTCCAACAATGTCGTGGTGGCAAACAAGGATGCGATAATACTACCTTGCGATGCCGACACAGTGAAGGAACAAGTCGCTTGGGCATTTGCCAATTCTGGGATTATTGAACGTGTAGTGGTGCTCGACTCGCTTCTGTACCACCCCGACAGCACACAGAATCATATCCTATCACAGAAGGAGGTCAACACCCTGTGCCAAGAGCTCGACGTAGAGATGATATACTCCGTCGACTATGCCTGCCTTACCTTCAATCCTACAGCACGCTTCATCTCGCGCCCCCTAAACGCTTACCTCTGCTCACGCATCTACACTCCCGACCGCGACAGCATCAGAGGGACTAGCATAATGGATAAGGAAACCCTCGATTACTGGGTCAACAGTACCGATGAGATAGCTGAGCTCATGCCTATGGTTCCTGCCTTACTTGCCGAGAATGCTATTAGCCCCTACCTACCCTCATGGGAGGAAAGAGAGCGTGTGTTCTACTACGACCGACTGTGCTATGCGCTACGAGAGGCCAAGGTATATGTCTATGAAGGCAATTGGGAAGCTGCAGCCAGACAATGGCATAGCCTTTCAGACAGCAAACTACGTTCGTATCGTTTCATGGCGGCCTACAACCTCGCCCTCTATTACGAGATGACCGACCGCATAGATGAAGCCCTACGCTCACTTGCGTTGGCCGAGAAGTTAGCCATGAAGCACCATAAGAAAAGCGGCACAACCACACAGGTCATAAGCACTGCCCTACTGAAAGAGTACAGCGAAGTACTCACCAATCGTAAAAAGGAACTGAAAAGCTTGAACGAATGGGAAAGAAGGGAACAATGATATTATATTATATAAAACAGAAAGAATAAAGCGGCTTGGGGAATCCAAGCCGCCTTTGTTTTTATTAGTTTATCAGGCTTCTGCCGAATGCACCATTATTTCACAATCCTCTTTGCCTGTTTCTCGGAACGGTGGTTGATGACAAGCAGCAACACCAGCACGGTGACGAAGATGATGGTCGAGAGCGGGCGCAACTCGGGGGTGAGACCTCCCTTGCGGGCATCGGAGTAGATGAAGGTCGAGAGGGTCTCAAGGCCGATGTTGCCCTTGGTGAAGAGGCTCACGGCAAAGTCGTCAATAGACAGCGTGAACGAGAGGATGAATCCACTGATGATACCAGGCTTGATTTCGGGGATGATGACCTTGCGCAGGGCTTGGAAGGGTGTGGCACCCAAGTCGAGAGCTGCCTCGTAGATGTTGGGGTTCATGCTCGTGAGACGGGGCATCACGCTGAGCACCACGTAAGGTGTGCAGAATACCACGTGGGCCAATATCACCGTAGTATAACCCTGTGAGATACCCAATGCCACGAAGAGCAGGAAGAGCGAAATACCGGTGATGATATCGGGGTTGATAAGCGGTATATTGTTCAAGAACGAGATGGCCTTGCGCGACTTGCTGCGCATGTTGTATATGCCGATGGCCGAGATACTACCCAACACGGTGGCGATGCTCGATGCGGCGAGGGCTATCACAATGGTGTTCTTGATGGCACTCACAAGCGAATTCGACATACCGCCGCTGAAGAGGTTGGTATAGAGTTTCAGCGAAAAGCCCGTCCAGTTACCCAACACCTTCGTCTCGGTGAACGAGAAGATGGCAATGATGAGGATGGGAGTATACAATATGGCTAACAAGAACCATAAATATCCTTTGGCTAATAGTTTCTTTGCGTTCATAATGGAGAGGCCTCCCCAACCCCTCCCGAGGAGGGGCTTCCCAACATCGTGGGAATAAGAGGACTTTTATTATTTGTTACACATGCTTTCCTTTATTTGTTGAATTCCGAATCACCTCCTCCTCGGAGGGGCAAGGGGAGGCTTCTTCTAAATGATTCCCCCATGGCTCATCTCCTCCTCGCTGTCGTTGCCAAAGGCACTGGTTACACCGATGATGAGCAGCATCAGCAAGGAGAGGGCTGCGCCATAGTTCATGGTGTCGCTCAGCATGATGTTCTCCTGGATGATAGAACCGAAGAGGCGGATATCGTTCATCGTCAACAACTCAGAGATGGCGAAAGTCGATATCGTGGGCAGGAACACCATCATGATGCCGCTCACCACACCGGGTATCGACAAGGGGAGTATCACCTTGAGGAATACACGCATCTGGTTGGCACCCAGGTCTTGTGCAGCCTCAATGAGGCTCTTGTCAATCTTCATCATCGTATTATATATAGGATAGATCATGAAGGGCAAGAAGTCGTAGGTGAGACCAAAGAGCAGTGCGCCTTCACCGAGGGGTATGCCCGTGATGTCGAAGAGCGATACGGTGGCCAAGGTGCGGATGAGCACGTTGACCCACATGGGCAGGATGAAGAGCAGCACCATCGTCTTGGAGCGATTAAACTCCTTATTGCTCAAGATATATGCCGCGGGGTATCCCAGCAGAATGGTAAAGAAGGTGGTGACAATGGCCACGGCCACCGAGTAGATGAAGGTGTTGAACGCTTCGGGCTGCTCGACGAACTTCACGAAGTTGGCAATGGTGAAGCCACCGTCATTATCCTTGAAGGCATACACACCGATGAGTATCAGCGGCAACACCACAAACAGCATCAGGAACACCGCGTAGGGTATGGCCCAGGTGCTGCGCTTGGAAAAGAGTTTGATGAGTTTGTTCACTTTCGTATCACTTTAAGGAAACTCCATTCTCTCTTGTCATTCTGAACGAAGTGAAGAATCTCGCAAGACACCTTGGCTTAGTCCCAGCGCGGGATCCTTCGCGTTGCTCAGGATGACATTAGGAGTTTCTCCTTATTACTTCTTAATTATCCTAATATCTTCCGGCAAGATGTTGATACCCACCATGTCGCCATCGTCCCACACATCGTTGGTGTCTACGTAAAGGTAGTCATCATCGTCGGTCACGATGGTGAGGTGATAGTGGTTACCCTTGTAGAGGATGAGGCGTACATCACCTTCGAGTGCACCATCCTCCTTGTCGTCGGTAAGGTCAATCTTGTCGAAGTCCACCTCAACCTTCACCTCCGTACCCTTCTCAAGTTCGTGAGGTAAGCATTCGAAGGTGGCACCCAACATGTCGATGTGCGTCTCGTCCACGATGGTGGCTTCGAAGGTGTTGCATGTGCGCTCCTTCTTCATCACGTGGATGTCGGCCGGCTTGATGATGAGGCTCACCTCGGTCTCCGGCTCAAAGGCATTGTAGTCCTGCACCATGAGTTCATAGCCATTGGCCAATTGCACGATCATCTCGTAGTGTACGCCCTTGAAGATGCATGACGACACGCGACCATGCAGCATGGCATTGGCCGTATCGGTCTTGGCAATGATGTAGATGTCTTCGGGGCGGATGACTACGTCTACGGGCACGTTCTTGCCGAAGCCCTCGTCCACGCACTTGAACTCAGTGTCCATGAAGCGCACCAGACGGTCCTCAATCATGGTTCCGTTGAGGATGTTGCTCTCGCCGATGAAGTCGGCCACGAAGCAGTTCTCCGGCTCGTTATATATATCGGTAGGTGTACCAATCTGTTGTATCACACCCTCGCTCATCACCACGATGCGGTCGCTCAAGGTAAGCGCCTCCTCTTGGTCGTGAGTGACGTAGATGAAGGTGATACCCAGTGTCTTGTGCATCTCCTTGAGTTCCATCTGCATGTCCTTGCGCATCTTGAGGTCGAGGGCTGCAAGGGGCTCGTCAAGCAAGAGCACTGTGGGTTGGTTCACGATGGCTCGGGCGATGGCCACGCGCTGCTGCTGTCCGCCCGAGAGCGAGTTCACGTCGCGGTGTTCATAGTCGGTCATGCCCACCATCTTCAAGGCGCGTCGCACCTTGTTCTCGATGATGTTGTCCTTCTCCTTCTTCAGTTTGAGGCCGAAGGCAATGTTGTCGTATACGTTGAGGTGTGGAAATAGCGCATAGCGTTGAAACACCGTGTTCATCGGTCGCTGATGCGGTGGCGTCTGTGTGATGTCGGCGCCTTCCAGCAAGATTTCTCCCTCCGATGCCGTGTCGAAACCCGACAAAATTCTCAGCAGGGTCGTCTTACCACATCCCGAGGGACCGAGGATGGTGACGAACTCTCCCTTTCTGATATGCAAACTCACATCATCCAGCACCTGTTTGTCTCCGAACCATTTAGACACGTGCTTGATATCGATGATGTTACCACCAGGTTCTACTTTTACTTCAGCCAATGCCGTACTTTATTACAAGGTAATACAACATAAAAATGTTAAACTATCTCAAATTTGGGGCGAAGATACTACAAAACTGCAGTTGTACAAAATAAATGGTTCGTTTTTTTCATTGCTTTCAGCGACCTAAAGGTTCCGCCGAGGCGAAAGGACTACGGCAGAGCCGTTCCCCATGTAGTTTCAAGGCCTCCGCCACCATGCCATCCACAGCCCTTTCCCTACCAGTGCCCCCAGCACCTCGTCCACGTCGGCATATCGCTTCGTCTTGTCGGGTTGTGTGCAGCGGTCGATGATGCGTTGCAGGTGCCTGTTCACCTCCACACACGCTGCCCCCTTCACATACTGCATCAGTCGCCCCACGGCATAGATGTCGGTGCGGGCATCGACCATCTCCAGTGCTCCTTCCTGCAATTCGGGTGCGGCATACTCGTGCGAGCATCCCGCCGTGTAGCTGTAGCCATCGGCAAGGCAGAATCCCAGGTCGATGATTTTTGCATCATTGTTTACCTGTGTCAACATCACGTTCTCGGGCTTCAGATCGAGATAGGCCACGTGCGCCTCGTGCAGTGCTTTCAGACCACGGAGCAATTGCACGAAGAGTTTTTCGAAGTTACGTCCGTGCGAGAAGTATTCGGGTTCCGTGGTTAGTTTCTCGTCCAGCGTGCACCCGTTGACATGTTCCATCAGTAGATAGGGTCCATCGGCATTCTCGCCCAGTGCTTCGTACCTCACAATATACCGGCTGCATATGCCGCTCCCCACCTCATACTCTTTCCAGTAGACCGAGCGGTAACGTCGGTCGCTCCTCAGTTCGGGGCGCAGCTGCTTCATGAAATACTCCTTCCCGTCGATGCGCACACGGTAGCATAGCGATGTGGCTCCTCTCGTACCCAAGGACACTCTCTCCTCAAGCGCCTCATTGTCAGCAACTAAGAAGCCGCTACCCCCCCCCTATAAGCCGCTTATTATCAAGCATTTAGGCATAAACGTTTATGTCGGTCTGTATTTCACTCCCCCTTCACGTCCACACACATAGCTCATCGTCTCGCCGCCCTCGTGCTTCAGCTGGGCGAGATACATCGGTTCGCCCTCCACGATGAGTCCGCAGCGGAAGGTGTCGCCCACGCTCAGCTTGCTGTTCTTCGACTCCACGACGGTGAACACCTCATCCCCCTCGTGCCGTATGGTCACCACTCGGTCGGGGTGCCACATCAGCTGTATCATCGCCCCTACAGCCAGCGAGTTGGTGACGAGCGAGTGGTTCTTGAGGAAGTCGCTCTCGCTCTTTCCCGTTGCGCTCGACTCCTTGTAGTAGGTCATCCAGTCGGTGTAGCCCACCATCTGTGCCAGCAGGTTCAGCGTGGTCAGTCGTGGCTGGCGCTCGTTCTTCTCGCCCAGGTATCCCCAGAAGCGCTTCAGCGTCATGGCACTTACGTTCTCCCCCGTGGCATCGAAGAGTCGTGCCGCCAGGTAGTCAAAGTCGCGCGGTGTCACCATCTCTCGGCCCACCGCCTTCTCCACTGCCGTCTGCAACCGTTTGTATATGTCGTGTATCGGTTCCATTATTCTTTTTGTCAAGTGTTGCAAAAGTAAGCAACATTTTTCAAACCATCCCCATTTTACCGCGGGTAAAAGCAGGTACAGAGCCTAAATGTACCAAAGTGTACCAAACGTGTTCGGTTAATTAGGAGTACATTTGCAAAAAATAGTTAAGCATCTGCTTGTTATATGGCAAAGAATAGGAATACGGCAAGTCCTTGTGGGGGGCCTGCAATTGCAAATGTGAATCACAACTCTGCACAGACGACACTTTTCTCTATCGTCGCTCATTACAATCAGAATGGTTATCGCCAATTGCGCATAGAACAACAAATGTATACCTTTAATGACCTTAAGGGATTGTTGATGGGATATACACCATTCATTATGAATAGCAATGGATGCGTTATTAAGCTATGGTGCTGTGGCGTTCTTCCCGCCAATCTGTCTATTGCCAATGTGATAACCCCCTATACCTATCCCTGTTCACATCAATGGTGGATGCTTCATAATCACACCTTTGTTAATAGAGCATTGAAAATATTGGCTGGTGCAGGCTTTGTGGGCTTTACAGGCAGTTTTGAGGATTTGTACAACTATGTCGAGTCGTTGGGCATTACCAAAGGACGCTTGCTCCTCTACGACCTTACCCGTCGCATAGGTGCTTGCCTGGGGATATATCCCAAGGACTTCGTGTATCTCCAATGGGGCTCGTTGGCTGGGGCTACCATATTGCACAACAAAGGGTATATCACACTCCCCAACCCATGCGGCTTCAGAGTTCCGACCTCTGTATTTGCGAGTGTCTTCCCTGGTGTCGACTCTATGGATATTGAGAATATCCTATGCATACATAAGAAGCAATTGGCTATGCTTCCTTAATTGAAACACTTTTAACAAACATAAATCATTAATCAAATTTTAAATTTTATGAAAAAACTATTTTTATTGGCAATGTTGGCTGTCTTTCAGCTGTCGGCATTGAAGGCGCAAGATCCCGAACCAATCGTGGTTAATAGCTGGGCTACAGATTACAACTTAAAAGTCGAGGTGTACAGAGTAGGACGAAAATTATTTAAAAAACATATTTTCCCCAATGGAGATTATTGCGTTGAGGCAATAGAAGTATCAGAAAGTCAAACGGGACCTAAAGTTGGGCGCTACGACATACAGGAATGTGCCGATTATCGCTTTACTTATCCTAATGCAGTCGTGGAACTTAGGAATGGCACTAAGACTATAACTTTTAAGAATGGAGATGTCACTCAATATGAACTAGAAAGTGAAAGACTCAGGTTCCACCTTGAGGAGGGTACAATATCCTCTTCCGACTTGGAAGAAGCTAGAGCGTATGGAACGATGGTTTTTGACTATGGGGTAATGGTTAGTCCCGAGTTTTATAATCCAGGAAGTATTGATAGCATTGATGTAAAAGTTGGTGAAGGCAAATACAAAAAACACGTAAAGACAGAGGTAAAAGATTTGTTGGGAGGGAATCTTAAATTATATGATAGCGGAGATGATTCGTTTTATTATGATAGATATGACGAAAAAACATGTCGGTTGACGGACAAGTACCAGCGCGTCCCTATCGTTGTTGGCACAAAAAAGGCTAAGGTTTTTAGCAAAGAAAAACAGGAACAATCTTTAAAAGAATGGAATGATAAATATGGCGTAGACTTTTTTGAAGAATACAAGTCTTTTGCTGAAGCAGTTTTTGTAGACTTTTCAACAATTATAAACACATGTTATACTGAATGGAATATAGATAATGGAGCCAGAGCTATAGGCGAATGCTATTTCATGAGGGAATGTGTAGCGACAGAAGACAAAATGTTTGATTTTTTAATAAGATATAGTTCTCTCTATGGAGATAATGATTTTATCTCCGATGCGTTTAGGAGTTTTTCTTCTTTAGACGACTTTGCTGACATTAGGTCAAATTTATTCGAATTCTTATGGAGTTCATATACTGAAGAGGCTGCCTCCTTGAGTGAAGATGCTCGGACTGATTTTTTTAAAAGATGGTTTGTTGCCTCTGGCATTTCTTTAAGTGAAGCCGTTGAAAAAATGAATGAAGTAGGAATGTATAGAAGCTGGAATGGAGAAATGCTAAAGTTTACTGTCAATGGTCATACTAATTCGACTGACGCTTATATTATTGCTAAGGTAGAGGCAGGTCATGGTGCCATGGTAGGTCTTGAAGGAATGACATATAAAGATCTGATGAAGCTGATTAAAAAGAATAAAATAGATCTTACAGCTGTAGTGGAAAGATATGCATCTGTGCTCAATCTGATTAGCGAAAGTTGGGATTCTTCAGTTGATAAGGATGTATACGAATTTTTTTTCTGTCCCGTAAGTGAGAAAGATTCGGTTATCAGTGTCCGTCTTGCAAATGGATTATATAACGTACAATATAAGTTAGGTAGTGATATTTACTTAAAAAGCGATAGTAGAAATGAAGCAGCCATAATCAAAGGTGTCATCAAGAAAGAGGATGGTACAGTAACTATTGACCCAAGTGCAGAAGACCCTGTCGTATTTAAATATAATAACGGTGATGAGTTTGTTCCAAATGGATGTGGTATTAAATTCAAAGATTTACAATTAAATCATCTGCCAAATATTGTAGAGGGAGTGATGTACTATGCCAATGGTTCTGTTGAAGAGGTAAAGGATGGTTATACCGAATCGCAGCGTCTTGCAATGCAACAAGCCGAGGAGGAACGCCAAAGGGCTGAAGAGGCAGCAGTAGCCGAGGCTCACGAAAAAGAAAAGGAAGAATGGCGCAAGAAATATGGTGAGCATTGGGTGAATATTTATGAGAAGGGAGATTACCAGAATGCTGTGGGTATGCCCGAAGAACTGGCCAAAAGGATGTTCTTAGATGTTCTCAATTGCAACTTGATTAACTCTACTAACTGGAGTGATGGTACTGTTTATTATGATATATTTCAATATGTTCTCGGAACCAGAGGGCGTATTATAGGTTCTGTGTGGTTCTATAAAGGAAAGCTTTCATCATGGAGACTTGACTGATGAATAACCTCAAATACGTCTAATCACATCTTAACACCATTCACCCCCTCACCGCGAGGGGGTGAATGTCTTTATGTGCTTGTGACTAAATGTGCAGTCCGCAGCTGATTAAGGAAAGAGGAGTCAATTAATCCTTAAGACAGCCTATGGGGATGGCATATACGTAAAATCGGTAAGTTGAGGCGATTTCGTTCGGCAAATTGAAATGGCTAAAGTGCACCAATCCTAACGGTTCATAAAAGGCAATGATTAAGCAATGATTTAGGCAAAGTTTGCGTCTATAACTCCAATGATTATCAACCAGTAACATGTCAATTTAGGCAAGCCCATGTACATTGCCCTATTTTTGTTGTTTATCCATTGAGTTACCTTACAGTATACCCCTCAGCGGAGATACTCGATGGTGACCTTGACGGAGAGGGACTACAAACCTTGCACCTATATTCGCAAACTTGCATCCATTAAAACATGTGTCTGCCCGTGCGACTCTATCCTTCAGTGTTTGCCCGCGAGCAATCGCGCGAATGGTCTCCACCATTTGCGCAGATGCTCGCGACCATCCGCGCGGATGGTCGCCGTCACACACACATTAGTGCAATGAACAAGATAGGGAATACTCATTATATCCCATTCGATATCATTATTGCTTTCTCTCAGAGAATCAATTGTTTGATGTGAGAAAACGTATCTATAATGCGTTTCCCTTGATAGCCAAGAAAAGCGGGAAGTATGACGAACACTTGCGATTCAATTTGCCAAGGGGTAAACGAGAAATTGCTATAGGGGAGATTGCAGGAGGTACTATCACGTTTACTTAGCCTATACAAAGCACACACTATCAGTGCGTATACCCTTGGCAGAGAACAACTGGATACTGCCCCTCTGCCAGGGGTATATGCCGCTTTGCCAAGGGGGTAGAACCGCAAGTAAACCGGCATTGTCTTCGTCAAATCGAAAATTTAACTTAAATTTGCCCCGTGATTTATTAACCTTAAACAACAAATCTGAAAGAAAATGAAGAAAAACAATGTTTTGGTAATGGCTTGTGCCCTTCTTCTCGGTGTGTCCTCTGTGGCTCCGCTTTGTGCGCAAGAGCGTGGTGATTGGTCCATGACCATAGGTGTAGACGCTGTGAGCAAATCGCTTTGGCGTGGTATGGAGTTGGGAGGCCCCAGCATACAGCCAACGGGAACCTTCGACTATGAGAAGGATGACTGGACAGTTTGTCTCGGCTTTTGGGCTACAAAAACCCTGTTTGGTGAACCTTATGGAGAGCTCGACCTCTTCGTGGAGGCTTCGTGGAGGAACCTTACCCTTTCGCTCACCGACTATGGATACGGCAAATATTTCGGGCCTTGGCAAGACTATCATGACCTCGACTTTGGCATCAGCTATACGTTAAGTGAGGATGTACCCCTGACCTTCTCGTGGTACTCTATCATCAACCAGACCTTCGAGGGATCTATGGATGGCGGTGGCTTCGACTGGCAAAGCGCTTTCCCCTCCTACTTCGAGGTGGCCTACGAGTTCTCTCTTTGGGAGGTGGATTTCAGTGCAGCAGTAGGTATGCTCCCCTTTGCTTCGGACTATTATGAGAACAATGCCTTTGGCATCTGTAACTTGAACCTCAGTGCTGGCCACGAGTTTGAGTTTGAGCACGGCGGTTCGCTGCCCGTATCAGCCCAAGTGGTGTATAATCCCATGTGGAAAGAGTGGCTTTGGAGCGTGAGCGTAGGCTACTACTTCTCATTAGACTTCTAAAATCGGTCGATTCCATCAATTTATCAGGCGTGTCAAAAACTGGCACGCTTTTTTTTCGTACTTTTGCACAAAAATCCACGCATGAGCAAAAAAGTAATAGAAATAGTCAATGGAGTGGCCCGCCACCCCGACTACCGAATGCCCGAGCCGGTCAACTTTGTCCTATACGAAGGGGAGCAGTTGGCCATCTTGGGTCCCAATGGTAGCGGCAAGACTAAATTGGTAAATACAATCATCGGGCGCTACCCCTTGCTAATGAATGAGGTGAAGTATGACTTCGGTGAGTATAACCATCGTATGGTGTGCGAGAACATCCACTACATGGCATTCCGCGACAGTTATGGTGATGCCGACTCAAACTATTACTACCAGCAGCGCTGGCACTCGCAGGATGTGGAGTTGTCGCCCACGGTGAGCGAGGTATTACCCGCAGCGGGCGAGGATGCATATGTGAAGGCGCTGTATCGTGACTTTGGCATCGATGCTCTGATGGATAAGTTGATGGTGATGCTCTCGAGCGGCGAACTGCGGAGACTACAGATCGTAAAGGCACTGATGACCGACCCTCGCGTGCTCATCATGGACAACCCCTTCATCGGACTCGATGCACCGACCCGAGAGCAACTGCGTATGCTACTGCAACGACTCATCGCCGAGCGCGGCCTACAACTCATCCTCGTAGTGTCGCGCGAGGAGGACATCCCGGGGTTTGTGACACGAATAGCCTCCCCCAACCCCCTCCCGAAGAGGGGGCTTCCTAACATCGCGATGCCAACTGTCCCTCTGTTTATAGAGGGACGAGCGGAACGTAGTGAAGCGGAGGGAGTTACAAGCGCAGCGCGTAGTGAGAGTTCCGCCCCCATCATCTCCTTCCGCAATGTCACCCTCCGCTATGGCGAGCGCACCATCTTCGAGAACCTCAATTGGGAGGTGCAGCGTGGCGAACGATGGGCACTCCATGGGCGCAACGGCAGTGGCAAGTCGGCCTTGTTGGGTTTGGTGTGTGCTGACAATCCGCAGTCGTATGCTTGCGACATCAGCCTCTTTGGCCGACGCCGTGGTACGGGTGAGAGCATCTGGGACATCAAGCGCCGCATAGGCTATGTGTCGCCCGAGATGCACCGTGCCTACCTGAAGGATCTGCCCGCCATAGAGATTGTTGCCTCGGGCTTGCACGACAGCATTGGACTGTATGTGCGCCCACGCCCCGAGCATATCGGCATCTGCAAAGAGTGGATGCGCGTATTTGGCATCGAGGAGTTGGCAGAGCGCACCTTCCTGAAACTCTCGTCGGGCGAGCAACGACTGGTACTCCTGGCCCGTGCTTTTGTGAAGTCGCCCGAATTGCTCATCCTCGACGAACCCTTACACGGACTTGACACCGAGCGCCGCGAGATGGTGCGTGCCATCATTGACAACTACTGCTCGCACCCCGAGCGAACACTCATCATGGTGACACACTATCCTGAAGAACTCCCCACGTGCATCACCCATCATAAGACGTTATAACGAAAACGAAAACGAAGACAAAAACAACGAACAGACTGTCGTCTGTACTCCTGTACTCCTGACTTCTGAACTTCTAAGAACACAACTCATAATTCAAAATTCAGAATTAATCTCATGACTCCTGCGCTATACCTCATTCCCTGCACCTTGGGCGACACGCCCATAGAGAAGGTGTTACCCTCCTACAACAGAGAAATCGTAGTGGCCATACGCCACTTCATCGTAGAGGATGTGCGCTCGGCCCGCCGTTTCTTGAAGAAGGTGGACCGCGACATCAACATCGACGAGCTCACCTTCTATGAACTCAACAAGCACACTTCGCCCGAGGCCATCGCTTCATACCTCAAGCCTCTGCAGGCTGGCGAGGCCATGGGTGTCATCTCTGAGGCGGGATGCCCTGCCGTGGCCGATCCCGGTGCCGACGTCGTGGCTATAGCCCAGCGCAAGAAACTCAAGGTAGTGCCTCTCGTAGGGCCGTCGAGCATCATCCTCAGTGTGATGGCCTCGGGATTCAACGGACAGAGTTTTGCCTTTCATGGCTACCTGCCCATCGACGGAGGCGAGCGGGCCAAGACGCTCAAGCACCTCGAGGCACGCGCCTATGCCGAGCATCAGACGCAACTCTTCATCGAGACGCCCTACCGCAACTTGAAGATGTTTGACGACATCCTCCGCACCTGCCGTCCGCAGACACGCCTCTGCATCGCGGCTAACCTCACGTGCGAGGGAGAGTATGCCGTGACACGCACCATCGCCGAATGGAAGGGGCAGCGCCCACCCATCGATAAGATTCCCTGTATATTCCTTATTTATAAAGGACAGTAGACAATAGACAACAGACGACAGACAACAGACGACAGACAACAGACGACAAACCGAGAGCAATCAAGCTCGCTTGAATTGCCGAGGTGCGAAGCAGGATTAACTGACAACAGACGTCAACCGGAGGCAGTCCTTTGACTGTAGACCGTTGTCCGTTGTCAAAAATAAAAAACTCATGACTACACCAAAGACCAGTATATTTCAGCGACCCATATGGGTGACTCTCTTTGCCCTCACCGCAGCCATTGCTTGGGGATGGGCCTATCCGCTCATCAAGTTGGGCTTTGCCGAGTTTGGCATCACCTCGGAAATGACAGGTAGCAAGATGCTCTTCGCTGGCATACGCTTTGCCTTGGCGGGAGGTATCCTCCTCGCCATTGCGGCAGTCACAGGGCGCAACTTTCGTGTGTCACGACCTGGAGACTGGGGCTACATGCTCATCTTTGCCCTACTCAATACCACGCTGCACTACTCATTCTTCTATATCGGCCTATCACATAGCGATGGAGCGAGGGCAGCCATCATCAACTCGTTGAGCGTATTCTTGGTTGTTATACTGGCTTGCATCTTCTTCAAGAGCGACCGCCTTACCCCGAGGAAGATTCTCGGCTGCTGCATCGGCCTCACGGGTATCTTCATCCTCAACGTTGGCAAGGGTGGTGGCGGACAATTCACCTTCATGGGCGATGGTATGATTATTCTCAATGCCTGCTGCTCGGCCTTTGCCAGCCTCTTGACACGTGGTCTCTCGCGTCGTGTCGACGTCTTCGTAGGCACTGGCTATAGCCTCTTCTTCGGTGGCTTGCTGCTCGTCATCCCCAGCTTGCTCATGCAGGGCACACTGCCACAGATTACGCTTTACGGATTGGTGATACTGGGCCTGCTCATCGGCATCTCGGCCCTTGGCTTTGCACTATACAACAAACTGATAACCTGCAATCCCGTAGGCAAAGTAGCCATCTTCAATTCGCTCATTCCCGTAGTGGGCGCAGTCACCTCATGCCTCTGCCTGGGCGAGCCGTTCTATCTGAAGTACCTCGTGGCCACCTTGCTGGCCATGAGTGGCATTTACATCATCAATAAGGGAAAGTAGCCGACTACCTATTATTCGCCAATCAGTACCTTTTGGTCTCCCACCATATAGATGCCCTTAGGAAGTCCTTCGGTGGCGACCTCAAGAGGCACTTGAGTACGCAAGCACAAGCCCTGCATCGAATACACATCGACCAAGGACAAAGCTGTCTGCAATTCTTCTATATCGTCAGGCACATTGGTATTCTTGCTCAGGAGACGCACATTATCTATGTACAATAAGGTATTGTTGGCAGCGCCCACTGCAGCCGAGGTAGTGAAGCCAAGGCTAATCTCCACGCTGAGTGTACGATTAAGACTAAAATCATAGCACATCAACTCCCATGTATTATTCTCCACAGGGTAGCGGTAGTCGGTCTTTGAGCCATACTTGACACCCGTGTAAGCGGTGTTGGTATTGCCCGAAGCCACCACTTTGCTCCCGTCGTTGGACTGTTGGTTAGGACACTCGTAACGCATGTCGATGAGCAAGCGATAGTCTCCCTCGGGAAGTCTTACAGTCTGCGTGATGCGGTTTGTGCCCGAAGTCCACGAGTTGAGCACTGTGAGACATCGCACGCCACACATGTCGTCCATCAACGGACGTGCACACTGGGCAGCATAGTTTCCCACACCAGAAGGACTCACGCAATACATCGTCGTACTATAGGGCATAGAGTACATACGGGCAAAGTTGGAGCCTCCCGTAAGGGTTGACTTCGCCGTCCACCCTTTCACAGGAAGTAAGTTGGGATAACTGCTGTTGCTTGCCTTCACCGCATTGACATAGCAAGGGTTATACACGGTGCTGCCCAAGGTGACGTTGCCTGTGGCATCTCCATAGGTCACGTCGTCCTCAAAGTTAGCATTGGTCAGCACATCTGCGGTGATATCGGTATAACCCTCATAAAAATTTACTATCTCCTCCTCTGGGAAAGTGGCTTCCTCAACCTTGATGCTGCCACCCTCAGCAGTTACTTTCACACAACCGCCAAAAGCAAAGGTGCTACTTGCCACTACACCATCATTCACGATACTCACCGTCACTTCGCTTTCCTTCTTCTGAGTTTGTAGGTACACGGCACATGAGTCGTCAGCAGCCTGTATGGCAGTGATGTTGTCACCCTTTATAAATGTGCGGAGCACCTCGCTCACCGAGTGGTTTATCTCACAAGCAAATGTGGCAGAAGCCTTGCTCCTCTCAATCACCGTGGGCACACCGAACACGGGCGCACCAAGCTCGCAGCTGATATCACTGAGCACGCACTTGCGGTCACTGGCAAAGTTTGACAACAACAGATAGCGTGCCCCGTCGGGATCGGGAGCGATGACACCATTCCATCCCTCGGGCACCACGTCGGTGAGCACCTGCAACGCCTCGGCCATCTGCAGGGTTGCAGAGGCATCGATGTTACTGTAATAGATGATATGTCGGCGGTCTACCACTTGGCCAGGGGTGAAGTTGCGATTTTCGGCCGAGTAGGATGCGTAGAGCTTGGCCGTGTGGATAGAGTTATTGAGGGAACGGTCGCCAAAGGCCATACCTCGTGCATTCTTCGATACGACACCCAATTCATTATCTACATTCACCCAAGGAGTCTGCCAATTAGCGAGCGACGAACCATCAAGTTGCTGATGGGTGGATGAGATCTGTTGTCCGTTATCCTGTCTATAAATTGTTCTTTTTTCCTTCATCATCGGATCGGTGCTGATGGCCAACAGTCCTCCCTGCTCACGTGTGATGGTGCCGCTCGTATTGCCACGCACATAGTCGAGGTAGATGACGGCATTACCCGGTGTGGAATAGATGGCAAAACGATTGTTGAGTGCGGCATCATTGGTATTGAGTTCACCGTTCATGGTGTAACTGTTGCCACGCAATTCGTAGATACCACTCACCACAGGCGTAGCATTGGTGCCCTTGCCACTCACAGTGTACCATCCGAGTAGGTTGCCTGTATTGTTTGCACGATAGGGCACAATGATTTTATTCTTATCAGGACTGTTCGAGGCAATGTAACCCGTGTAGCTCTGCAAGCCTGTACTCCAAGAGAAGCAGGTGAAGCGATCGTCAGTAGCAGCACGTACGATATTCTGTGTGCCAAACACCTTTGCTTCGGCATAGCGTTCGTTGAAGTCGCTCCATTTGGTGGGTACAAGGTCTGCCGTAGACATCACCTCATGCATGAGCCATGTCATCATCACGCGATGAGCCTGCACACCCATACGGCGAGCGCCCACGTCAGCATTGAGCAACCACGAGCCGTCAGTAGTGCTTTGTTGACGTGCTTTGATGTATTTGTAGGCCATGTTTTCGAGCATCAGAGCATTAGCATCGCGCAGGAAGCAAGCCATCGTAGCATACGAGGTAATCTGGTCGAAGAGGAAGAGGCTCCAGTCATTACCATTGGGCATGGCCAGCTCACCATCGGCAAGAGCCAACCAGTTGAGCACTTCGTCCATCACCTCACGATTATTGTGCATCAGCGCATTGGTCCTCCACTTCTCTTCGCCTGTAGTACCCAATTGAAACATCTTGAGTGCCAAGGCCGCCTCGCCCAACTCCTGCATCACCACATTTTGGTAACTGGTATGGAAGAGATTATGGTTCTGTAGAGTGTAGTCGTCGTAGAGGTTCTTGCCCTTATAAAGTTGAGCCACGGTAGTGTTGTCATACTCGGGGTCTATGATAGTGTGATCTGTAGCGTCGGCATAGTGTGAATAGCTGTTGATGGCAAATTCTCGCAAGCGGGCAAACCACCTCGGTGCCAGTTCGTCGTTGGGGAAGAGTCCCAACGTTGCAGCCAACACATCAGCTTCCCAACCATTCTCCTCGGCCTTCGAGTCGGAGGCATAGCCTGTGGGGATAGAACGTTGAAGTTCGTAGTTACACTCAGCTTTCAGTAGAGCATAGATGTATCCCTTCTGCTCAGCGGTGAGCTTGTCCCACTGAAAGTAGGCCGAGTAGGCTACCGACATAGCCCACAGCGAAGACTCCCACACGCAGTCGCTATTGCTCACGGAACCCCAATAGTTGTTTCCCGAGCACACCTTCAGTTTGTTGGCTTTATGGGTTGAATAGGCAAACACGAGCGACTGCATGGCCATATCTTCAAGGTCGGTCCATGTAACACCTACAGGCAGCTCCACCTTGTCCTTGGCATACTTGGTGAGGAAGGCACATATCATTGATAGGTCTGCATTGGGACGCACACCACGCTCATCGTTGGCCATCGTATTTTCGCCACGGAAGCATCCGCACACCTCACCTATGCTGTTAGGAGCAGCACAAGGTTGGAAATCATTCTTCATCCACAGAGAGAAGTCGGCCAACATCTGCAGAATGTCGTCCTTCATCTCAGCTTCAGACACAAAGTCGTGAGTGATAACACCCTCGGTGGGGCTCGTCACATCGGCTTCGGTAGGCTCTTCAGGTTCTACGTAATCGTCCGAAAGACGGTATAGGCGCACATCATCAAGCATCACACAGCTTCCGCCCGACAGCCAATCGACCTTCACTGCCACCTTCACATTGCCAGTAGCAGCAACAGCAAAGTCCACCTCCGAAGTCTTCCACGGCGCCGATGCAAAGAAGCCAGTGCTACCCTGCACAAAACTCTCAGTCACCACTTCTGTACCAGCCGTGATGGTGAGCGACGAGGTGGCACTATTGGCATAACCTGTACGATGAGCTATGGTCAGTCTGTAGCGACCTTCGGGAAGGTTTTTCAGAGTCTGTTCCAAAGTGGTAGCACCCGTAGCCCACCCCATACGCAAGTAGTAGGCCGAAGCCCCATCTGCCAATGTGGTCACTAGGCCAAAGTTGTTATCGGTATAGCAATCAGCCTTCACAAGCAATTGTGTCACTGATGTTCCACTCACCATCCACCCCGTGGGAGCGGCAAGTGTCCACCCTCGGCGACCATCAGCATTGTTTCTCACCTCGTCAAGCGAGGCTACATTATCAGACTCAAACGACGGATTCACAATGTAGGTGGCTGTCACATCCTCTATTGAGGTTGAAGCCATAGCACCAAGCGCCGTCACCAGAGCCAGCACACACGAGAATATCTTTTTCATAGTATTCATTTTTATATTTGTGACAAATGTAACGATTTTTTTGATAAAATACTATGCTATCGCATCTAAATATCAGTCAACACATACTTAATGATTATGGTATTTGGTAAAACGGAAGGATATTTTTATCTTCGCATAAATATAAATTTATCACACCATGAAGAAAATCATTCTTGCAGCGTTAGCAACAGTTGTGTCTCTATCGGGATGCACACAGAAGGGAGAACAAGCGGGAGGATATCCCATCACCCCTGTACCCTTCACTTCAGTAAAAGTAGAGAACAACAGTTTTTGGGGACAACGGCTCGAAGCAAGCCGCAAGGTGACTATCCCCTTGGCCTTCAGCAAGTGCGAGAGCGAAGGACGATACACCAACTTCTCCAATGCCGCGGAGCGCATGAAGGATTCCACTAAGTTCTTCAAGGTGCACGGGCGTGGCTTCTCGTTTGACGATACCGACCCCTACAAGACCATCGAGGGAGCCAGCTACATCCTGCAGACCTACCCCGATGAGGAACTGAAACTCTATATCGACAGTGTACTGAGCGTAATAGCCTCGGCCCAAGAGCCCGACGGATACCTCTATACGGCACGCACACAGAACCCCGAGGAGCCGCACCACTGGGCAGGCCCCACACGTTGGAGCAAGGTGGAGGATCTCAGCCACGAGTTCTACAACCTGGGACACATGGCCGAGAGTGCCGTGGCGCATTATCTGGCTACAGGCGAGCGCACCTTCCTTGACATTGCTACGCGCTATGCCGACTGCATCATCCGTGAGGTGGGCGACAAACCCGGACAAGCGTGCGTGGTACCGGGACATCAGATTGCCGAGATGGCACTGTGCCGACTATACCTCGCCACGGGTGAGCGCAAGTATCTCGACCAGGCGAAGTTCTTCCTCGACTACCGCGGCAAGACCTCGTTCCGTCACGAGTACTCACAGAGCCACAAGCCTGTGGTGGAGCAAGACGAGGCCGTAGGTCACGCCGTACGCGCAGCCTATATGTATGCCGGCATGGCCGACGTGGCTGCCCTCACAGGTGATTCTGCCTACATCAATGCCATCGATGCCATCTGGGACAATATCGTGACCAAGAAACTCTACATCACAGGCGGCATAGGTGCCACACACAATGGCGAGGCCTTTGGCCCCAACTACTACCTGCCCAATATGACTGCCTACTGTGAGACTTGCGCAGCCATCGGCAACGTGTATGTGAACCATCGTTTGTTCCTGCTTCACGGTGACTCAAAGTACTACGATGTGCTGGAGCGCACCCTCTACAATGGGCTCCTCAGTGGCGTGAGCCTCGATGGTGGCAAGTTCTTCTACCCCAATCCCTTGGAGTCGGCAGGTCAGCACGAGCGCCAGGCATGGTTTGGTTGTGCCTGCTGCCCCAGCAACATCTGCCGTTTCATCCCCTCACTGCCGGGCTATGTGTATGCCGTGAAGGACCGTGATGTATATGTAAACCTCTTCCTCAGCAACTCATCGACCCTCGACGTAGACGGCAAGAAAGTGAGCCTCACGCAGACCACCGACTACCCCTATAGCGATAGCATACGCATCAAGATAGACGAGAACCGATGCGGTGAGTTTACCCTTAAGATACGCATTCCCAATTGGGTCGACGGCACTCCCGTGCCCAGCAACCTCTATGCTTACACCAAGAAGGGACGCTTAGAGCATAGCATTATGGTTGAATTTGCAGAGGATGGACATATGAAAACAACCTTTATCAAGAATGCAGAAACTATCAAAGAATTATATGAGTCAGTTTCACAGGACGGAAAAACAAGGGCCTACTTCACCCCTGATGGCTACTATAACATCACCCGCAAGTGGAAGAAGGGAGATGAAGTCACCATCTGTTTCGAGATGCAGCCCCGTATCGTACTGGCTCACGAGAACGTAGAGGCCGATCGTGGCTTGGTAGCCATCGAGCGCGGTCCTCTCGTGTACTGTGCCGAGTGGGTCGACAATGACTTCGACATCAAGAACGTAGTCATCAACCCCGAAGCCAAGTTCACCCTCGGCGAGCGCGACCTCAGCATCTTTATCCCCAAAGAGCGCAAGGCACAGCTCTCCACATGGGCATCTCAGCACATCATCACGCTCAGCACCGAGGCACAGCTCATCACCCCCGATGCCAAGGGTACACCACAGTGCGAAAAGGTGAGCCTCACCCTCACGCCCTACTATACCTGGGCACACCGCGGAAGAGGTGACATGAAGGTGTGGCTATCGGTGAGTGATGAGCAATAAGCTTTGAGGTTAACAAAATAAGGGATACTCTTCGGAGTATCCCTTATTAAATATTGAAGGTTTTCCTTATTGGAGTTTAAGGTGTAAGGCGTAGATTGTACACCTACATAACTCACAGCTCACCGCTCAGAGCCTTTGCACAACGTTCGATGTCAGTGGGGCGCACTACGATATTAGCCATGTCGCCTTCGGCGAAAGCATACATATATTCGATGCTCACTTCAGCTGCAGCCAACTGCTCGAGAATCTCACCCAAAGCACCCGCCTTGTTGGGACAGTGAAGATGTATCACATCGGTGAGCTTCACGGCAAAGTCGGCATCGCGAAGAATCTCTACCGCCTTGTTCACATCTGACACGATGAGACGCAATATGCCGAAGTCGGGAGTCTCGGCCATGCTGAATGCCTGCATATTGACACCATGCTGACTCAGAATCTTGGTCACTTCATTGATTCGTCCTGTCTTGTTCTCGAGGAAGACCGATACTTGCTTGATTATCATAACCGTTGTATGTATTAATCGTTATTTCAATATTCTGTTATCAATCACATGCTTGCCCTTGCCCTGGCTGCGCTCGATGCTGCCCGGCTCCATGAGTTTCACATCGGCACTGATAGAGAGCACGCTCTTGAGACGGTCGGCCAGGCGCTTCTTCATGGCCAGCATGCTACCGATGTCGTCGGTAAAGAAGTCGCGACGCACCTCTACCTGCACCTGCAAGGTGTCGAGGTTGCCTGCACGGTCTACGACGAGCATATATTGGGGTTCGAACTCCTTCATCTCGAGGATGACACTCTCCACCTGTGAGGGGAACACGTTGATACCACGAATGATGAGCATGTCGTCGCTACGGCCCATGATGCGGCCCATGCGCACGGCTGTACGGCCACAGGCACACTCACCCTCCAGCAATGTGCAGAGGTCCTTGGTGCGGTAACGCAACAGGGGCATACCCTCTTTGGTAAGGGTGGTGAACACGAGTTCGCCCTGCTGTCCACGAGGCAACTGCTCCAATGTATCGGGATTGATGATTTCGGGATAGAAGTGGTCCTCGCAGATGTGCGAGCCGTTCTGCTCCTCACACTCATACGACACGCCAGGGCCCATAATCTCGCTCAAGCCGTAGATATTATAGCCCTTCAAGCCGAGGCGCTCCTCAATCTCCTTACGCATATTCTCCGTCCAAGGCTCAGCGCCAAAGGCACCGATGCGCAGACCTATCTCCTCTTTCGCCACGCCCATCTTCTCCAAGGTCTCGGCCAGATGAAGGGCATATGAGGGAGTACAAGCGACACCGCTTATCTTCAGGTCGCGGATGAGGCGGATGTGCTTCTCGGTGTTACCTGTAGAGGTGGGTATCACCGTGGCACCCAAATTCTCCACACCATAGTGTGCACCAAGACCACCCGTGAAGAGGCCATAGCCATAGGCTACAGAGAAGGTATCGTCGCGGGTCACACCGAAGGCTGTGAGGCTACGGGCCATCACCTCTGACCATACAGACAAGTCCTTGCGTGTGTAGCCCACGATGGTTGGGTTACCCGTAGTGCCCGACGAGGCATGCACACGCACAATCTCCGAGGGAGGTGCTGCCTGCAAACCATAGGGATAGTTGTCGCGCAAGTCCTGTTTGGTGGTGAAGGGGAGCTTCACGATATCATCAATGCTGCGGATGTCCTCGGGAGAAACATCCATCGCCTGCATCTTGTTACGATAGAAAGGGACGTTGTGATATACATACGTCACCAACTTTTGTAGCCGCTTACTCTGCAAAGCACGCATCTCATCGCGGCTCATGCATTCTTTATTCGGATTCCAAATCATAATACCTATTACTTTTTACCTTTGTGGCGCAAATTTACATATTTTTCGTTTCCGACAAACACTTTCGGAGCTTTTTTACGCTAACTGAAGCGTAATACCTTCTGATTTGCATCGAACGGAAACAAATCATCCATGTGCATAGCCTCAATGGCCAATCCGATGAGTTCCTCGGTGCTCTGCCCCGACACGCCCTGCACGGCTGCAAAATGGTGTCCAGCCTCTACCATGCAATCTTCGGGAATAAGACCGATGAGCTCCGTACCCGTCACCTCGGCACCCAGTTCGTGTGCCACACGGCATACCGTTTCATAGGCCGTATGGATGGGGCAAAGGGCCACGTCATTGATGTTCATCGACACCTGCGCACAGCCAAACTCCTCGATGTACCATCCTATGGCCTTGCATCCGCGCAACAGGCCGGGGCGGCGCACTGCCCTACCCTCCTCGTCGCGCATAACATTGCCCGCCTCATCGCGGCACACCTCGCCACTCGCCCTCACACGAGCCGCAATGGCTGCTGCCACCTCACGCGACGGAGTGTTGAGGTTAAAGTTCACGGCTATCAGGAAGTTGCGTGCCCCCACCACCGTAGCCCCCGAACGGGCTGCCTGCTCGGTATACTCCTCGCCCCCAAAGTCGGGACGCATCACGGGGTCGAGCATCTTAGCCTGCAAACCCTCATACTCGCCACGGCGGCAATCGGCAAGGTTCACATGCTCGGGCAGGTAGGCCGAAGCCTCGTAGCAATAGGTGGGTATGCCCAATTCCTTATATATGCGCTCGGCCAACGCACGTGCCAGTTCGGCACACTCGGCCAGCGTGATATTCTTCAGCGGGATGAGCGGCAACACATCAGTAGCACCAATGCGGGGATGCTCGCCATGATGAGTGCGCATATCGATGAGTTCGCTCGCCTTGCGCACCATACGAAAAGCCGCCTCAACGACATCCGAAGCATGCCCCAAGAAGGTAATCACCGTGCGATTGGCAGCCTCGCCACGGTCTATATGCAATACCCGAACGCCATCGACCGAGCGTATAGCCCCGGCGATGGCGTTGATGTTTTCGATGTTGCATCCCTCACTGAAGTTGGGGACACACTCAATCAAGTTGAGATTTGAAAGTTGAGAGTTGAAAGTTTTACTTTCCATCTGCAAACCATAGAATTCAGAATTTATCAAAAGTCATATTTCAGCATCATGCAAACGCGATTATTGGCAACCCAGTGGGTATTGGTCACTGTACCATTAGACTGATAATCACCATAAGCGGCAGCGGTGTGCTCATACTCAAGACCAATCTGCATATTCTGTACTTTGTATGTCACGATGGGAGAGAAACGGAAGGCCTGATCAAGTCCAGAGTTATTACGAGTAACAAAAGCATATTTCTTGTTTCCACCTTCTACAAGACGAACATCATTGCCCTCTGCATCCTTTTTCACAATACGGTTATCCACAAATGCATCTCCTGCCGAACCAAAATTCTTGAGCCATCCTGCAAAGAACCCATAGCGAAGTTTCTTGCCATACATCATAGTAATCCACGCAGATCCAAGTTGCATAGATTCGTAAGTATAGGAACCATTAGTTGCTTCACTCACTACGCCATAACCTGTAGGCTGCTGCATGTGTGAAGTATTCTGTCCATACATCGCTTTAGCACGTATAGAAAGATCCTCTACTTTGAGTGAGCCGAACACCATTGCAGAAAGACTCGTAACGTGTTCATTTACACGTATTTTCAATGAATCAATGGCTACACGCGGAGCAATGGTAGATGCGTTCACGCCAAAGCCACCAGTAAGGTGCTTACCTTTGGCAGTCATACCCACAAAGAGTTCGGGCACGAGGGCATTGCGAGAATAGGTGTTAGCGGTCTTACCATCAAGACCTACCGAGCCATACTGATACTGATAGAGCGCTGCAGCAGTAAACGAGAGTCCCTTGATGGGAGTGTAATTGTAACGCACCTGCGGTGAGCGGTTGAAGGGATTGAACGGAGCACCCGTAGCAAGGCTGAACACCTCGGGCATCAAGTCGCCCGCCATGGGATGCCATGCCTGACCTACGAGCAGGTCTGACTGTTCCCAAGCCAACTTTGCATAGGCCTGACGGATGCGGAGGTTAAATGCTGTACCTGATGAAGCACCACAGAAATCGGACTCAATCTTGGCAGTCGACTTGGCATTCCAAATCTCAGGGCCTGTAACGTTCAAACCAAAGCGTGTGGTCATTGAGAGGAAACGTACTGAGGGAATGGCATTGAGATCCTCACCATTAACACCCGGTTTGATATCGTTGGGAAGCATATTAAACAAGCCCTCATTGGACTGCACGCAACTACGTGAGTCATAAGTAAAATAGTTACGTACGAAGCCGTAAATCTCGGCCTTTACAGCCTTATTCTGTGCAAAGCCCGCGCTGATTCCCAGTGCAAGCACAAGTGCTGATAATACTCTTTTCATATCCTATCGTGTTTTTATTTACATTCTTTCATTACTCTTCTGAGTCACCCCTCCTTTGGAGGGGCAGGGGGAGGCCTCTTTTTACTCCACTACCGTTACCCAACCATGGCGGTCCTCGATGTCGCCATACTGTATGCCGCGCAAAGTGTCGTACAACTTACGGCAGATGGGACCGGGCTGGCCATCCTTGGCAATAACGTATGAACGCTTCATCTCCAGGTCATCGATGCGCTCGATGGGCGAGATTACTGCGGCTGTACCACATGCACCAGCCTCCTCGAAGGTATCGAGTTCCTCGATAGGGATTTGGCGACGCTCTACGGTCAAGCCCATATCCTCGGCCAACTGCATCAAGCTCTTGTTGGTGATAGAGGGAAGGATAGAGGTAGACTTCGGAGTCACATAGGTGTTGTTCTTGATACCGAAGAAGTTGGCCGCACCGCACTCGTCGATATACTTCTTCTCCTTGGCGTCGAGGTAGAACTCGCATGAGTAGCCCAAGTCGTGAGCCAGTTTGTTGGCCTTCATCGAAGCGGCATAGTTGCCACCCACCTTGTAAATACCTGTACCAAGAGGAGCCGAGCGGTCATATTGGCGGATAACCACGTAAGGATTGGTTGAGAAACCACCCTTAAAGTAAGGACCTACGGGCATCACAAAAATCATGAACAGATACTCGTCAGCAGGATGCACACCCACCTGAGCACCCGTTCCGATGAGCAACGGACGGATGTAGAGCGAAGCACCGCTCTCATAGGGAGGAACGAAACGCTCGTTCATCTTCACCACCTTGAGCACCATCTCTCGGAACTTCTCAGTGGGGAGTTGCGGCATCAAGATACCATCGCAAGTGCTCTGCAAACGCTCGGCATTAGCCTCAAGACGAAACACACGAATCTTGCCATCCTTACCACGGAAAGCCTTCAAGCCCTCGAAAGCCTCCTGCCCGTAGTGCAAGCAAGTAGCCGCAATGTGCAAGTTCACACTCTCACTATCCGACACCTCCACGTCGCCCCACGCACCATTGCGGTAGTAGCAACGCACATTGTAGTCGGTCTTCATATAGCCGAACGAGAGGTTCGACCAATCCAAATCCAATTCTTTCATAACTATAGTAGTCTTGTTTGATTCTTCTTTAGATACCTTTATATATAGTATAAGATACCGCGAAGTTAGTGTGTTTTCGCTCGTCTTGCAAATTTTCGGCCTAAAAAACGAGGCAAGCACAATTCTCATACGAAAACGTTGTGGCATATTATCGGTTAATCCACGAAAAGTGCATATTACAGCTAAAGGTATGCAAAAAAAAGGCTTACTTCGTTTGTTTTTATGAAGAAAATAGTACCTTTGTGAAGAAAAGTTAAACAATGAAACTATGGAAGAACAGAACAAACCCTGCCCCGATAACAATCTGATTTGGGCTATCTTGTGTACAGTAATGTGTTGCCTCCCCTTGGGTATCGTGGCTATTATCAAGTCAACATCAGTAGAGAAACTGTGGTATCAGGGCCATCATGACGAAGCTGAGAAAGCAGCTGCAGATGCAAAGAAATGGGCCATCTGGGGAGCGGCTATCTCAGCCATCTTCGTGGTGCTGTATTTGATTGTCGTTGTCCTTGCAATAGCTTTGGCAGAGTCGTAATCATGCGCTCGAGGATAATCCGCGTAATAATACCGGTGGTAATCTTGTCCATCGGTATTTTTTATTACCACATCCCTCCTGCAGACACCATCTGGGTGCCCAAGTGCCCATGGTGGATGCTTACCGGTACCTATTGTCCCTCGTGCGGCATCCAGCGTTTCCTGCACGAACTCTTGACAGGACACCTGCTCACAGCTTTCCGCCTCAACCCTTTTCTTATGCTATCACTCCCTTATGCCACATTGGCCATTTTAGGGAAATGGTACAATATCAACGGAGCGTTTGACAACCTCAACCGTTTCATCTATAGCCGCAAGGTCCTCATTGCCTACCTCGTACTATACTTCATCTGGTGGGCCATCCGCATCATCTTCAAGGTCTGAATTACCTTAGCTATCCTTATATCACCTAAAAAACTGGGGGCAAAGAGTTTCATTTCTCTTTGCCCAGTTTTTTCCAATCACTATAGGTTATTTCTGTTCGCTACAGTCGACTTATTCTATGATGTTCAGCATCTTGATGGTAGCCTTGATAGCAGCTTCAGTTTGGTCGGCATCGAGGCCACGGGTTTTGAAGGTCTTGCCCTCGTACTCCCATGTGATGATGGTCTGCACGAAAGCGTCGGTGCGTCCGCCAGGGGGGATAGACACGGCATAGTTTGTCAGCATGGGGAACTTGCGCTGTAGAGTTTCCTTATATATTTTGCGCAGAGCACGCACAAAGGCATCGTACTGACCGTCACCGCTGGCATTTTCTTCGTACACCTGATCGCCAATGCTGAGCTTGAGCGAAGCCATCGGCTTGAGTCCCTGCGAGAGGGTGACATAATAGCTAAGGAGCTTCACACGAGCATCCTCCACAGAGTGCTTCAACACATCAGAGATGATGTATGGAAGATCTTCCTGCGTAACCACCTCTTTCTTGTCGCCCAACTCAATGATACGTGCGGTAACCTTGCGCATAGCCTCATCATCGAGTTCGAGACCGAGAGCTTCAAGGTTCTTGCGTATGTTGGCCTTACCGCTGGTCTTACCCAAAGCATACTCACGCTTACGGCCGAAACGCTCGGGCAAAAGTTCGTTGCAGTAGAGGTTATTCTTGTTGTCGCCATCGGCATGCACTCCTGCTACTTGAGTGAAGACATTCTCACCCACGATGGGTTTGTTGGCGGGGATGGTAATACCCGAATAGGATTCCACGAGGCGGCTTACATCGTTGAGACGCTCTTCATTGATGGAGGTGTCGGCACCGAAGTGATCGCGCAAGATGGCCTGCACACTTGCCAAGGGAGCATTGCCAGCACGTTCACCGAGACCGTTGATGGTGGTGTGCAATCCCTTGGCACCGGCCAACACCGCAGCATACACATTGCTCACGGCAAGGTCATAGTCATTGTGAGCATGGAAGTCGAAATGTACGTCGGGATAGCGCTGCACCATGACACCCATGAAAGTCTGCACCTGCATGGGATTGAGGATACCGAGTGTATCAGGGAGCATAAAACGACGGATACCGCAGTTCTGCAAGCCGTCCATGAGTTGGAACACATAGTCGGGCGAATTCTTCATACCATTGCTCCAATCCTCAAGATAGACGTTTACGGACACACCCTTCTCCGTGGCATAAGCCACAGAACGGCGTATGTCAGCAATGTGCTCTTCGGGAGTACGCTTGAGTTGCTCGGTGCAATGCTTGAGCGAACCCTTGGTGAGGAGATTCATCACACGAGCGCCACAACCGAGAATCCAGTCTACCGAGGTCGTGCCGTCAACGAAACCGAGAATCTCCACCTTATCAATGTGTCCTGCACGCTGTGCCCAGTCGCAGATGGCTTTCACCGACTCGGCTTCACCTGCCGACACACGGGCAGAAGCTACCTCGATGCGATTCACACGGAGATCATCCAGCAAGCAACGTGCAATGGAGAGTTTCTCGTGGGGTACAAACGATACGCCGCTGGTCTGCTCGCCATCGCGCAGCGTAGTGTCCATTATTTCTATCTTTCTATTTATCATAATCCCATCTTTTACCTAAAAGTTTACAAAAATAGTGCAAGGCGAGCGAAAAAGCAAGTTTACTTGCATTTTTCCGAGCCGCAGCCTAATTTCAAGCTGCAGAGTAGCTTAAAATTAGTGCAAGCTGAGAGAAATATCAAATTTCAACGAGCGAAAGTAAAAGAAATGCTTGCATTTTTTCTACTGGGCGAAGCCGAAATTCAACAAGTTAAATTTATTTGAATATTTCCGCCAACACGGAGCATTAGTGTTGGTTGCGACGGCAGAAGCTTTAGTTTCACAAAGGGTGCGTCTATTCGCTTATAGCCTAACTTCAAGCTATGTATAGCATAGATTAAAGATTGCGCAAGAAGAGTGAAAAAACAAACTTGTTCGAATTATTCCGATTTACAGACTATCTTCAGGTGGCGAAGCAAGTTAAAAATTGGAGATAATACAGCAGTTGTTCAACAAAGCAAAACCTTCTGCGATGTCGGACAATTACGATATTCCCATAGAAAGTAAAGGCCGACACAATGGCCGGCCTTTACAGTGAAGTTATAGAAGTTTGTCTAAATTACTTCTTGCCTTCGAGCTGCTCCTTGAGAGCTGCAAGTGCATCGATGTCACCAAGTGTGGTAGCAGCAGCCTTGTTCTCGATAGCGGGAGCTGACTCTTCCTTCTTAGTGGTCTTCTTTGCTGCTGCAGCAGCCTTCTTCTCAGCACGCTCAGCTGCCTTAGCTACATCTTCGAAAATGCGGCTGTGAGAGAGGATGATGCGCTTAGCCTCCTTGTTGAACTCGATTACCTTGAACTCGAGCTTCTCATCAGCCTGAGCCTGTGAGCCATCCTCCTTAACGAGGTGCTTGGGAGTAGCGAAGCCCTCAACACCGTAAGGGAGTGATACTACAGCACCCTTATCGAGCATCTCAACGATGGTTCCCTCGTGGATTGAGTCAACCTTGAAGATAGTCTCGAATACATCCCAAGGATTCTCCTCGAGCTGCTTGTGACCAAGGCTGAGACGACGGTTGTCAGCATCGATCTCAAGAACCTGAACGTCGAGCATAGCGCCAATCTGAGTGAACTCAGAGGGATGCTTAACCTTCTTTGTCCAAGAGAGGTCGCTTACGTGGATAAGGCCATCAACACCCTCCTCAATCTCTACGAAGATACCGAAGTTAGTGAAGTTGCGAACCTTTGCAGTGTGCTTAGAACCTACGGGGTACTTAGCATCGATACCTGCCCAAGGATCAGCCTTGAGTTGCTTGATACCGAGTGACATCTTGCGCTCGTCGCGGTCGAGAGTCAATACAACAGCCTCTACCTCGTCACCTACAGACATGAAGTCCTGAGCTGAACGGAGGTGCTGGCTCCATGACATCTCTGATACGTGGATGAGACCCTCAACACCAGGAGCGATCTCGATGAATGCACCGTAGTCGGCCATAACCACTACCTTACCCTTCACCTTGTCGCCTACAGCAAGGTTAGCATCCAGAGCATCCCAAGGATGAGCAGTGAGCTGCTTCAAGCCGAGAGCGATGCGCTTCTTCTCGTCATCGAAGTCGAGGATAACAACGTTGATCTTCTGGTCGAGCTCAACGATCTCCTTCGGATCGCTTACGCGGCCCCAAGAGAGGTCTGTGATGTGGATAAGACCATCAACACCACCGAGGTCGATGAACACACCGTAAGAGGTGATGTTCTTAACGGTACCCTCAAGTACCTGACCCTTCTCGAGGTGAGAGATGATTTCCTTCTTCTGAGCCTCGAGCTCTGCCTCGATGAGAGCCTTGTGAGATACAACTACGTTCTTGTACTCCTGGTTGATCTTAACCACCTTGAACTCCATGGTCTTGCCAACGAATACATCGTAGTCGCGGATGGGCTTAACGTCGATCTGTGAACCGGGCAAGAAGGCCTCGATACCAAATACGTCAACGATCATACCGCCCTTAGTGCGGCACTTAACAAAGCCCTTGATAATTTCTTGTGCTTCGAGAGCAGCGTTAACGCGCTCCCAAGATTTAGATGCACGTGCTTTCTTGTGTGAGAGGATGAGCTGACCCTTCTTGTCCTCCTGGTTCTCGATGAATACCTCCACCTTGTCACCAATAGCCAACTCGGGATTGTAACGGAACTCACTCGCAGGAATGATACCGTCTGATTTGTAACCGATGTTAACGATTACTTCGCGCTTGTTCATACCGATTACGGTACCTTCAACAACTTCATTGTTGCCCACCTTGTTAAGGGTGTTGTCATAAGCTTTCTCAAGCTCTTCGTGTGAAATGCCTACAATGGCATCACCTTTTTCATACGCTTCCCAGTCGAAACCTTCTACGGGAGCAATGTTCTTTAAGTTTTCCATTAAAGTTAAAAAGTTAATAAATAATTAATTACGTTAGACATTATGTTGATATATCTAAATCGGGCACAAAATTACTACAAATCAAGCGAACCACCAAATTTATTCAGCTATTTCTCTGTAAACGTTTTCTTTTCCACAGACAAATTTCAAAAACAGAACAAAAAATTAGTATATTTCATATTTAATTACGTTATTTGCAGCCGATTTTGCGTAATAACAACTTAAATTCGATATAGAATAATGGAAAATCAGAACCCCTCAGCCGAGGCCCTGCAGCAAGAGAGTGCAGCAGCAGAGACTGTCCAGGCACAACAAGAGCAACCCGCCGAGCAGCGCATCTATGACACCACTGCCGACGTCATCATAAGAGTAAAAGAAATGTCTCAAGCTCCCTTGAACGCATCAAAGGAAGAACTTGAGCAGCTCAAACAAATATTCTACAAACTGCACCGTACTGCCGTGGACGCAGCGCGTCAGGCCCATGCCGACAATGGCCTTGCGCCCGAGGACTTCAAAGTTGACAATACCGAGGAGAACGAATACAAGGCAGCCATGGCCATCATCAGAGAGGCACGTGCCGAGCAGCAACGCAAAGAGGAGCAGCAGCGTGAGGAGAATGCTTTGCGCAAAGAAGCCATCCTGGCACGTTTGCAGGACATGCTCGACAATGCCGACGTGGAGCAGGCATCCTACAACGACTTCAAGGCCCTCCAGCAAGAGTGGAAAGGCATCGGTGAGGTGCCTGCAACGAAGGTTGCCGACCTGTGGAAGAACTACCAACTGCTCACTGAGCGTTTCTACGACATCCTAAAGCTCAGCATCGAGTTCCGCGAATATGATTTCAAGAAGAACCTCGAGGCTAAGACCCGCCTCTGCGAAGCTGCCGAGCGCTTGGCCGACGAGCACGACGTCATTTCAGCTTTCCACCAATTGCAAAAGCTCCACGAGGAGTTCCGTGAGATAGGCCCCGTAGCCAAGGAACTGCGCGAAGAGGTGTGGACACGCTTCAAGACCGCTTCAGCAGCTGTCAACAAGCGCCACCAGCAGCACTTCGAAGCCTTGAAGCAGCGCGAGAATGATAACTTGGAGAAGAAGACTGCCCTGTGCGAGAAGGTCGAGGGTATCGACTATGCCGCACTGGAGACCTATAACCAGTGGAACGACAAGACCCAGGAGATTATCGCCTTGCAAGAGGAGTGGAAGACCATCGGATTTACTCCACAGAAGATGAACAACAAGATTTTCGAACGTTTCCGCGCTGCCTGCGATGCTTTCTTCCAGCGCAAGGCTGAGTTCTACAAGGGTATGAAGGACAACCTCGCGGTGAACCTCGAAAAGAAGACGTTCCTCTGCGAGAAAGCCGAAGCCTTGAAAGACAGCACAGACTGGAAGGCCACAGCCGGCAAGCTTACTGCACTGCAACGCGAATGGAAGAGCATCGGTGCCGTGCCCAAGAAACAGTCCGATGCCATCTGGAAGCGTTTCAACGCCGCTTGCGACACCTTCTTCGAGAACCGCAAAGCTGCCACCTCATCGCAACGCTCTGAGGAACAGCAGAACCTCGACAAGAAGAAAACTGTGATTGAGCAGCTCGCAGCCATCAACCCCGAGGCCGCCACTGCCGAAGACCAAGCCAAGATGCACGACCTCATCAAGGAGTGGAACAGCATTGGCCATGTCCCCTTCCGTGAAAAGGACAAGGTATACAAGCAGTACAAAGCACTCATCGACAAACTCTTTGACACCTTCCGTAAGAATGAGGACACACGCAGAGTAGCCCGTTTCAAAGACTCCATCAAGGAGGGCGGCATGAACGTTGCCCGTGAGCGTGAGCGTCTGCTCCGCATCTACGAGAACATGTGTGGCGAGATCAAAACTTACGAAAACAACCTCGGATTCCTTAACGCATCCAGCAAGAGCGGTAACAGCCTCGTGGCAGAAATGCAGCGCAAGATGGAGAAATTAAAAGCCGACGCACAACTCGTACTAAAGAAGATTGCAGCCCTCGAAGAGAAAGAGGATTAAGAGCAACGAAAACAATAACAACAAGTGAGGCACTACCCCAAAGGATAGTACCTCACTTGTTTTATATTACTTCACCATGACCTTCTTTCCATTGCAGATGTAAAGTCCTTTGGGAAGACCTTCGAGCGAATCGCCCACCTTCTGACCATGGATACTGTACACAGCTGCACGAGCCCCATCATCTTCCACGACGGCAGTCTGCACATCGGTCACCATGTCTATCGTCATCGAGCCGTAATAATAGAGGCGGAAGTTGTCAACGATAGTCCAATAGTAGGGAGCAGAGGCCGACTGGCGTATACCGAGCTGCAGGTCTGTAGCAGCGGTGAGGTTGAACAGGAGCGAATTGTCATAGTAGCCCTTTGCGAAATGAGCCGCACTGGAAGCCATCGTAATCGGCACATAAGCCTGTGACCCTACAGCATAGGCATCGGTGTGCAACTTCGTGGCAGTGACACCCTCGGCCAGATGGCACACCTTCGCCTCGTTGGATCCTGCATAGAGATAGGCCGCCACATCATTCTTGCCAGCTTGATAGTCGGCATACACGGCAGCAGTCTCACCAGGACGATTGAAGGCCTGTGCCCTAAAGTCATATGTACCGGCAGGGAGATCCTCAATGATTTGGTTAAAATCAAATACCATCTCATAGAATTCAACGGTCGATTCCACCACCGTGCGAGCCATGCTCCATCCCTGTCCCATGGTAATATCCGCATCGGCAATGAAGAAGCTAATATCGAAGGGGGTGTCCACACTCTCCGAAGTAACCGCAGCCAAGAAGTCCATACCCGCCTGGCGAGTAATCTTATAGGTAGCGCGCAGAGTCTCCACTGTAGACTGGGCATTGTTTGCCACCACCTCGGCGCTCACCAGAGCAGCCTCCAAGGTAGCGTCGGCACCAGCCACATCCTCCACGTGCGCAGTCTTCGCCATGGCGCGCAGATTCTTGATGAGTTCCTTGAGCTCTGTGAGTATCGAGCCACGTGAAGCCTCTTCAATAGCCTCGGTACCCTCGGCCGTAAGAATCACCCAATGTTGCGCTGCAGCATCAGCAGCGATGTCAAAGTTCGCGAGGGTGAGCTTTCCGTTGGCAGTAGCCGTCATCGCATTGGCCCAATTACCACTGGCACGGAGCACCCAATAACCACGTACGTTGATAGCTGAAGAGCCACCACCCAACGTCACATCACGACGTCCAGCCATGAAATGGAATTTCTCTGCAGCTGTGGGGACATCTCGCGACACGGTCTTGAAGGAAGAGCCGCTGAGCGTAATCCACTGTTTGGTCGAAGCGTTGCGTATGGAGTAATGCTGTGTGGTGGGGTCAAAGCTGAGATACCATGCAAACTTATCATCATTCACCGCCTCGGCCGCTGTAGCCTCGCTCCACACCACCTCAGCTCCATTCACCGTGAGGTATGAAGTGCTCAGCCCATATGTCTCGCTCTCATTCTTAATGTAGTACTTCGTTTCATCGTCGTGTTCGAAGGTGTAGGCAGGCGAGGCGAAGGTCCCGTCGGTAGGCTGCAAGCCATCCTCGTGCATACCCTGTATAATCAGCGCATTGCCATAATAGAGGAAGTTCGACCCATCATCCTCGTGTGCTCCATTGATACCATAGGGCCACATGTGCATGCCGTCGCCGTGCATGATGTCTGTCGTGTTGTTGTTCCAAAACTGCAGCACCGCATTGGCACGTGGGCCAGTCCAGTTGCCTCCTTGCATAATGGTACCCCATGTCCAGTGCGTACCCACACCTACACCGTGCGCAGCCTCGTGCATAATGGTACCTGTGCGCTGGTACGAAGCGTTCGGACCGATACGCATCCATCCGCCATATGAACAGTCGGCTGTGGGTGTACCCGAACCGTAGTTACCTGTGAGGTGGAATCCGTGGAGACTCATAAACATGTTCCACACCTCCATGCCATATCCCATAGCGCCCACGATGCGGTCGTTCTCCTCGGCGCTACCGCCATAGTTCCACGACCAGGTCATGCCACCCTTCGGAATGGTGACAATCTTCAACTCATCACCATAAGCCACCTGATAACCCTCAGTAATCACATAGGGGCGGGCATAGTAAACGGTCGCCGGAGTAAGGTTATCCATAATATAGATGCGTCCATTATTCTCAAAGTAACCTGTTGAGCGCTGATTCATCACAGTAGGATTCTTCTCTGTTGAGTAGCAGAAGCCAGCCTCGCGCAACTTGGCGCCGTTGAGGTTATAGGTAAAGCGTCCAAACGCCATCACCGAACCACGTGCATAACGTTTGTCTGTTTTTGTGATAGTGGGCACCGCACCCGTAGGTTCGTTGAGCATATAGCCGAAAGCTGCATCGTCAAGATTCTTGATTTGACGCTCCATCTCTTCGAAGGTGGTAGCTCCATCAGCATAGGCAGCCTTAGCTTCTGTGATGGCAGCCAAGAATTCCTCAGCACCGGGACCTTGTCCCTCACCATACTGACCTTCAGCCTTCTCGATAGCAGCCAACAGAGCAGCATAGGCATCGATAGAGGTCTGCGCAGTTTGTGCTGCCTCGCGCAACGGAGTTGACACGGTGATGTATCCGGAAGTAGTATTCTTTGCCAACTCACTCTGTGCTGCAGCGATGCATGCATTGAGTGTTGCCAAAGTAGCCGTGTGCATCTTCTTTGCCGCCAAGGCATTAGCATCATCCACATAACGTTGCAACTCGGTCTTATAGTCGGCATCGCTCCCACCTACATAGTAGAGGCGGAAGTTATCGACTGATATCCAGTTACCCGTAGCACCGATGGCTTGGAAGCCGATGGTAGCATTGCGCTCGATATTTGTAAAGGTCAATGTATAGTCATCCGTCTTGTCAACTGCGAGTTTAGTATCGTTAGCCACAATCCATGCACCATTCTGCGAAGCATTGGGTGTATCCTCCTGGATGTTCTGTGCACCCACCACAAGTTGATAGATACCCATATCAAGACCCTGAACCACTTGCATCACCGACGCGTTGCCCACCTGTCCGCCACGTCCGGTCCACTTCTCCAAGTATACGGAGCCCGCTTTACGCTTGAACACGTCGTTGCCCTGCGAATACATCTCCGAGATGGTCCATCCTTCGGTATTCTTCTCGAAGCTGGGGTTTACGATAAGATTGGTCATATCGATACCGGCATCCTCCGAAGCATTGGCATAATTATAGTTCTTTATCGCCAGCAACAACGCGTCTGACAGGTCCTTAATCTCCTTGCTCGTCGCATTGGGGTCATTGAACACAGCAGTTGCAGCATCAATGGCCGACTTCAGTTCGGCCGCACCCACGCCAGCACCCTCTCCATAGAGTGCCGTAGCATCGGCAATCACCTCTCCCAAGCTAGCCACGAGATCCTCGCGACTCAGTCCGCTATAGTAAAGTCTGAATCCCTGCCAGTTAACCCACTGCGATCCAGAGGTCACGTTGTATTGTATCGACACGTTACCTACAGCATCCACTGCAATATCGCGTACCCAAGCCATAGCATCGCCATGCGCCAGCGCCTGTCCACACGACTGCATGCCGTTGGGAACAATCTTACCATTGCTGCTGGTCCAGTTGTTACCCGATGCATCAGCCACGCCATAATCGATAGAGCCTATCAGCGGAGTCTTACCGGTGTACTTACCCACATTGGTGGTCACCGTAAGTGTGGGAGCTGTACCCGTGCCATCCTCACGATAAAGTGAATGAAAGCCGAGATCATAGGTTCCTACGGGGAGCTTTGCCTCCTGCTCCAAAGCGAATGAAGCATGGTACACCTCGAACTCTTCCCATCCAAAGGTAGGCGAACCATTGTGCCAATGCTCAGCCGAGGCGTTACCCACCATGTCGGCATTCTTGAGCATGAACGATACCTCCACGGGCATAGCGATATCAACGCTCACCTTACCAAACAACTCGCGAGCAGCCTCAGTAATGCTCTCTACCGTAGCATCGCTGGCGTTATAAGCCACCAGCGCAGCATCGAGCACCTCCTGATGCGCCTCGGCCTTACCCGACGCCACCAACGCTTCGTATACGCCATACATCATTTTGCGACTCTTATAGAGGGCATACTTACCATTTCGCACATTCGATTCTTTGATGAATGCCCACTGGGTGTAACCTACACCATCGGTCAATGTCACATGACCGCCATAGCTCCACGATATGTCCAGGAGTTTTTCGAACTTCTGGTTCGTGAGCTCATACACACGGCTACCCTCCTCCACTTCGGTATACGTGAAATAAGGGTTGGCAGTCTTGTTGATGACCACATTGTTAGCATTACTGTTGGGGCATGCAATCCAATAGCTGCTACCGCGTTCCGTATTACGCATGCGCAGTCTCTTGTTGGCCTCTTTTACAATGAACTGATGAGGAATCGACACCGCGTAGTCACCATTGGTCAAGCGAGTGGCACAAGCTTGGTTATTACCTGCCAAGCCATACATGATGAAGGCATCGGCCTTTACGTTGTAGATGTACACCACTTCGGAGTCATCCAACACACTGACATCCTCAGCAGGAACTGCCGGTGCTGCCCACTGCTGGGCTTGTGCTATAAAAGCGATTGCAAAGCACAAGAATGAGAGTAAGGTTTTTTTCATTGCGATATATTTTTAAAGTTGTTCTCTGCCCACAAATATACACATTTTTCACATAGGATATCATCTTAATGGGAATTTTCACACTTATTTTAAAACAATAAGGCTACAGTCATAGTTATCGCCATGGATATTTGTACCGCAAAACCAAGTATATAAAAAGCCCCAACAAACATACGAGTAAAACATACAACTATTTAATGATTTGCACATGTTTTCTCGTACAAAAAACACACCTGAGAAAATTCATTATCGCACCTGCGATTTTTGCACAAGGCAGGTTCCATCAGACCGCACAACACCTGCGAAAAAGAGTTGCCACACAACGCAATGGGGCCGCCCGTGAGCACACCATTTTTCACACAACAAAAACCACTGTTCATCAACACACTATTCCTAACCAAAAAAGTTGGGAATTTGAATATTTTTCATTAAATTTGTCGCGCAATAATAATAATAATAATAATAGCAAAATCAATTACTACAATCATGAAAATCAAAACCTTACTTGCAGCAGGTTTTATGGTTCCCGCGCTCGGATTCGCACAGGAATTCCAGATGGTTTCGCAGGAATTATCTAACCCCGACAATGTGCCCGCACCTTGTCATCCCGTGCCCCATGAGCGTCAGATCTTGTGGAACGAGACAGAGTTTTATGCTTTCTTCCACTATGGAATGAACACATTTACTGGCCTTGAGTGGGGATTTGGCAATGAAGCTGAATCAAAATATGCTCCGCTCGCCATGCCCAACCCCGAACAATGGGTGACTTCGGTGAAAGCTGCCGGTATGAACGGTGGTATCGCGGTAGTGAAGCACCACGACGGTTTCTGCCTATGGCCCACAAACACAACAACACATAGCATCGTAAATGCTGGTAATGAGTATGGCCGCACAGCCAACATCCCCAAGTTGTTTGCCGAGGCCAGCCAGAAGCACAACATGAAGTATGGCTTCTATATCTCTCCGTGGGACCGCAACTCGGCTCACTATGGCAAGGACACCTACGTAACTGAGGTGTTCCTCAAGCAGTGCGAGGAGTTGGCAGAATTTGGTTCTGACCAGTTCGAAATGTGGTTCGACGGTGCACGCGGTGGCGACGGCTACTACGGTGGCGAGGGCGGCAGCCGCAACATTGACGCCGAAATTTACTATGACATTCCCAACCTGCGTTCTCGCGTGCACCGCATTGCCCCCAACTGCGTAATGTGGGGTGTAGGTGGAGAGGCCCGCTGGATTGGTAACGAATCTGGTTATGCCGGTGAGACTGACTGGGCCATGACCGACTACATGTCTGAGACCGTCGTACGCGAAGAGGGCGACATCAACGGATGGTTCTGGAACCCCGGTGAGAGCGATGCCAAGGCTACCAACAATGGTTGGTTCTGGCACAGAGGCGAGACAATGAAGAGTGCCGAGCGCCTGTTCCAGATGTACCTCGAAACCGTAGGCCGCAACGCTACACTTATCCTCAATTGCCCGCCCGACGAGTATGGCGTACTCCCCGAGCAAACCGTAAACGAATTGGTTAAGTTGGGTCGTATGCTCCACGAACGCCTCGCAGTGCCCGTACACGGACTCGACGAGACAACCGAAGCAACCGACTATGCACAAACAGCTACCATCGAGGTGAGCGAGACCCGCACTGGCGGCAAGTATGAGGCAGTCAACCTCACCGATGGCGACAAGGAGACCTACTGGGGTGTGAACGACGAGAGCCTCGGTGCCACCATCACCCTCACATGGGATGAGCCCCAGGTAATCCGTTACCTCGTGATGCAAGAGCCCATCAAGCTCGGCCAGCGCATCAAGGACTTCAAGATTGAGTACACCACCGACGGAACCGAGTGGACAGAGCTCTGCCCCGTGATGCAGACCACTACCGTAGGATACAAGCGTATCATCCCCCTCAATGGCAAGACCAACGAAAGCTACGGAAACGGCTACAATGCCAAGCAACTGCGCATCACCATCCTTGATAGCCGTGCATGTCCCTTGCTCTCAAACTTGAGCGTATATTAATAGGAGAAAGACATCAATAGAAACGACTAAAAAACACAGGAAATTATGAAAAAGACAAATATAATGCTTTCTGCCGCGTTGATGTTTTTCGGACTCACCGCATCGGCACAAACCAAGATAACCTTTGACACCGACGACTACAAGAATGTGGGTGTATACGACATGTGGGAGGAAAGCCCTTTCCGCACAGGAGCGCTCCAGGGTAATGCTGCCGTAGCCAGCAACCCCGACACCGAAGTAGACGCTGTACTCGGCGAAGCACCTAACGCAACAGGCAAAGTCGTAGCCCTGCAACGCAGCCGCCACGCCAGCAACACCTACGGAGTACGTATTGACCTGAAAGAGCCCATTCGCGTAACCAAGCAGCTGCAATACATCCACGTAATGACCTATCTCAAGGATAAACCCGCCGACAGCCGCATGATGGTCATCGGTCTCGGCAAGCGAATCGAGGAGAGCTGGAATTGGCAAACAGGCGAAGAGGAGCAATTCTGGGCTGTCACCAATACCAACGTAAAAGCTCAGGCTGGATGGCAAGACATCGTAGTTAGCTTCAAGGGGTTCTCATATTCGAAGGAGGAGAACGAAAACAGCGGTATCGACATCTACTCACTCGTGATTGTGCCCGACGTACGCTCACCCCATGCTGATGAGACCGATTGGGTAGCCTACTTTGACGAAATCGTAGTGGACAACAACCCCGACAAGCGCTTTACAACCGATAAGTACGCACTCACCTACGACGAAGAGGCCGACATGACGCGCAGCGACCGCGCCATCAACAGTGTAGGACTCACATCAAATGGCAAAAGCTATTCATCCACCGCTCGAAGCGGAAAGGTTTACTCAAATAACACCACAACCAGTGTATTCTCAACTACCGCCGGAGCACAAGTGCAGCCCACATTCAGCTACAAAGGTGCATGGATGAGCGCCTACGTTTATGTAGACTGGGGCAACGATGGTCTGTTCAAGGATGCTCTTAACAACAATGGTACTCCAGCCGAGGGTAGCGATGTTGTAAGTTATAGCGCTGTACAGATTGGTGACACTTGGTACAAGAGCGATGGCTCAACAACAAACAATGGTAACACCATCGGCGGCGGCGTACCCCAGTTCACCGTACCCGCAGGTACTCCCAACGGCTTCTATCGTATGCGTTACAAGGTAGACTGGAACAGCATCAGTCCTGCAGGAGGCAACACGATAATATCTGATGGCGGTGGCATCGTAGACCTCATGCTCGACGTGCATGGTGATAAGGTGACCGTAAATGCATCACAGCTCAATGGCGACATTGTGTTGGCAGCCGACAACAGCGTACTGCAGAACTACGTAATGGATTACGAGACACCCTTGACTGTAAAGATTATCCCTGAGAACGGATTCGTACAATATGGATTTACCCTCAAGTATGGCTACAACGTCAACGCGAAGGATCAGTTTGACGAGAACGGCAACCCCAACTGGGTTAAGGTGACCATACCGTTCAACGAGATCAATGCCGATGGCACTTACACTATACCCGCCGAGTATCTGCGTGGTAGCCACGTGAGCATAGCAGGTGATATGCAGCAAGTATGGCGCTACAACGTGAAGATTGTTGGTGATAACGGCCAAGGCGGAGTGTCATATGGCAAAATTGAAGTGAAGGACGGTGACGTACTCAATGTAACCCAGTTCTTCAGCAAGGAACAACTCACAGTGAAGCCTATCGAAGGAAGCACATACGAGGTGACCATCAACAATGCCACTTCTGAGATTAAGATTGAGTACAAGAAGATTGAGGAGTGTCGTCAGATTTCCTCAATCTCCGAGCTCAGCAATGACAAGTTCTACCAAATAAAAGCGAAGAGCGGTGAGGGATACCTCGCATGGAACTCCACTATCACAGACACCTACCTCAGCTTGCGCGGTGTGACCAACACTTCACACAATGGAGAACCCTCTAACACTGCAGTCTTCAACATCTACAAAGAGGAGGTAAGCCCTTTTGATATGACCGTCGTTTGGCAGATAATCTATGAGAACGGTAAGTACTACCTGTACCAACCCGCTAAAAAAGAATATGTCACACGTACGGGTAGAGACTACATCTTCACTTCAGAGAAAACTGCACTTGACGCTATCCGCGACAATGGAGACGGCACATTCGGATTTCATGCTGGTGGCGGACATAGCGACGGGTCGACCAATTTCGCTTGTATTGTAACCAACGAAGCCTCTGTGGCTGTACGAAACTGGACATGGAGCGACCACGGCTCTGTATTCTACATCCTTGAGAACCCCAATATCACTGCAACATCAATCGAGGAAACCACAGTAGATACCCAGGCACACGAAGGCATCTATAACCTACAAGGGCAAAAGCTTAGTTCAATGCCTAATTCAGGAATTGTCATCGTAAACAATAAGAAGGTTTACATCAAGTAATAAAGCACTCCCCCTAGAAGAAATGCCCCTCAGCAATGAGGGGCTTTCTTTTTGAACAATGAGCAGTGGGCTGCGTGTAAAGAACTGTGGACAATGCCACTCTACTCAAATCGGCCACACTACGAATACCAGGGTATCCCACACGGCGTGCGATACGATGAGAGCAAAGAGTTGCTTGGGCCAAAGACGATAGGCCAATCCCCACACAAGGCCACAGACGAAAGCTGCCATGATGAGCATGAAGTTGAACTTCCAAATATGCACCAGCCCATAGATGAGGAGAGTCGCAATGAAGCCCACATTGGCAGTCCACAGGGTACTTATGTTGCGTTGCACGAAACCGCGCCAAAAAATCTCTTCGGCCGGGCCTATAATAAAGAGGAGCAAGAGTCCTATCACCCACCCTTGCTGCGAGTCTTTCATGCTATATATTGTATCTACTTGCGGACGAGCAAAGGGGAACATCCATGTGGCCACCTTATCGCCCACCCAAAAGACTCCCCACAGAAAAAGTGCAAGAGCAAGACCAAGAAAGAGTCCGCTCCACGAGAATTTGACATCTTCCAACCAGCTTCGGTCAATAAAGAGCGATAGCGCGATGAGAATGAATCCCGAGCACGTCATCATGGTCCAAAAATCAAACGGCATCGCCAACCAAGGATTGAACATAAGAAACCACAGCAAGGCAGCTATAGCTATGGGAAGAGTCAATGAGAGTTGTTTCATAAGATAATGGTTCGCTTAGAGTCCATAGAACAAAAAGAGAGGACTCCAAGGGCATCTGAATTCAGAGCACTCGGAGACCTCTGATGGGATACTCAAAATATTAAATCGCCGATGCCATAAAGAGCGATATGGTGAGCAAAAGACTAAAGATGAGCTGTAATTGAGCGGTCTCGGCATCAACAGGAGCAAGCACCTCTACCCCCTTCTTACCAGCGCTCAGCACGGTGCGAGCATTCTTCCACGCTTTGGGTGCAGCCAGCAATGAAATCAAGCTATACCAAGGAAGCCATCCGCAAGCTACAGTAGCAATGACGAGGATGAAGGGGAAGAGCACTTCAAAAGCATAGAGCTTGAGCGAAGCCTTGCGACCAATGAGCATGGCCAGAGTACGTATGCCTGCCTCACGATCAGAATCGATGTCTCGTGTATTGTTGACATGAAGGATGGCTACCGTGATGAGTCCTATCGGCAATGCCAACACCAAAGCAGGAGCATAGTACTCGCTGAGAGTTGCATACGTAGTTCCCATGATAGGGATAATGGCATAGGAGAGGAATATCACCAAGTCGCCCAATGCAAAATACTTGAACGAAGCATAGGTGAGCGTGAAGAATGCTCCATATACCGCAGCATATAGAAGAGGCCATCCACAACGTGAGAGGATGTAAAATCCGATAGCCAAGCCCACAGCAAAGAGTGAGAGGCTGAGACACTTGTATTCTTTTGTGGTGAAGCTGCCGTTGACAAGCGGCATAAAGTTGAGACCTTTGTCTACTTCCTTCTCATAGTCGCGTATGTCACTCAACATATTGCCTGCGGCATGGAAGAAGACAATACCTACTACGGCCAAGATACCGCACACCCAGTCAATCTTCAGATTGTATAGGCTGCAGATCCAAGTCATATAAGCAAAGGTCGTGAGTACGGGCATCGCTGATGCGGGAAACGACCACGGGCGTGTGGTCAAAATCCAATCTTTCAATGAATGTTTCATAGTGTCGTTTGTATGTTTTAGATTCAGAAACAGTTATTAATTTCTATCAATTCTTATTTCTCTGCTATGTAAAGGGTGCATATGCCCATCGTCAGTCGGCGGAAAGTAGCTTGAGAGAAACCATTCTTCAACAGAATCTCACGCATGACTTCGCCTTGCGGAAAGGCTTTCATCGTTTCGGGTAGATAAGTGTAGGCACTATTGTCGCCCGAAATGAGACGCCCCACAACTGGCATCACCACCTTGGAATAGACACTGAATAAAGCTCTCCAGAAGCGAATGTGCGGATAAGAGAGCTCGAGCAACACCAGGTGCCCTCCCCTATTCAATACGCGGTGTATCTCGCAGAGACAAGCATCGAGGTTCTCAAAGTTGCGCACTCCGAAAGTCACAGTCACCGCATCGAAGCTATCATCGGGAAATGAGAGATGACTACAATCCTCTTTTTGAAAACGCACAACATCGTGCAGGCCTTCGCGTACTGCCTTTTCACGTCCTACGCGCATCATTCCTTCAGAGATGTCGACTGCCATCACACGACGCAGCCTCAACTTGCGAACTGTAGCCAAAGCAAAGTCGCCAGTTCCTGTAGCCACATCAAGTACAGACTGGGGATTGTAAACTGCTAATGCCCGTATAGCCTTGCGACGCCACACACTGTCGAAGCCAAACGACAACGTATGATTGAGCGCATCGTAGGTGGGAGCAATGTTGTCGAACAACTGCTCCACCTGTTCGCGCTTATGAGCATTACCTTCGTAAGGCTTTATCTTCTCCTGGGCATACATTGTAAACGGGTTGGCATTTCCGTGACAGGCTTATCTTCTCGGATACTCCTTACACTTCTCGTACGACTCCATGTAGCGTTTGAACTTGTCGGGGTAGATATCCCGTGCAGTAATCATCATGGCTGTGTCGTAACAGTCGCCAAAGTCGGGGTCAAAAGTAGTACCGAAAGTCTTCATCGTAGGCGACAAGCCAATGTACAAGTGGATGAAGGGAGGTATGGTATCTCCCAACGACTTCGCATAGTTGTTGAGGATGGCATAGTTCTCCTTATAGTCGGCACCAGTAAACATCTCCTTAAAGAAAGCAGCTTGTTCTGGAGTGCAGGTCTCTGGATTCTTTGAAGTGATAAGTCCCTCACGGTCACCGAAACTCATATCAAGGTAGTATACCATCGCCTTGCGACTCATCTCAGGACTTGTTTTATAGATGGTCACCTTACCCGTAAGATACTTCACCGTAGGGTCAGTAGCTACGATTCCTCCAATACCATCCCAAAGATTATCGAGAGCAAAAAGCGCTTTACGGCCACCTGCAGCACTCTGATATTTGGGCTGTACAAAAGCACGAGCCATCTCAACGCAGTGAGGAAACTCGGTATCGATAAACTTCTGCGAAAAGTCAAACAGATGCTCGGTATTCACATAGGGCTGTCCATTTTCATGGAACGAAGCCATCTTCCAACGAGTAAAACGGTAGCCACCAATAATTTCGTCAGCTTCAGGATTCCATACCACAAGCTGAAAGCACGCCTTGTCTTCAAGATCAAAGTGGTCGAGGTCACACTCTGTACCACTACCACCACCTACAGCACGAAATGAAACCTCGCGTAAACGACCAATTTCACGCAACACATTGGGAGCTGTTTCATTGTTCACTACATAGATTTCATTATCTCCACGATTAGTGGTGCGGAGAAAAGTTTTCTCGTTGAGCTCGCTCTTGAGCAACTCAACATCTACAGCGGGAATGATAGGGGGAAGCATATTCTTAATTTGTTATTTACAGATTCATTATTTACACTTCACAGGTATCACCATGAAGGAATTATTCTACAAATAGAACTTTGTAAACCGCCCAATTATAACTGATATTACATATTGGGTACACAGCCATTACCCTCGGATAAGGCTTTCACACGCTCTTGCATCTCGGCAGCCCACTCACGGTCACTTTTTGACTTATCAAACGTAGTATACGGTACGGGCTCACCAAAGGTGATGACAAATTCATTACCTCGTTGCTTGAAGAGCTCGTCCACAAGGTAGAGCATACCGATATTTATCTTCAAGCCCAAGAACCTGCTCAGTTTACTAAGGAAGAAATACCATCGTGAGTTGTGACCAGAGATGTGTACAGGCACCACATCACGTTCATAGCGGCGGGCTTGGGTAACAAACATCTTCTTCCAAGGCATCTCGGTAACCTTGCCCTTGACCTTCTTGGCACAAAGTCCGGCAGGGAACACCACCACCTGCTGGTCTGATGTAAACATCTTAGCGATACGTTCTCCAAGGTCGCGGCTCTGCCTTGAAGAGAGATTATTGACTGGAGTAAAGAACTCTGCCAAAGGCTTCAAATTGGCCATGATGGGAGTTACGGGCACCTGAAACCCCTCGCCATACAAGCGGTGGAAAACCGAACCGATAATCAAAGCCTCAGGGCCTCCAAGCGGATGGTTACATACGAAAAGGTATTTTTTATTGGCGTCCAAGTTCTCTTCACCGCGAGTACGGTAAGTTATATCAAGGTAATTAAGTGCTTCATCAAAGAAGCCCACACCTTTATACTGCTCTACCGACATGATGACACCATTGATATCATCCTGATGAAGGCGACGTTTGAGAAAGTTGATGGCGAAGCGTGGCAATTTCTTGCGCAGCTTCGGCCCCAACATCTTATCAAGATCGAGAAGATAGCTTTCTCTTTCGTTGTACTTCTCCATAGTTCTTACGTATCATCCAATAGAATGCAAATCCGACGACAATCCACACCAGCAAAATCACACGACTCTGGAATGAGAGGTAACCCGGCATACCGGGGATGATGAGTAGTGCAAGGAAGAAGAGTGAGAACAAGCAACCAATAATGCCAATCCACACCTGCTTTGTGTCACCCACCTTACGAGCCATAATAGCAGCAGAAGCGGTAGTATAGGCAAAAACAATGGCTGCACCAACACTAGTCATATCGACAATCCACAGCAATATCTCACGGCCAAACCAGGGGGCAAACAAACTGGCAGCCATAGTGAAAAGGATGGCATTGCGCGGTGTGCCGTGCTTGGGAGACATCTGCTTGAAGAATGCAGGCAAACTGCCCTCATCAGCCATGGCGTACATAAGGCGTGAGGTTGAGATATAGAACGCGTTCATACCCGATACCACGGCACAGAACATGGCTGTACCAAGAAATACGAGACCGAAGAGACCGAATGTATTGCGCACCACATAACCAGTCTCCCAGTTCTGTCCAAGATCGAGCAACTCTTGCCAAGGCATGAGACCCGCAGCTGTTACCGTACACATTGCAACATAGAGAAGGGCTGCAATGAGAATTGCCAATATCATGATACGGGTTGACTTCTTGTGGTCGAAGTTATACTCCTCTGCACTTTGTGGTATGCAGTCGAAGCCGATGAATGCCCAAGGAGCCATAGCCACGATACTGAACACCCCACTCCACCAATTCACTCCTTCGGGGAACCCTGGTGCAAGGTTACTCCAATCTGCCTTACCCATTACCAAAAATGAAATCAAGCAGATACAACCCACCAGTGTAAGCGCAATAGCGGTTTGCAACCATGCAGCTTGCTTAATACCCTTGATGTTAATGAGTGCCATGATAATGATGAAGGCTGAAGCTAATATCACCTCACCGGCATACACGTCCCAACCTGCAACTTCATACAATTTCCCAACCTGTACGATACCTGGGAACAAATAGCGGCTAATAAGCGCCAATGCCGTAGCATTGAGTGGAATAAGGCTCCAGTAAGCCAATATCATACCCCAACCACAGACAAAAGCATTGCGCTTTCCTATAGCCTCCTTGGTGTAGATGAACTCACCTCCACTCACAGGGAACTTACGGATAAGATAACCGTAACTCAACGCAATCACGATAATCAAGAATGCTCCGATGAGCATACCCAACGCCGTACCCAGAGGGCCAGCCTTCGGAAGGAATGCATTGCCCGGAAGCACGAAGCATCCCCAACCGATAATCGCGCCCAATGCCAATGCCCATACATCGAGGGGACGCATCGAACGCTTAAACTTACCATTAGTATTTGACATAGTTTTAAGTTTTGTCGATTTGCAAGAGCAAATCAATAGTTTCACCCGCCAAAGGTAGATATTTTATTTTTATTTAAAAAATATAAAGAACATTTTATGCATAAGCCTCGTCTTTCCCAATGGAGCTACTTAATAGAAAATTGGAGCTTCCCGTTAACCAGGACAGCTCCAATTTACATTCTCTTTATTATTCACAAACGTCTACCTTGGCTATAGGCACATCATCAAAGCCGTATGAATAGGTTAAAAGATAGCATTTTCCTATCTGCACGTCTGTTAAAGACTTTGGAGAATAGGAATAGGTTACACCATCAGTATTGGTGGCACTTAATGTGTAAGTAAACCCACCATCAGCAACACTGAAATAGGCCTTTTCACCTTCACGAATAATTGTCTCACGGCTACCACTCTTCAGAGCAAGTTGGTAGGATGTAAACAATTCATCGAACAAATCAGGCAACTCTACTCCAACTGCATAATTAGTCATAGGCACTGACATCGTAAGACGTGTTTGATAATCAGCCTCCATCTGTACCAACTGGCTGGCATAGTAGCATCCCTCACCTTTACCATCATTAGCAGTATGCCATGTATTCTGATTATCGGTATATGCACGTACTGCAAACAATCCCGGTTTCATGATTATCTTACTTGGAACCTCACCTGCAGGATAGCTCAAGAATTCATTTCCCTTATCATCAAAGATCGTGATGGCCAAGTCTTCATCTATAGCACGTGTAGCGACCACAGGCATATCAGCACGAGCTACAGAAAGTTCGAGTATGCACTCTTCCTGCCCGTGCTGCACATATTGCTGACAAGCGGAAAGAGTTATAACACCTAACAGGATATATAATATTCGTTTCATTTACTTGCTGTATTTTAGAGATAGAGAATAGATGCTTGTATATGATTTACTACTATTACACTTTATTGTAGTCGTTTGAGATTTTGACGTATAAGTCTTGCTACCCGAGTAGTTACTTGTATTCTCAGACAGGAGTCCACCCCTTAAGCTTTGTGAAAACACCTCATCGGAGCCAATAGTGATTGTAAATTTATTCGTGGTATAGAATCCTCCAGCACGAACCTTAACATTATAATCCATTACGACTGTCGTCTGAGAAGGAATGGCAAATCCAGTATTGGTAATTGCGCCTGCATCCAACTTTGCATCTCCACTATTGAAGGAAACACTGCCAGAGGATTTACTCCATCCATTAGACGTACTGGGAGGAGCAAACGTTACAGGAAGTCCCGTGATGCGGAAATCTTTATATCCACTGATCGAAACGCCATCAAACGTTGCACTGGCACTTAAACGATAGAGATTATCACTTGCTGCTTGGTTCTCTATAGTAGCCACCGAATAGCTATTCTTGCCTGCAGCAACTTGCGTTGCTGAACCCGCATAGTTGTAGGCGAAAGAATAGTCATAACTACCGCACGACAAGATAGACTCACTCACATTGAGTGACACTGATGGTGAATATATCGTATAGGGAGCACATGCATTAGCCCCATCAACATCACCTTCTGAATACTTGGTATATGAGGTATATCCCTCTACAGCGATTTTCAGTTCGGGCTTACCCACATTGAAAGAGCGATTATTTACCTCTGTTGCAGTCCCATCCTGTACAATATAATAGGTCGCCTTATAATCACCTGAAGGCAGATAAGGCCATAAAGAAGAACTACTATACGAAGAAGACTGCTCACCACTTCCTTCAACACGGCGCACCTCTTTACCCTCAGCATTGGTTACTACCGCACGCCATTGCATTCCAGGATATGCAGTAGAAAAGGTTACGTCAGTACCAACGAGACAACCTGCGCCATCATAGCAATGTTGCGCAGTAGCAATAGGAGCAGGGAGCCATGAAATAGGAATAGTTTCTTCAAGGGTAACCGTTTCTATTTCGACTTTGGCAACATTAACGTTCATAGAACTTTCTGGATTGGGCAAAGTGAGTGTCACAATAGCATGGTCGGAAGCTTCAAAACGAGCTGGGAGGTCATCAGACTGTAATTCCAATGAAACAGCTCTATCATCTTCTCGTAAGGTGCCGTAGAAAATCAGCACAGGACTGCTTCCAGCTGGGAAATAGATACTACGTCCAGGTTCATCATTTCCAACAGCCAGCGAGTGATTTCCAATTTTTACCATGAATCCATATTCCTTATAGAACTTATCGAAACGAGCCTTTTCTTCTTCATCGCGACCAAAGACTACAGAAACCAAAGCATTGGACACACGACAAGGAATGGTGACAGAGGTCGATTGATTTTCCTCGATAGTTGCTGTCACTACACCCTCGTAATAGGGGCAATCCTTACCTAAAGCAACATTCTCACCATAGTAAGCCATAACACTGTAGGAACCCACACTGAGTTCTACGTTATCCACGAACATCCCATCATAAGAGGCGTACTCGCTTCCTATGCGCTGTATTTTTAAGTTGAACCTATCTACCAATGGCTTCCCTAACTGCGAAGGTGTTGCACGAGTCTCGGTTTCTTGAGACACGTGCCCAATATTCAACTGTAATGTACCATTTGATGGAGATAGAACCTCCTCTTGACTACATCCTCCCAATAATACAATCATCAATAGAGGCAAGAATGCGAATATCGTATATCGTCTGATATTAACCATTTGTCCTAACACAATAAATTACTTTACTAAAGGTTCGTCACCATACTCAAGTGAGAAGTCATCCACATAAAGTGTACTACCTTCACCACCATGGAAATAATCACCATACTTACTTGCCGAGAAGACAACGAGCAAGTGAGTAGGTTTCTTATTCAAATCCCTATAAACCAAAGGTATGGATACTCTTTTCCACTTTCCTTTACTGTCTACATTTTGCTCAGCAGGCAACGATCCATACGCAATCACGCGGGGGTCGTTCTCCCAATCGGGGAAAGTGCTCATATCCGTATTATCTACAACCAAAGCCTCGGATAGAAGTGCGCAATACATACCGCATACATCCGGTTCTCCACGACCAGGAGCCTCACTAGGTGCAGAAGAGCTATATCCCTTGTTTCCAGATGTAGCAATATTTACTGGAGCATACTGCATCCAACCCTTCAATGACGTTGGACGTGACTCGAAAGGCACTCCCCAATTCAACTTGGCACCACTGGTACCCATGAGTTGACCAAATGAACCGGTATACAAGCTGGCAGCTGCAAACTTAATTACGATATATTTTGATTCCAATTTAGCAGCCTTACTACCGCCATGTACAGGGTTTGTGACATCAATAGTATTACTACCTCCAAACGAAGCACTACCAGGATTACTTGTATCCCAATATGAGAACCTATAGTCATTGGGGTAAGCAATATTACCATCCATCCACCAACTTTCAAATCCACCGTTGTAAAGAGGTGTCTGTTCTTCAGTAGTAAAAGTATATGTGTTGCTTATGACTTCCACATTATCCTCTTCATAACACAAACGGTATTCATAAGTAGTATTAGGAAGTAAATCTCTCAATGTTGCTTTTACACCATTCAAGCTATCGACACTCAATTCGTAATAATCCATTACATACGAATCGCTCTCCCAATCAGCAGATTCTGTCTTCCATTCAATGCGCAAGCTTGTTTTCTTAAAGTCTTTAGCTTCGACGGGAATGAATGCTTCGATAAAGGCAAAAGTACTCCAAGCATTGGCTGTAGACTCCACTACAGGTTTTGAATCTACGATAGAATCAACCTTGTGCACCATAACAGTCCAAGTCTCAGTAGTTCCCCATCCTGTTGTCACACTAAACTGACGTGCACTATAGAAATCATACGTATCCTTCTCAGTAGGGTCAGGACTCACACTACCATGCTCACCACCTAAAGAAAACTTGTGCACCTTCAAATTCTTCAAGCTTTGATTCGGACCAACGTATATAATCACATTACATTGATCGGTATCAATGATAGGTTCTCCCACCTGATTGTCTACAACAATATCACGCTTAACAACTTGATGCACAGCGACAGTCCAAAGATAATCTTGGTAAGTCCGCAGGACAAACTTTATTGGACGAGTAAAATCCATACGAATATTTAGTTCACCTATAGAATCCACAAAACCCTGCTGAGGAAAATTTACATTTCCACAAGAAGTTTCGTCAGGAATTATCATAGGCATACCTGTGGGACCTACACCAGCTACTTCAACCTTGAGAATATGCAAGTTTGCAATATCTACTGTATCATTCACGTACAAAGTAACAGTACGCGAATCTTTGTCTATCACGGGAGCTCCATAGCCGCCCCCATCAACAGAACATTGTCCTTCGACCTGGAAATCCGTTATCTGTCCCAACACTATTGGATCAGAAAAATCATCCTTAATGTCGCAAGCTACAAACAATAGCGTTATAGCCATCCAAAGTATCCTACATTGTATTCTCATAAGTAGAATGTCAACCCAAATTTAATACTAAAAAGATCGAGTCTGAAGTCCGCACTAGAACTATTCAGACGTCCGTTGTCTTTCTTATCAATTTCTTTTATATTCTGATAGCCCCACTTGAAGTCGCAACCACCAACATTCAGCATCACCTCGGCTGCAGCAAAGTCCGTAAGAAATACCACCATGCCACCACCTAATCCAAGACCTAAAGAATGGGTATTAGCATAAACACCTCTCAACAATTCATCACGTCCTACACTGCACTTACCCTCCGTAAAGTTATGATTGAGCTGCAACTCACCAAAGAGACCAAAGACCTTACTCTCACCGATGGGCATATACGAGCGCAAGAACAGCGAACTTTTATAGCTGTGGTACAAACTATAAAAATCAGTCAGTGCCAGAGAAAGGCCATCCCCTAAACCTAAGCCCACCTCATCGACGTTAAGATAGCCACGCTTATATGAAAAGCGACATCCTACCGCCATATTCTTGGCAAAAGCGTAGCCGAGGTAAGGGCCAGCCGAGAAGGAGTGTCCCTCGAAACTCAGGTTTTCAAGCAAAAGATAACTTACGTTCTCGTTGTCCCACTGATTCCATCCTACCTGACCGCCAAATATCCACTGTCCCTTCGGAATGAAAAGAGATTTGTTTGCTTCGCGATGTATCAATCCTCGTTGAACGATATAATCTTCGATTGCCTGGTCTATTTTGTTCTCTGACAAGCACGTATCGGAACTCTCCTCTAAAACTTGATTCACAACGGAAGATTGTACGAAGAGCGTATCACTCACATAATCCAAGCTGTCAGCACCTTGTTCTTTAAGGTCAGCCACTAGAGAATCGCTCAACAATTCTTCTGTTGCTATATTTTCATCAATAAGGTTTATGGTATCAATGACATCAACGGTCTCCATTTTACCCTCCACACTTGGAGTTATTGTATTGAGACTATCCGCCAGATTCAAGGATTTATCTGATATCGTAGGCACCACCTTATTTCTATTGGACATTAAGGTCTCTTCTGAGGTTTTAGTTGCCAACTTCTGGTGGTTTACATTTGATTTGGACACAGGTTCCGCTACAGCAACCTCTTTGCTACGCGAAAAGGCCGAATCAACCATATCGTCCGCGCAGACAGCTGCCACAACAGAATCGTCCACTATCGTAGAAGAAGAGTGGTTCGTGCTGTTGCTTTGTGAACCAAAAGGGACTCCCAACTCAACAGGAGCTGGAGTTTCTTTCTTCATGTTACAAGCAACAAACAAGAAAGTTATGACCATCCAAAGTAACCTACACCAGATTCTCATAGATAGAATGTCATACCAAATTTGATACTAAAGAGGTCTATCTTAAAGTTTCCGCCAGAACTGCTTAAGTTTCCTTTATTTATTGCATCAAGGTCCTTTATGCTCTGATAGCCCCACTTGAAGTCATAGCCACCGACGTTCAGCATCACCTCGGCCGCAGCAAAGTCAGTGAGAAACACCACCATACCACCACCTAAGCCAAGGCCCAAAGAATGGTTGTTGTTATACACTCCAGTCTGCTGTTCTTCCTTGCCTATGCTATTCTTACCCTCAGAGAAGGTATAATTGAGCTGAAACTCACCAAAGAGACCAAAAATCTTGCTCTCACCGATGGGAATATATGAACGTAAAAATAAAGAATTCTTGTAGCTATGCTGCAGATTGTAGAAATCATTCAGCGAGAAGGATAGTCCTTCACCCATTCCCAAGCCAACCTCATCCATGTTGATGTAGTTGCGCTTGTACGAGAATCTGCAACCAACCGCCATGTTCTTAGCAAAGAAATAGCCCAAATAGGGACCAGCAGTAAAGGAATGTCCCTCGAAGTTGAGGTTATCAAGCAAGATATAGTTCAGGTTATCATTATTCCACTGATTCCATCCTACCTGACCGCCTAAAAACCATTGCCCTCTTGGAATGAAGAGGGCTTTGGTTGCATCACGACGTATCATACCTCGCTGAGTTACATAAGATTCAACCTTCTTGCTAACTTGATTATCAGCGGAAGGAGGAGTAGTTGCTATCTCCAGTAATGGCGATTGGCCTACGGGAGGTGGTGTGCTATTGCACACCTCCCGAGCAGACGCGACACTTGTTATAAGTATCAAGAGTCCTCCGGCCAATGCCGTACGGTATGTTTTTAACATATCATTTACGTCTTTTTACAGCATTTTATTTCACAACAGGAGTGTCACCATATTCGAGCGAGAAGTCGTCGACATAAAGTGTACTACCAACACCTCCATGGAAGTAGTCACCATACTTACTTGCCGAGAATACTACGAGCAAGTGAGTGGGCTTGCGATTCAAGTCATTATACACCAAGGGGATATTCACCTCTTTCCACTGACCGTTGCTATTTACGTTCTGCTCATCAGGCAGAGAGCCATAAGCAATCACGCGGGGGTCATTCTCCCAATCGGGGAAGGTGCTCATATCCGTATTGTCAACCTTCAAAGCCTCAGACAGAAGGGCACAATACATACCGCATACGTCGGGTTCGCCACGGCCAGGAGCCTCACTCGGTGCTGAAGAGCTGTAGCCCTTGCTACCGGATGTTGCAATATTCACTGGAGCATACTGCATCCAACCCTTCAATGCTGTAGGACGAGCTGTGAAGGGAACACCCCAATTCAGTTTTGCACCACTGGTTCCTACCAACTCACCAAATGTACCGGTATACAAGCTGGCAGCAGCAAACTTGATCACAATATATTTTGACTCCAACTTGGCAGCCTTGCTACCGCTGTGTACGGGATTGGTAGTCTCTGAAGTATTGCTATCACCTACTGTGGTAGCACCCTTATTACTGGTATCCCAGTATGATTTACCCTGCTCATTGGCATAGGCAACCTTACCATCCATCCACCAATATTCAAAGCCACCATTGTAGAGGGCAATCTGCTGTTCGGTAGTGAATGCTACGGGGTCACTAACCACCTCAGTATCACCATCTACATAACAAAGACGATATTCATAAGAGGTATTAGGAGTCAATCCCTTCAAAGTTGTAGCAATGTTGTCTGAACCGTCCAAAGTGAATGTTCCGTAAGCAATCTCGTTCCACTCAGCAGCATTCTTCACTCTCCACTGGATCTTCAGTCCTGAGTTCTTGAAAGTCTCAGTCTTTGCTGTAACAGAAGCATTAAGCATAGCGAAGTTGCTCCAAGCATTAGCAGCACGTGTAACCACAGCGATAGCGCTCTTTCTCGGAACTTCGAATGTGAAGGTGTAAGTATTGGTGCTCTCGTCAACCTCTACCTGCACACCACCCGTGAGGCCATCACCCAAGTTTCCTTCGTCAGCCAACTTGAAGTTCAAGATGTAATGGTCACGTGCTTTCACATCGGTAAAGCTACGTGTAAGTGAGAAGCTCTTATCATTCATGTTCACGACATCCAACTTTGCCTCAAAGTCACCTGCAGGGATATAACCCGCTTGAGTGGTTTCATTCATCACGAAACCGAGAGGCATAACCTCAGCCAAAGAAGAGGTTACGGTAGTCACTGCCGACTTAAAGTTTGTGATGAAAGACTGGTCGTAGTTTACAGTCACCTTTACGTTTGCCAAAGTACAGGTCAAAGTTGCAGTCACCAAACTTTTGGGCTTAACCTCTACCGTTGTTCTACCGTAGTAGAAGGGAGCGTCGAAAGCCGAAGCCTCACCATCCCAATTGGCAGAGTGTGCAACGATGGTGTAAACGCCTGATTCCAACAGGATATTTCCTTGGAACTCTTCATCCGCTGCAAAATCCTCAGTACTCTTTATGATGGTACCATTCGCATCTAAAATCTCAACGTACAGTGTCTTTGCATCATAGTCTTCAGGAACAGCCGAGCGTGTTTCACCGGGAGAGTGCGTTGACGTCAATGAATTGATGCTCAATGACAAATAACCTTGACGCGCTTCATCAACATCCACATCTTGGCTACATGACACCACCAAGACTGCGAGCAATAGGAAAGATAATATATATTGAATCTTTTTCATATTCTATCGTATCTTTTTATTATAACAGAAGTTATTGTTTATTTTACGGTCAGCACGAGTGAGCCATTCTTGGTGTTACCTTGCATATCGGTGATGGTCAAAGTGAAGCTATGCTCACCAGGCAAAACGGTCAACAAGGTAAAGAAGTTACCAATGGGGAAGGTGTATTCCAAGTCACCCTCTGAAGGCACTGACAAGGTTTGTCCCAATTCGCTGAACAAATCGACCATATTTCGGTTATCAACAACCTCGGCACCAGCAGCGAAGTCTACACCCTCAAAGTTACCAGCCAAGTCGGCCAACGAACCCATCATGGCATCGCTTGTAGAGTTCATCTTTACCTTGATGCTCTTGATACCATGCTCTGCAGCAATGTAAGTGTTACCCAAAGCGGGGTCTGTATCAATAGACACAACCATATCCTCAGGGAGATTCAATGTGATAGCATCGCTATCGCCACCGCCTACATTCTCGTTGTCATCGCTACCGCTACCACCAGAGGTGATATTGTCCTCAACTTCCATTTCGAAGTTTTCTTCGCTCTCCTCGAATGTGATGTTTGCCGTAATCTTAATGCCAGTAACATCGTTATCAGTGCTTTCAACGGGTCTGAAGTTCACGACGATGCAGTCACCACCCGAGAAGCATTCGTTGTCGCTGTCGTACTGTTCGGTTGCCTGCTTCTTGGTAAGAACGCTTGCGGTGCTGATACGATTACCCTTAGCTGTCATACCAAAGAATTTCACGTTGAGCATCTTCACGTTGTCCTCGAAACGAATGTACTTGGGAGCGGGGAGCAAGCCATCTTTCACGTAGGTATAGATGATTGCAGTCTTAGAGCCATCATCAATTGACACTTCCCAAGTGGTAAAGGTCTGCATAAAGTCGTCACTGAAACGAACGGTGATGCAACCGTTAGCCATACGACAAACGACGTTTGAGATGGTGTTGATATTCTGCAAGATTTCAAAAGTATCACATCCTGCATAATATGGAGCATCCATAAACTTTTCAAATTCGCCAGGAGTGTGAGCCTCAGCATAATACATGCCAGTGTTCATCTTTATCTTTGTAGGAACCTGGTCTGCTCTGTTATAAGAAGCGATGGTCTGATTGTTGCTCAGTGAATAAATCGCAACAGGGAAATCCGCTGTCTCTACAGCACGTGTAGCACTGGGGGTAACCTTATCAACATTCAATGACATAGTACCCGTTTCTGTTGTGGGGAAATCTTCGTTTACGCAAGAAGCGAGAACGAGACCAGCGAAGGAACCCACCAATATAAATTTAGAAATATTCATAATTCTTTTTTATACTTTAATATAGGTAATCAATTTTATGGGAATCTACTGTATAGATTAAAGTTCAAAGCTAGATTAAGTCCACTCAATGGGCACCTCGATATCTACAGGCTTGTCATTGGTTCTCTCATCGATGGTGATGGAAATCTTGATGTCGCCCAAGTTGGTAGGTGTATAGTTGGCAGAGATATTCATCTTGTAAGCCTTGTTTCTATTCAGCTTGAATGAACCTTTCTTCACATCTCCCTGCTGTTCGTTGTTGACATACTCGTCCTTAGCGGTGGTGGTGATAGCGAAGGATACGGTCTCACCGTTTTCGTTCAGCTTCACATACCAAGGCTCCGAGTCACCCTTCAGCCAGTCAATGCTTTCAGAGCCCATTGCCTCGGTGCCAGAGAATGTCACCTTGTAATCGCTATAATAATCCGACATGCTGCTATCGAAGTTAACGGCAATACGTCCACATGTGGGTGTACATACTACATCTGCAGTTTCGGTCTTGTTGGCAGTGATAGTACCATAAGTTTCACCATAAACGTAGAACGCGTCGCGCGAACAGGCATGTTCGGTTCCATAGAAAGCCTGCACGCTGTAACTTCCGAGGCTCAGTGTCAACGGCATCTTAGAGGCCACTTCCGAACCTTTGCATCTCATTTTTTCCACACCGTCCTTATCTGTCACTACCACGGTGTAGTTGTCCACGTTATTGTAAGAAGACTCCACAACCGCACGGGTACTAACAAAGCCAGCATCCGCATTCAATTTCAACGACAACAATCCTTGTTCCTCTTTCACGGGGAGTTCCTCAAAATCTGAGATTTGGGAACACGAAACGAGCATCATACCCAAGGCAAATGCTGCTCCGCAAACAAACTTTCCTTTTTTCATAAACTCTTATTTTATGTAAATTTATAATTCATTCCATGCGCACATTTTCAGCGAAATACTGCCTCTAAATCCGCAACAATTCCGCAAAGGTACTATTTTTTAATGGAATAAAAGTTATTTTTACACTTTTTTAACACGGAGGGGAGTAAAAGCAATCGTAAGTTGCAAGCAACGCTCCTCGGAAAACTCAGGTTTTCTTCGTTGCAACCGATACTATTATACCTCGTTGCCGCCGCAACCGAAGCCAATGCTCTGCGTCGACGCTGAAAAAAACCCAATGCAAGCGTTGTTTTCTCGCGCTTTTTTCGTACCTTCGCACTTTATTAGAATAAGTACACCTATATAGTATAATGAAGCACATCAGAAACTTCTGCATCATTGCACACATCGACCACGGTAAGTCGACCCTTGCCGACCGTCTGCTTGAGTTCACCAACACTATCAAGGTCACCGAGGGCCAGATGCTCGACGACATGGACCTCGAGAAGGAGCGCGGCATCACCATCAAGAGCCACGCCATACAGATGGAGTATACCTACCAGGGCGAGAAGTATGTGCTCAACCTCATCGACACACCGGGACACGTGGACTTCTCCTACGAGGTGTCACGCTCTATCGCGGCATGCGAGGGCGCACTGCTCGTGGTGGACGCTTCGCAGGGTGTGCAGGCACAGACTATCTCGAACCTCTACATGGCCATCGAGCACGACCTGGAAATCATCCCCGTCATCAACAAGTGCGACATGCCCAGTGCCGAGCCCGAAAAGGTGGAGGACGAAATCATCGAACTCCTCGGCTGCAAGCGTGAGGAGATTATCCGCGCATCGGGCAAGACGGGCCTCGGCGTTGAGGATGTGTTGGCAGCCGTCATCGAGCGCATCCCCGCTCCCGTGGGCGACGAGAACGCTCCGCTGCAGTGCCTCATCTTCGACTCGGTGTTCAACTCGTTCCGCGGTATCATCGCCTACTTCAAGATACTCAACGGCACCATCCGCCAGGGCGACATGGTGAAGTTCTTCAACACGGGCAAGGAGTACGATGCCGACGAAATCGGTGTGCTCAAGATGGATATGGTGCCCCAAAAGGAGTTGAAGGCGGGTAACGTAGGTTATATCATCTCGGGCATCAAGACCTCTACGGAGGTGAAGGTGGGCGACACCATCACCCATGTCAAGGGTGGCTGCTCAGAGGCCATCGCGGGCTTCGAGGAGAGCAAGCCCATGGTGTTTGCCGGCGTATATCCCATCGATGCCGAGGACTATGAGGACTTGCGCGCTTCGCTCGAAAAGTTGCAACTCAACGATGCTTCGCTCTCGTTCTTCCCCGAGTCATCATTGGCCTTGGGATTCGGCTTCCGTTGCGGCTTCCTCGGGCTGCTCCACATGGAGATTGTGCAGGAGCGTCTCGACCGCGAGTTCGACATGAGCGTCATCACCACCGTGCCCAACGTATCGTACAACGTCTACGACAAGCATGGCGAATGCATCGAGGTACACAACCCCGGTGGCATGCCCGACGTGACACTCATCGACCACATCGAAGAGCCCTACATCAAGGCTTCGGTCATCACCACTACCGACTACATCGGGCCCATCATGACGCTCTGCCTCGGCAAGCGCGGCGAACTGGTGAAGCAGGAGTATATCTCGGGCAACCGCGTGGAGATACACTATATGATGCCACTGGGCGAAATCGTGATTGACTTCTACGACAAACTCAAGAGCATCTCGAAGGGCTATGCCTCGTTCGACTATCACCCCGCAGGGTTCCGTCCCTCGAAGTTGGTGAAACTCGACATCCTGCTCAATGGCGAGCCCGTGGATGCCCTCTCTACCCTCACCCACATCGACAATGCCTACGACTTCGGTCGCCGCATGTGTGAGAAACTCAAGGAACTCATCCCACGTCAGCAGTTCGACATCGCCATCCAAGCGGCCATCGGTGGTAAGATTATCGCCCGCGAGACCGTCAAGCAGGTGCGCAAGGACGTGACGGCCAAGTGTTACGGTGGTGACGTGTCGCGTAAGCGCAAACTCCTCGAGAAGCAGAAGAAGGGTAAGAAGCGCATGAAGCAAATCGGTAACGTTGAGGTGCCGCAGAAGGCGTTCCTCGCCGTGCTGAAACTCGACTAAGCGAAAGTTGGATCTAGAATAAGAGAAAGAGGGCACACCCATCGGGGAGTGCCCTCTTCTCTTTCTCTGCGAAGGAGATGAAGCGAATAGTTAGGCTTTTGCCTAACGAAGCGCCGAAGTGTCGCCAAGATATGATATCATCATTATAATCAAATACTTAATGGCGACACTTCTCCGCACATCACGAACAAAACCGACTGGCAGTATCACGGTTTCTTTATGGAGCCGTTTTTTATCTTACTCTTGCGATATTTCTACTAGTTTTCACAGCCATTTACTATTGAACGATGGCGAGCATACACGCGTATGCTGCCCACCATACGGGCGTATGGTGGCGACCAGTCGCGTGTATTGTCGCCATCATACGCACAATTCTCTCTATCCAAATTAGCGAAGCGAACTATAAAAAGCATCTCCAGTATTCTTGAGCCAGCACCTTACAAGAGATTGCATTATACCTTTCTGTTTGCCTACACTCACCAACTCCAAAGTCTGGGCATAAAGTGTCGCCATTAACTCACTGAATTATAAGATGCTAAAACACACCGGCGACACTTCGGCAGATGATATCAGTAACATCCATTAGTTCGTGTAGTAAATGCACGCCTTCGTATTGTTTCCACAGAAGAGAAGAATTCACTTCTTCTGTGCGCCCTCCAGCCACGATTCTTCCATCAGCGTCTCTTTGTTAAAAATATAAAAAGATTAGCATATTTTATTGTTTTTCGATAAAAACCAATTACCTTTGCATCGTTAAACGATAAAAACTTATTGAATTATGAAAACAAATCTTTCAAAACGAATGTCGGTAGTTACCGGTTTTGTAATCTTTTTCGGAGTGTTAAACATACTGCTATTATTGGCAAAAGCAGGATATGCTGTGGGCATAGGAGGCGGTCCTTCAGGAAAATGGGACGAAGAGTGGTATGCATGGAAAGTACTTATCCTCATCGGGTACGTTGTCTTTGGCCTTACAATAAATATACTCACCATGGTGTTTATGGTCAACTCCATCAAGTCAATCAAATGCGGCGAATTTTTCTCAAAGCGTAACGCTAATATGATATGGTGGGTAGCACCCGTCTATTTTCTATCAAGCTTATGTGCTAATAACTTCCCCATAATCTATGGTGCCCCACTCTTTATGGTCTATCCCAACACATTCTTTACCCCTCTTCTCCTCATCGGCATTGCTATGATTTATTCGGCAGGCGTTCGCTTGAGCGAAGAGAACCGCTTGACTGTGTGATTCGTTAACCCACTATGTAAAACCTTAAAGAACAAGCATACAATGTCAATCATAGTAAATGTAGATGTAATGCTGGCCAAGCGCAAAATGACCTCGGGCGAACTGGCTGAAAAGGTGGGTATCACCGCTGCCAATCTCTCTATCTTGAAGACAGGAAAGGCCCGCGCCATCCGCTTCTCCACACTCGATGCCATCTGTAAAGCCCTCGACTGCCAGCCGGGCGACATCTTGGAGTATCGTGACGGAGAGTAAAATTCTAGCGATAATATAATGTTGTCCCAAACATAGTTTGTCATTCTGAGCAAAGCAAAGAATCTCGCGAACGTATCTTGGAGAAAACTCCTCGGGGAAGCTGAAGCTTCCTTCGTCGCAACCGACGCTTTCATACCGCGTCGGCCCTGCGCAAGATCCTTCCTATCGTCTGGATGACAATTACGCTGAGAATCTGAGCGATTTGACAACTGCTATATTATCTCCAAGATTTCATACACCTCCTGCATTACAACAAAGAAAAATGGCGGACACTACACGTAGTATCCGCCATTTCGATATAAAGAACAATCTAAAATTACTTCTTCGGAGCATTCTCAAGCACCGCTACGAGGTGCTTCCACCACAGTTCCACGGTGGGGATGAGCAAGCGTTCGTCGGGTGAGTGCACGCCACGCATCGTGGGGCCGAACGAAATCATATCCAAGTGAGGATACTTCTCCAAGAAGAGTCCGCACTCGAGACCCGCGTGGATGGCCTTCACTTTGGGCTCCTTGCCGAAGAGTTCCTTGTAGGTAGCCTGAGCAATCTGCAGAATCTCAGACTTGGCATTGGGCTTCCAACCGGGGTAGCCCTCTCCTACCTCAACCTCGGCACCAGCGAGTTCGAAGATGGCACGCACCGTGTCGGCCACATCCTTCTTGCCCGAAGCCGACGAACTGCGTTGTGAGAGTACAATCTTCACCTCATCATCGGCCATACGCACCGAAGCGAGGTTGCTCGAGGTCTCCACCAAGCCAGGCACATCGTTGCTCATGGCAAACACGCCGTTGAACACGCCGTGAAGGGCACGCAAGAGACGCTGCATCGTATCCTTGTCCATCGCCGTAGCCACGGCATCGGCCGACTCCATGGTGAAGCGCGCCTTGGTCTCGATGGCCGCATACTCGGCCTCGACCTCAGAGGCAAATACGTTGAAGTCTACGCGCACGCTCTCCTTATCCTTCCAGGGCACGGCACAAAGGGCACATGCCTCGCGGGGAATGGCGTTGTGCTTGTTGCCTCCCTCGAGATAAGAGAGGTAGAGGTCGTACTTCTCGGCAGCAGTGCAGAGGAAGCGGTTGAGCACCTTGTTGGCATTGGCGTGACCCTTGTTGATGTCGTCGCCGCTGTGACCGCCGAGGAGATTGTCGACGGTGACCTTGAAGAAGAAGTAACCCTCGGGCACAGCCACTTCGCTATACTTGAAAGCAGCGTCGGTGCGCACACCACCGGCACAGCCGATGAAGATTTCGCCCTCGTCCTCAGAGTCGAGGTTGAGCAGGATATCGCCATTCATGAAGCCCGCCTGCATGGCATTGGCACCCGTGAGACCCGTCTCCTCATCTACCGTAAACACACACTCGATGGGGCCGTGCTTGATGGTCTCGTCGGTGAGCACGGCAAGCGCAGCAGCCATACCCACACCATTGTCGGCACCAAGCGTAGTGCCATCGGCCTTGAGCCACTCGCCATCCACGACAAGGCGGATGGGGTCGGTCATAAAGTCGTGGTTCACACCCTTGTTGCACTCGCACACCATATCCATGTGCGACTGCAGGATGATGGTCTTGCAATTCTCCATGCCAGCCGTAGCGGGCTTGCTGATAACCACGTTGCCAGCCTCATCCACCTTGGTAGCCAAGCCGCGCGACTCGCCGAACTGGCGCAGCCAAGCACTGATTTTCTCCTCATGCTTCGAGGGGTGAGGAATACCGCAAATCTCTTCAAAATAGCCGAAAAGGGCTTTAGGGGTCAAATCTTTTACGTTCATATTGGTCTTATATTGGAATTGTTTATATTAAAAAAACAAAAAGTTACTCGCAAATCAAGTTTAATTCAGCAGTTTGTTGTATCTTTGCACCGCAAATACAAAGACGAGTTGCAAAAGTAAGAAAATGGTACGTTTATTCCTAATTTCTCTGCTAATAATTGCAGCCTGCATGGTGTTAATGAGTGTTACCATTCTCATAAAGAAAGGCGGACGATTCCCCAACACTCACGTGTGTGGCAACAAGCACCTTCGCCGACAAGGCATCACCAGTGCACAGACACAAGACAAACAGGCACGACGCGAAAACCGCATGGCAGTGAAGGAAAGCCGACGAAACGAAACAAACGAATAGTAAATAAAAACAAGAAACAAACAATGAAGAGTATCAAAACTATCATCTGCGCCCTCTGCGCAACCATCGCAACACTGACATTCACACAATGCGTTCAAGCACCTCAGCAGGCTCCTGCTGCTGCTCCCGTAGCATACAATGGTGCAGCACTTAAAGTTGCCTATGTAGACATCGACACCTTGCTCATCAACTACAACTTGTGGATTGAGCTCAACGACGAGATGATACGTAAGGAAGAGAGCGTACGCGCTACTCTCAACGAGAAGGCAAAAGCTTTGCAGAGCGATTACGAGGAGTTCGAGCGCAAGCTCAGCAACAATGCATTCGCAACCCGTGAGCGTGCCGAGGCCGAGCAGAACCGCATCCTCAAGAAGCGCGAGGAGTTGGAAGCTACGTCAGAGCGCTTGACCAGCGAACTCGCAGTTGAGAACAACAAGAACAGCGTGCTCTTCCGCGACTCTATCAACGCATACATCAACGACTACAACAAGACACACGGATACAACATCATCCTCAGCCGCATCGGTGACAATATCCTCTACATCGACAATGCGATGAATATCACCCAAGAGGTTATCGATGGCCTTAACGCACGTCACGAGAAAAACAAGAAGAAGTAATAAAAAGACTATATTGACAAACAGAAAAGCCATTCCTTGCGGATGGCTTTTTGTTTTATAATGCAAAGACAGAATAAAACATGTTAGAAAACAGGTCAATAAGTAGGAAAATACAAAAAAATAACCGTATCTTTACATTCGGAAAGGCGTGCACTCACACCACACTTGGCCGCACACCACATCCAACCAACTATAGAACAACTATTTATAACTCACAAATATCATAAATCATGAATGACAAGAAGCTTATGAACAGAGCAGCGGACAACATTCGTATCCTTGCTGCTTCAATGGTAGAAAAGGCTAAGTCTGGTCACCCCGGTGGTGCCATGGGCGGTGCCGACTTCATCAACGTGCTTTATAGCGAGTTCCTCGAATACGACCCCAAGAATCCCTATTGGGAGGGTCGCGACCGCTTCTTCCTCGACCCTGGTCACATGGCTCCCATGCTCTACGCTCAGTTGGCATTGACAGGCAAGTTCACTCTTGACGAGCTCGCACAGCTCCGTCAATGGGGAAGCCCCACACCTGGACATCCCGAGGTTGACCTCGCTCGTGGTATCGAAAACACATCTGGTCCTCTTGGCCAAGGCCACACCTTCGCCGTTGGTGCAGCCATCGCAGCCAAGTTCCTCAAGGCTCGCTTGGGCGACGTAATGGGACAGACCATCTATGCATACATCTCTGACGGTGGTATCCAAGAGGAAATCTCACAGGGTGCAGGCCGTATCGCCGGTCACCTCGGTTTGGATAACCTCATCATGTTCTACGACAGCAACGACATCCAGCTCTCTACCACATGCCACGAAGTGACATGCGAAGATGTAGCCAAGAAGTACGAGGCTTGGAACTGGAAGGTAATCACCATCAACGGTAACGATGCTGATGAGATACGCGCAGCACTCACCGAGGCTAAGGCCGAGAAAGAACGCCCCACCCTCATCATCGGTACAACCATCATGGGTAAGGGCGCCCTCAAAGCCGACGGAAGCAGCTATGAGAGCAACTGCGCTACACACGGCGCTCCTCTTGGCGGTGATGCATTCAAGAACACCATCAACAACCTCGGTGGTAACCCCGAGAACCCATTCCAAATCTTCCCCGAAGTACAGGAGCTCTACGCTAAGCGTGCTGCAGAACTCGAGAAGATTGTAGCCGAGAAGTATGCAGCCAAGGCTGCTTGGGCTGCACAAAATCCCGACCTCGCAGTAAAGATGGCCGAATGGTTTGCCGGAAAAGCTCCTCAGATTGACTGGAGCGCTGTACAGCAGAAGGCCAACGATGCAACTCGTAACGCATCTGCAGCCGTACTCGGCGTTCTCGCCACACAGGTAGAAAACATGATTGTTGCCTCAGCCGACCTCTCTAATTCAGATAAGACTGACGGCTTCCTCAAGAAGACTCATGCACTCGTGAAGGGAGACTTCAGCGGTGCCTTCTTCCAAGCTGGCGTAGCAGAGCTCACCATGGCTTGCTGCTGTATTGGTATGGCTCTCCACGGAGGTGTTATCGCAGCTTGCGGTACCTTCTTCGTATTCTCTGACTACATGAAGCCCGCCGTACGTATGGCTGCCCTCATGGAACTCCCCGTGAAGTTCATCTGGACACACGACGCATTCCGCGTAGGTGAGGATGGTCCTACCCACGAGCCCGTAGAACAAGAGGCACAGATTCGCCTCATGGAGAAGCTCAAGAACCATAAGGGACATAACTCAATGCTCGTGCTCCGTCCTGCCGATGCAGAGGAGACCACAGAGTGCTGGCGCTTGGCTATGGAGAACACAACGACTCCTACTGCCCTCATCCTCTCACGTCAGAACATCAAGAACCTCCCCGAGGGCAACGACTACACACAGGCAGCCAAGGGTGCTTACATCGTAGCTGGTGCTGATGAGAACCCCGACGTAATCCTCGTGGCTTCAGGTTCAGAGGTATCTACTCTTGTAGCTGGTGCCGAAAAGCTTCGTGCCGATGGTGTAAAGGTGCGCATCGTGAGCGTTCCCTCTGAAGGCTTGTTCCGCAGTCAGTGCCCCGAGTATCAGGCACAGGTATTGCCCGCAGGTGTGAAGAAGTTTGGTCTCACGGCCGGTCTTCCTGTCAACCTCCAAGGACTTGTTCCTGCACACGAAGGCAAGGTATGGGGTCTTGAAAGCTTTGGATTCTCAGCTCCCTACACAGTGCTCGATGAGAAGCTTGGTTTCACTGCAGAGAACGTATACAATCAAGTAAAAGCAATGCTCTAAATTTTAAGAGTACAAGAGAGAGAGCTGGAGTGCACAAGCTCGCCAGCTCTCTTATTAATATTGATAAAAAAATGAAAAAAATAGGTCTTGCTTGCGACCATGCAGGCTACGAACTAAAGGAATACGTAAAGCAATGGCTCGAAGCCAAAGGCTGGGAGTATAAGGATTTCGGCACCTATAGCACAGATAGTTGCGACTATGCCGATTTCGCTCACCCCTTAGCCGAAGCAGTAGAGAGCGGAGAATGCTACCCTGGCATTGGCATTTGTGGCAGCGGAGAGGGAATCTCTATGACACTCAACAAGCATCAAGGCATACGCGCCGCATTATGTTGGTCACCCGAGATTTCTCATATGACCCGCCTTCACAACGATGCCAATGTGCTCGTGATGCCCGGTCGCTTCATCGACACCACTACAGCTGCAGCCATCATGGAGGAGTTCTTCAACACCGAGTTCGAAGGAGGCCGTCACCAAGCGCGTATCGACAAGATCCCCGTAAAATAATCGTTGCTATTCAGCACTGTGATAAGCAAAAAAAAGGAGCCTTCCATCTTCTGATTTGGAAGGCTCTTTCTTTGATGAAGAGGAGTATTAATGGGCCGAAAAAGGTTTAACACCTAAATATCAACGATTTACAATGACCGACTGGGCAGCCAGTCGGTCATTTTTATGTCAAAAACCACCCAAAAACTACCCGAAATTGAGCGAACTGCCCAAATCGCCCGTTTTAGTCAGTGTTCTATGCATCCCCGCGATGGTGGCAATTAGCACATTTATAAAGCTCTTTCTTCATCACAATCGCCATCAAAGTCTGAAGGCCAAGTAATTTGAACATCATATGCATCGGCGAAACTGATATCATAACTAGAGTTGGGGTCAAAACTGGCAGGCTCTTCAAACAGACCATCGCCGCCTATTTGCGGCTCTTTCTCTTCGG
>JAZKYH010000077.1:0-45106 GCA_045612065.1 Bacteroidaceae bacterium
GTGAGGTCTACGAGCGCGAGCTCTACCCCAACAAGGAGAGCACCTACGGCGAGTCGTCGACCCTCTCGGTGCTCAACCTCGCCTACTACCCCGACGAGCGTGGCCCCTCCAACCTCGACACCGACCTCACCCCCGAGGGCAAGCTGCGTCGTCCCAAGGAGCGCTGGGGCGGTATCATGCGCCAGCTTACGACCACCGACTTTGAGAGTGCCAACATCGAGTACATCGAGTTCTGGATGCTCGACCCCTTCATCTACAACCCCGAAGCCCGCGGTGGCGACATGTACATCAACCTCGGTGAGGTGAGCGAGGACGTGCTCAAGGACGGCAAGAAGTTCTACGAGAACGGTATGCCCGTGACCGACGTGCAGGGCAGCTACGTGGAGACCCAGTGGGGCCGCGTGCCCACGGCGGCCAGCCTCGTCTATGCCTTCGACAACACCAGCGCCAACCGCGCCAAGCAGGACGTGGGTCTCAACGGACTGAGCAGCGAGGAGGAGTTATCGTTCCCCACCTACATGAACTACCTCGCCGACATCCAGGGCCGCGTCAGTCCCGAGGTGTACGAGCGCATCAAGGCCGACCCCGCCGGCGACACCTACCACTACTTCCGTGGCGACGACTACGACGAGCAGCAGCTCTCCATCCTCGACCGCTACAAGCGATTCAACAATACCGAGGGCAACTCACCCTCATCGGAGGCCAGCACCAACAACTACGACAAGAGCGCCAAGACCACGCCCGACGTGGAGGACATCAACCAGGACTACACGCTCGACGAGTATGAGAAGTACTTCGAGTACCGCGTGTCGTTGCGCCCACAGGACATGGTGGTGGGCCGCAACCACATCACCGACATGCGCACCTACCGCACCAAGCTGCGCAACGGCAACACCGAGAGCGTCAACTGGTATAAGTTCCGCGTGCCCATCGACAACTACGAGAAGATCGTGGGCAGCATCCGCGACTTCACCTCGCTGCGCTTCATGCGTATCTACATGACCGGCTTCAGCGAGCCCGTCATCGTGCGCCTCGCCACCATGGAGCTTATCCGCGGCACCTGGCGCAGCTACGACCAGCCCATCTACTCGGCCCTCAACAAAGCCCCCAAGATGAGCGGCAACATGGTCGTTGCTTCGGTCAACATCGAGGAGAATGGCGACCGCAAGCCCGTCAACTATACCATGCCTCCCGGCATCTCACGTGTGCTCGACCCCTCGCAGCCCCAGCTCCGTCAGGACAACGAGCAGGCGATGAGCCTGCAGATCACTGGCCTCGAACCCAATGAGGCACGTGCCGTATACAACAAGACCAACCTCGACCTGCGCAAGTATGAGCACATACAGATGTATATCCACGCCGAGAACCTCGTTGAGGCTGTCAATGAGGTGGAGGATGGCGAGATGTCGGTATTCGTGCGCCTCGGCTCAGATTACAGGAGCAACTACTACGAGTATGAGATACCGCTCACCATCACCCCCGAAGGATTCTATGATGGCAACACCACGAATGGCTGTAAGGCGGTGTGGCCCGAGGATAACATGCTCGATATTGACTTTGAGAAACTCACCGAACTGAAACGCCGACGCAACCTTGCCGCCAATAGCGACCCCGAGGTGTCGAAGACCAAGATATACTCTGAATTTGACGAGGACAACCCCAAGAACCGCATCAGCGTTGTCGGTAACCCCACCATCGGTAAGGTGAAGACGGTGATGGTGGGTGTGCGCAACAACTCGCGCTCGACCAAGGCCATCGAGGTGTGGCTCAACGAACTGCGCCTCACGGGATTCAACAACCAGGGCGGATGGGCGGCACAGAGCGCACTCAACGTGCAACTCTCCGATGCCGGTAGCGTCAACATGAGCGGACATGCCGAGACGGCAGGATTCGGTGGCTTGGAGGAGGGTGTGAGCCAGCGCCGACTCGACGACTACTACCAGTATGCCGTGACCACCAACTTTGACCTCGGACGATTCTTCCCCGAGAAACTCAAACTCAACCTGCCGCTCTACTACTCATTCCAGCAGGAGAAGACCTCACCGCTGTATAGCCCCTTCGATACGGACCTCTACCTCGACGATATGCTCGAGACTTTGCCCAGCATGGAACGCGACTCGCTGGCTTCGATTGCCAACCTTGTGACCACATCGAAGAACTTCAGTCTGAGCAACGTGAAGATGAATATTGCCAGCAAGAAACCCATGCCCTACGACCCGGCCAACTTCAACTTCGGCTTCTCGCATAGCGTGAAGGACAACTCGGGCAACACCACGCAATACCAGCACCAACTGACCTGGCGTGCAGTGGCAGGATATACCTACGCTCCGGCCCTGAAGACCTGGCAACCCTTCAAGAACATCAAGGGCAAGTCGAAGTGGTTTGACATCTTCAAGGAGATTGGCATCAACCCCTTGCCCCAGATCATAGCATTCAACACTGAGATGAACCGCACCTACTTTGAGTTGCAGACACGCGACTTGCAAGGTTCGTTTGGTGGGGTAGGCATCCCCGTGACCTTCTCGCAGGAGTTTATGTGGAACCGCAATCTGGCCGTCAACTGGACGCCTCTGAAGGCACTCAAGATGAACTTCAGCAGTGCCACCAATGCAGAGGTTGAGGAACCCTACATGCCGGTCAACAAGGCGCTCTATCCCGATGAGTTTGAGTTCTGGAAAGACTCTATCCAGCATAGCCTGGCACAGATGGGACGTCCGCTCGACTATCGTCAGACCTTCAGCGCCTCGTATCAGGCGCCCTTCAGCAAGTTGCCCATCCTCGACTGGACCTCGCTGGATGCCAACTTCAGTTCGTCATACAACTGGGACCGCGGTGCCACATTGGCCAACGGCGCTACCTATGGTAACAACATCGCCAACCAGCGTTCGCTCACCGTGAATGGTAAACTCAACTTGGAGAACTTATATAATAAGGTGGACTTCCTCAAGGAGACCAATAAGAAGTTTGCCTCTTCGAAGGGAAAGAAGACCACGACGAAGAAGCCAGCCAAGAAACCGAAGAAGTTTACCCAAGAGATAAAGATACTGCCCGACAGTACCTACACCATCAAGCACGGACAGAAGAGCAAACGCCCTGAGGTGGCTTCGCGCACGAAGGACGGACGCCCCTACAAGGTGAAGTATAAGGTGGTGGATGAGAACACCATCGCCCTCACAGGTCCCGACACGGCTATGGTGAAACTGACCATCGGCCCAGGTCCCGACATCTCGGAACTGCCGTGGTACAAGGCTGCACAGTATACGGCCCGCGGGCTGATGCTTGTGCGCAACATCTCGGGTTCGTATAAGAATACCTATTCGATGGCGTTGCCGGGCTTTATGCCTGAGGCTGGCGGTATGTTGGGACAGAACCGACAGGGCGGACTCTATGCCCCTGGTTGGGACTTTGCCTTCGGTCTCACCGGGCCCGACTATCTGCATCGTGCACACGACAACGGATGGTTGCTCGACAATGACAGTGTGGCCTATGCCTCTACCTCTAACGCCACCGAGGAGTTGCAGTTGAAGGCTACCATAGAGCCTGCACGCGACTTCAAGATTGACCTCAATGCCTCATGGGTGAAGAGCAATGCCCGCAACACGCAGTTTATGTATGCCGGTATGCCCGAGACACGTACGGGTACGTTCAACATGACCACGATTACCATCGGTTCGGCCTTTGAACGTCGCAAGGCAAGCAATGGCTACCACTCGGAGCGTTTTGCTAACTTTGTGCAGGGGCTCGAAACCGTACAGCGTCGTGTGCAGAGCCAGTATGCGGGGGCTACCTATCCCGATGGTACGGCACTGGCAGGCATGCCTTTCGACCCCAAGCATGGTGGAGTGGGCAAGTACTCGCCCGACGTGATGATACCTACCTTCTTGGCTACGTATGCTGGTGGGGATGTTGCCACTACGGGTCTCAGCCTCTTCCCCTCGATGCTCTCTATGTTGCCCAACTGGCGACTCTCATACAGTGGCTTGGGTAAACTTGATATGTTCAAGAAATACTTCAAGAGTGTCAATATCAACCACTCCTACAAGAGTGTCTACTCGGTGGGCTCGTTCAACACCTACAGCACCTATATGGAGTATATGAACGGTCTCGGCTTCGTGCAGGATGTGACTACGGGAAGCCCCATCCCCTCGTCAATGTTTGACATCTCGGCCGTGAGCATCAATGAGCAGTTCTCACCCCTTATCGGTGTGGATGTAACCCTGCTCAACAATATGACTTGCAAGCTCGAGTACCGCAAGTCGCGTGTGATGAACCTGAGCATGACCTCGGTGCAACTTGTCGAGACCAATTCGGATGATATCGTAGTGGGCTTCGGATATAAGATGACCAATGTGAAACTCTTCGGTGTGGGCAAGCGCCCTGCCGCAAGTGGTGGCAAGGGACGTGTGAGCAACGACCTCAACCTGCGTGCCGACTTCTCTTGGCGCGACCAGAGTGCCCTATGCCGCGACATCCAAGCCATCAGCACCCAAGCCACCAGCGGTAACAAGGCGCTGAAGATGTCGCTCTCGGCCGACTACACCTTCTCGCGCATGCTCACACTGAATGCCTACTTCGACCACCAGACCAACATTCCTGTGGTGTCAGCATCATCATACCCAACCTCGACCAACGACTTCGGTATCTCTCTCAAGTTTGCGCTGACGAGATAAACAAAGACACATTGTTTTCGCCAAGTCGAAATTTTGCACTATCTTCGCGTAGTTTTTGTTTTGATGGCTGACAACAGACTACTGTCAATGGTCGACGGGCAAAGGCTAACTCACCCCCTTAAACTCTAAACACTAAACACAAAAACAAACCTTGGATACCTATAAGACCATAGCAGCCCCGTGCGAGGGTATATTCACTGAGAAACGCAGCAAGTTCATTGCTATGGCATTTCCCGTGACCACGCTCGATGAGATTAAGGAGCACTTGACGGAGTGTCAGAAGAAGTACTTCGATGCCCGCCACGTGTGCTATGCCTACATGCTGGGACATGAGCGCACCAACTTCCGCGCCAATGACAATGGTGAGCCTTCGGGTACGGCAGGGCGCCCCATTTTGGGGGCTATCAATAGTCGTGAGCTCACCGATATCCTTGTCGTGGTGGTGCGTTACTTTGGCGGTATCAAGCTCGGCACGGGAGGACTCATCGTGGCCTACAAGGCCGCGGCTGCCGAGGCACTCGACGTGGCCGAGGTGGTGGAGAAAACCGTGGACCTCACGCTTGATGTCTACTTTGAATACCCGATGATGAACGATGTGATGCGCATCGTCAAGGAGGAGGAGCCCATGGTGGTGGAACAGGACTTCCAGATGGATTGCCGCTTGCGCCTCTCCATTCGTGCCTCACGCATGCCCCGCCTGCGCGAACGCTACGAGCAGCTGGCTCTTGAGACGGGCCGCATACGGATAGGGGACCCTGAAGCGGAGGGATAGCCCGTTGCTTTATGTCATGAGAAGAAAAAGAAGCCCCCAAAGTAGACCTGTGGTCTATACTTTGAGGGCTTCCTCACCTGGCGCTACCGCTACGGATTGTGGGCCATGTTCTACGTCCTGGGAGGCATCATTGCCAGCGAGCAAGCAGCCGAAGACGGAGTCATGACAGCGAAGACCAAGCAGGACGGCCCCACCAACTGGCTCATGGCACTGCCCCAGACCTTCACCCTGCAGCAGCTCACCGACCTGCGCAAGCTCAAGGGAACCACCACGGACAAGAAAGCCGTAGCCAAGCAACTCAGCAACTGGCGCAGCCGACAGCTCATCACCGACGACCCCGAACACCCCGGCACCTACATCAACCTGAAGAAGAGCATATAATTCACTTCTCTTTATTCCATCTTAGGCTAATTGCTCATCGCTCTTAAAACTCTACGCGCTTCACTGTACCATCGGTGAGGGTTACTTCGACATAGCTTTGGTCATCGGCAACCTTTACATCCTTTACAGGGGTGAGCTCTTTGCGGCTGAAAGCCTTGTTGCCCTTTTTCCACAGGTGGAGGGTTACCATGATGTGGGTGTTGCTGACAGCCTTTTCGTTCATGATGAAGCTGCACTCATCGCTCATGGGGTGCACGCCTGTGGGGAAGTGCACCGAGGTCTTGTCCCATCCGTAGAGGGGGAGAGTAGCAAGCTTGTAGTCACCGTTGCCGATGATGGTGGCGGCAGGCACACGAGGACACCCCTCAATAGTAAATGACTGGTCCTCTACCTTGGGCAACGAATAGTGGCCGAGGCGGATAGTAGTGGCTTGGGGTACCGACACCTTATCAATACGGAGTACACCACCGGGCAAAGGAATGTCGGCCAACTGGTATTTTACTTCGCGGTTGGTCTCCAGCACGGCATCGCGGCGGTAGATGCCCTCCTCGAAGCTCTTGAAGGTATAGAGGCGTAGCACCTCCCATTGTCCGCGGTCGTTCAGAGTGGCGTAGTTCATGGATACCTCACCATTCTTGCCATCGGCCATCCAGGGGAACTCGGTGTGGTAGGCCAGTTTGTTGTAGTTCTCTGAGCTGCGGAACTTCTGCCAGTCGCCAGCTACGGTCTCATGACACCATGAGCGCATCTCGGCACCACCCACGTTGGGATAGTCGGTGATGAGTAAGTTGGTGGCAGGTTGGAACTTGTTGTACACTTGGTTCTTCTTGAACTCTTTGTCCCATGGACCATTGTTTTCCTTGGCTGTCCAGAAGGGATTATCCGCAGGAATCAACAGGGCGAGGAAGGCCTTTCCGCTCCAGTAAACACTGCCACGGCAGCTGTAAATCTGTACGGCGGGCTCGAAGGGACCATAGAAGCCAAGGGTGGGTACGTTGTCCTCAAGGAAGTTGGGGTGCTGGAGGAACTGGAGTAGGGTAGATGAGGCTATGCGACGCATCCAACCGAAGTTGATGTCCTTGTCGGTGTGGTAACCCAACAGAGCAAGGGGAATCACCGAACCGTAACGGTAGGGGATGCTGCGTCCCCACATGTTCATACGGCCATCGGCACTGAACATATAGGGGTAGTTGTCTACGAGGTCGAGCTGATTCCTCATGAACTGCTCGGCATATTCGGGATAGAAGTGTCCGTACATCTGTGCCCAAATGGGGCCATACATCTGGAAAGCCCACATGCTGTAGTAGTCATAGGCGGGGTCGTCGTTGTACCAGCCTTCGCCACGATAGCGTTCGAGAAGCTTCTTGAGGCAATCCTCCAAACGCCAGTCGTTGACCTCGTAGCCCTGCTCCTTGAAGAAGCTGATGACGAAGACATTGAAGAACATCCAGTTGCTGGTGATGGTGGGACCATTGCCATAGCTGAGCATGGTGGCTGCCAACTCATCTTTCTGGGCTTGGGTGAGGGGATCCCATAGTACCTCCTTGGCTGTAGATAGCGAGATGGCCAATGCACCAAACTCTACAAGTATCTGGCTGGGACCTCCATTGGGAGCGCGGTGCTTGATGTAGCTCGGACTCTCAGGATTGGTGAGGCAAAGCAATTGGTGGCGATAGTAGTCGGCCACTTTGATGCCATTGAGGGTGAGGTCGGGGCGCTCCTTGAGCAAGGGAGCCGCTACGAACAGGGTGCGGCAGAAACCTTCGAGCTTGGCTGTAGGTACGTCGCCTTCGTTGCGGGGATAGGTCTTGTCGTGTTGCTTGGGGAAGTACATGGGGTCGTCCATGGTGCGGATATAGGTGAAGGCACCATCGAGCAACCATTGGGCGGCATCGAGCCATCCCTGACGGTCGAGCCCTGTGTAGGGACTGACCTTGTGGTTGGGGGTGGGGATGGTAAACGTCTGTTCGATGCGGTGGGTAGGCCTGGCTACCGGTTCCTGTGCAATGGATGATAATGACATCGACAGGAGCGAGAAGAACAATAATGCAGTTCGTTTCATGGGATTGTGTGTGTTATGTTGGTAATATTTGTTAGAACATGAAGCCGAGTGAGAAGCTGAGTACGTTCTTTCGGCGGTTGAATATGAAATCGTTTGTGCGTATGATGTCGGCAACATCCGTCGTGACAAAGCCGTTGGATATATTGTGCAGTCCGTACTCGAAGGAGAAGTCGAAGAATACACGCGATATGTTTATGCCGAGGCCTGTTATCAGGCTGAAGTTGATGGGGCGGATATTTTCTTCAAATTCTTTGTATGGAGACTGCTCAAAGGTGTGGCTACTATAGTCGGTTAGGATGAACTTTGCCTTTGGACCGACATAGAAGGAGAGACCGTACGGGCCCTGCTTGAGGAGATGATAACCATAGAGTAAGGGGACTTCAAAACCTACGATCTTGGTGCTGAAGATTGACTTGTCGTGGGCTTGAGCCGTAGTGTTCCATTGGTTGGTGTCAAACTCAAGGGAATAGTTGCTGATATTGTAACTGAGCTCGGTCTGGAGATAGTGACGCTTGATGTTGGCTCGAATGAAGATGGTGTAAAATGAACTGATTTCAGACTGTGCCATGTAGTCATTGATGGGCATGTCTGCCACTGTGAGTTCACGTACTTCGTAAATCGTAGAACTGAACCCGCCCTTAACACCATAGTTGACAGGTGCTGTATCCTTTTGTTGAGCAGATGTGTGGGCACAACATAGGCATAAGGTGCAGATGGCTATAATCCATCGGTTCATGGCGGGGAGGTTTATTTTTTCTTCTTTTTCTTTTTTTCGACCGACCAGCCGAACTTGCCTATCTTCTTGCCTAAGTGATAGTAACCACCATGAAGGTAGACGAGCGGATCGCTGTCGGCGAGCTCGAACTTTCCTGTCTCGGGGTCAATGTACTTGTCATCGGCAATCACGTTGACCACTTCGGCAATGTACATCTCGTGCGAACCGAGTGGGACAATCTCCTTGACGCGACACTCGATGCTGAGCGGAGCCTCCTCGATGGTGGGAGCCGACACTACGGTTGCCTTACCAGGGGTGAGCCCCATCTCCTTGAACTTGTCATAATCTTTGCCCGAGCGCACACCACACCAGTCGGTAGCACGGGCCGTGGAGGCATCGGTGAGGTTGATGACAAACTCCATGTGTCTCTTGATGATGTCGGCCGAGTGGCGCTCGGGGCGTACCGAGATGTAGCACATGGGCGGGTTGGTGCAGATGGTTCCCGTCCACGAGATGGTGATGATGTTATACTCCTCCTCCGTAGCACCGCACGATACCATGACGGCAGGGAGGGGGTATATCATCGTGCCAGGCTTCCAGTTTTGCTTCATAATAGGGGACTTCTCGACAACGGACAATAAACAATAGTCGCCTCTGGTTACGACTCGTTATTATAGTTTCTGGTCTGTTGTCTGTAGTCAATACTATACAAGTTTAACTTTGCTTTTGTTCTGCTCCTTCTCGCAGTAGTGGCATTTCAATGTACCTGCCTTCTTGTCTACCACGTGGAAGAAACTGTTCATAGGCTCATTGTTGCTGATGCACTTGGGGTTGCCGCAACGCACGATGCCGTGAAGTTCGTCGGGGATGATAACCTCCTTTTTCTCTACGACATCAAAGTTGCGGATAATGTTGAGCACCACGTTAGGAGCTACTACTGAGAGACGGCTAATCTCCTCGTCAGAGAAGAACTTGTCGGCTACCTTGATAACGCCCTTTTTGCCAATCTTCTTGCTGCTGAGATTGTATCCGATGGTGACGCTTGAACTCAATTTGTCGAGCTCGAGTAGTTGTGCGATGGTAAATACCAATTCTGAAGGTATGTGGTCTATTACTGTGCCGTTCTCCAATGCGGCTACGAGTAGTTCGGTTTTCTTGTTGTTCATAATGGGTAATTAAAACGATAACGAAGACGAAAACGAAAATAGTCAACGGGAGGTTGTCAGCAGACAACTATCAACCGAAGGCTAATTTTCAACTCTCAATTTTCAATTCTCAATTATGTTAAGGCAGTCGCAGATGAGTGCTTCGCGGATATAGAGGCCATTCTTGGCTTGTTGGAAATAATAAGCCTTGGGGCTCTCGTCTACGTCGGTGGCAATCTCATTTACGCGGGGTAGTGGATGCAATATGCGCAAATTGTCACGCGTGCCCTTCAGCATGTCTGCCTTGAGGATGTACACGTCTTTCACACGCTCGTATTCCATAAGGTCGGTGAAACGTTCACGCTGCACGCGAGTCATGTAGAGGATGTCGGCATCGGCGATGGTCTCCTCGGTGAAATCTGTATGCTCCACGTAGTTGATACCATGCTCCTTGCAATAGAGTTTGTATTCGTTGGGCATGGCCAACTCCTTGGGAGCGATGAAGTGGAACTGCGGGTTGAAGTGGCGCATAGCCATTAAGAGCGAGTGTACCGTACGGCCATACTTGAGGTCGCCCACGAGGTAGATGTTGAGGTTCTCCAACGTACCCTGTGTCTTATATATAGAGTAGAGGTCGAGCATTGTCTGTGAGGGGTGCTGGTTGGCTCCGTCGCCGGCATTGATGATGGGAACGGGCGAAATTTCGCTCGCATAGCGTGCTGCACCCTCAAGGTGGTGGCGCATCACGATGAGGTCGGCATAGTTGCCTACCATCATGATGGTGTCTTTCAGACTCTCACCCTTTGAAGAACTGGATGTTGCGGCATCGCTGAATCCGATGACACGGCCGCCGAGGCGGTTTACGGCTGTCTCAAAGCTGAGACGGGTGCGTGTCGAGGGTTCGAAGAACAGGGTGGCGATGACCTTTCCGTCCAATGTCTTGCGGTTGGGGTTTGCTTCGAATCGGGCTGCTGCTTCGAGCAGGCTCATGATTTTCTCTTTGCTCAGATCGGCAATGGTTACGAAACTCTTTGTCATGATATCTGTATCTTAATGTTGTTCTTTGTCTTTGGTATTCGGACACTGCTGCCAGCACAGCATTCTCCGCAAAGTTACTTCATGGGGAGTGAAAAAACAAATTTATTTGGTTTTTTCTTGGACACGTCATTGGCCAAATATTAAAAGCCGAATAATGTTTGGCAATAAGGATTATTTGAGTTACATTTGCGAGACTATTTTTTTATGGACAATACACAAAACTCAAATAACTCTTGGCTTGTACGCTTCACTCAGTGGCGTGAGCAGCACATCAGTGCCAAGACCTTTACGCTTATCTTGGCGGTGCTTGTCGGTCTCTGCTCGGCCTTTGCTGCACTGACGCTGAAGCATCTCATTCATTTTATTCAGCATTTCCTTACTGAGAATTTCCATGTCAATGAGGCTAACTACCTTTATTTGATGTATCCGGTGGTGGGTATCTTCCTTGCAGGCTTGTTTATCCGCTACATCGTGCGCGACGATATTGGTCATGGCGTGACCAAAATCCTTTATGCCATTTCGCGTAAGCAAGCCCGCATACGTACTCACAACATGTATTCGTCGGTTGTGGCGAGCTCGATTACCATTGGCTTCGGTGGCTCGGTGGGTGCTGAGGCTCCTATCGTGCTTACAGGGTCGGCTATAGGATCTAATTTGGGACGTCTGTTTCGTGTCGATGCACGTACGATGATGCTCCTCGTTGGATGTGGTGCGGCGGGAGCTGTTTCGGGAATTTTCAAAGCACCTATTGCTGGTTTGGTATTTACCATTGAGGTGTTGCTTATCGACCTTACGATGTCGTCGCTCATGCCGCTGCTCATCTCGAGTGTCACAGCAGCTACAGTGTCATACATCGCAACAGGAACCGATTCAATGTTCCATTTCACCATGGCCAACTCGTTCACCATGCAACGTATCCCTTACGTTATTCTATTGGGTATTGTATGTGGATTTGTATCGCTCTATTTCTCTGAGACGATGAACAAGTTGGAGGATTTCTTTCGTCGATACAAGAATCCTTATGTAAAGTTTGCCATTGGAGGTATTGCGCTCAGCTTACTCATTTTCCTCTTTCCCTCGCTCTATGGTGAGGGTTATGAGACCATCGAGCTATTGCTCAATGGTAGCACCGAGGCAGAGTGGGGTGGGGCAATGGACAACTCGTTTTTCTATGGACATTCGCGCATGCTACTCGTATATCTCGCTCTGGTAGTGCTCTTTAAGGTGTTTGCTACTACGGCAACGAATGCTGGTGGCGGATGTGGTGGTATCTTTGCGCCCAGCCTTTTCTTGGGATGTGTCTCGGGATTTGTGTTCTCGCATCTCTTGAACAGGATGGGGGTGAGCGTCTACCTTCCGGAGAACAATTTCGCCCTCTTTGGCATGGCTGGATTGATGAGTGGTGTGATGCACGCTCCACTTACGGGCATCTTCCTCATCGCAGAGCTTACGGGAGGTTATGACCTCTTCTTGCCGTTGATGATTACGTCGGCTTTCTCGTACCTGACCATACGTATATTCCAATCGCATAGCATCTATTCTATGCGTCTGGCCAAGAAGGGAGAACTGCTCACTCATCACAAGGACCAGTCCATCCTTACCTTGATGCGTACAGAGAATGTTATTGAAAAGGACTTCAAGCCTACTGCCACCGATATGGAGTTGGGACGTTTTACGACGGTGATTTCTGATTCGCGTCGTAACCTCTTCCCTGTACTCAATAAAGACAATCGTTTGGTAGGTATCGTTCAGCTCGATGATGTGCGTCACTATATGTTCCGTAGCGAACTCTATCGTCGTTATACGATGGATAAGTTTATGCGTGAACCTGCAGCCCGCATCTCTGTGAACGATGCCATGGATGTAGTGATGCGTAAGTTTGACGAAACCCGTGCGTGGAATCTCCCCGTCGAGGACGAGGATGGCCGTTATCTTGGCTTTGTTTCGCGCTCAAAGATATTTAACGAATACCGCAAAATTATGCTCGACTATTCGGATGAATAAAGGGAGGCCTCCTCACCCCCTCCCGAGTAGAGGCTTACTGACACCATGTTTAGTGAGGGGAAACAGATAAATGATAAATAGTAAACAACCAGCTTGCTCTTCGCGATGCTTGAAAGCTCCCTCTCTTCGGGAGAGGGCAGGGAGAGAGGCTCCAAATTTTAATGATATGAATTTCTTAGAATTATCAAAAGCCCGCTATTCGGTACGTTCTTATCAGCAACGTGCCATCGAGAACGAAAAGTTGCAATACGTGATGGAGTGCACTCGCTTGGCTCCGTCGGCAGTGAATCTTCAGCCTTGGAAGTTCTTCGTAGTATCCAAACCCGAGGACTGCGACAAGATACGCCAATGTTACCATCGCGATTGGTTCAATGAAGCTCCCATGTATATCATTGCTTGTTCTAATCATGATGAGGCATGGAAGCGCCGTCGCTCTGAACCGAAAGATCATGCTGACATCGATATCAGCATTGCCGTAGAGCACCTCTGCTTGGCTGCCGCAGAGCAGGGCCTGGGCACCTGCTGGGTGTGCAACTTCGATGTTACTCTTTGCCGTGAACTCTTTGGTATTGCCGAACCCCTTGAGCCTGTAGTGCTTATCCCTATCGGTTATCCTACAGTGAACGAGCCTGGTGAGAAGAACCGCAAGGCTATGGATGAGGTGTTTGTGAACTTATAATCAACAAATCTATGAGGCATAAACCTTTCGTATTATCCACTATCATCGCGTGTAGTCTTGCCCTGTGTTCATTGTACTCATGCGCTCCCGATCCGGTTTATAGTAGACATCCCGAGTATCATGGCAAGAATTTGTATTTTACTGATGCTAACCCTCAATCGCTTACGTTGGAGACCCAAGGTGATACAAAAGTAATTAAACGTATTAAGACTTGCAGCCCGGGACAGCAGGTAACGGTGTTCTTGCCAGTCTATATACCTGGTGAATATATTTATAAGACCACCTATAAATGGTCTTATGCACTCTATTCTGACCCTAACAAGACAAAGCTGGGTGGTAAGGATGTCGTTGACGAAATGGATCCTTGTTCAAAGAAAGTACCACCTATGTGGACCTTTGAGGCGCCAACAGAACCAGGTGAGTATGTGATGTATTTCAGAGCTGTGTATAGTTATTCTGCAATGGCACCTAATGGTAGTAGTGCTATCAAAGGTGAGTTCCCTGCTAATTCGGGTAGTCATGGCTACGAAGATACAAGCGAAGGAAAAAGTTCGGTATATGGTATTTTGAGAGTTGAGTAAGTACTCCTTACCGATAAAACAAACGGCTGATTCTTTTGAATCTGCCGTTTGTTTTTTATAAGTGTTCTTTCTTACTCGTTCTCAGCCAAGAACTTCTCTACTTCGAGTGCAGCCTTACAGCCGCTGCCTGCAGCTACGATGGCTTGGCGGTAGCGGGGGTCGGCAACGTCACCAGCGGCAAACACACCGGGTACGTTGGTCGCGGGCGATGCACCTTGAGTCATGATGTAACCAGTTTCGTCAGTGGTGAGGTACTCACGGAAGATTTCTGAGTTAGGGTTGTGACCGATGGCGAGGAAGAGTCCGTCGATAGCAATGTCGTAGTGCTGCTCATCAACTTCGCCCTTGCGCTTCACAACATGTGCTCCTTCGACACCACCATCACCGAAGAGTCCGGTTACGTTGTGCTCGAAGAGTACCTCAATCTTGGGGTTCTGCATCACGCGGTCCTGCATGATCTGACTGGCGCGGAGGTAGTTCTTGCGTACGATAAGGTATACCTTGCTGGCCAAGCCTGCCAAATAGTTAGCCTCCTCACAAGCAGTGTCGCCACCACCTACTACGGCTACAACCTTCTTGCGATAGAAGAATCCGTCGCAAGTTGCACAAGCACTTACCCCCATGCCAGCATACTTCTTCTCATCCTCCAACCCGAGGTACTTGGCCGATGCGCCTGTGGCGATAATCATGGTCTCTGCTTCAATCTCTGTACCATCGTCTACGGTCACCTTGAAGGGACGCTGTGAGAGGTCGGCCTTGGTGATGATACCACTGCGGAGGCTGGCTCCGAAACGTTCTGCTTGGAGACGGAGGTCATCCATCATTTCTGATCCACTGATGCCGTTGGGATAGCCAGGGAAGTTCTCAATATCGGTAGTGATGGTGAGCTGTCCGCCAGGTTGCAATCCTTCGTAAAGGATGGTTGGGATGTTTGCTCTACCAGTGTAGATGGCTGCAGTGTATCCTGCTGGGCCTGAGCCTACGATAAGGCATTTAGTCTTTTCCATTGTGTGTTGTAATATTTTAGTTTAGTGTTTGGTTTCTTATCTCATGTCAATAGTTTCATCTACTTTATAGCTGTCGGCGGGGAAGCTGAACGTTCCCTTCGGAAAGGTCAGTCCGTTGCGCATGGAGCGTACCTCTATTTTGTAGGGAATACCGTCGGGAGCGATAATCTCGACCGATGCGAGAGTGCCATCGCTGTGGATATGGACGTTCACATTGCTGGGCTCGTGTGTCTTGTCGTTGGCGGTCAGTTTCACTTGGTGTACGGGCTTCCCGTTAAGACTTTTTTCTCCTCCGTCCGTTGCGGTAAAGTGTTTCTTGTATCCGTTAAGCAGGATATAGGGATTTATACTTTGCTGCTCTTCGGGAGTGGGATTGTTTATGTATAGTTCGTTGTATCCGTTCCCTTGTTGGAGTGTCCATTGCGTAGTACCGTCATACCATATTTTCATCTCTTCCGTGTCGTAGAGAAATTTCTCTCCGTCAATGAGCAATTTGCCGCTGAGGTGTATGCTCTCTTCGTTGATTCGGAAAGCAATCTCGGTTCCCTTGTTCTGTAACTTCTCTGTAGCCTTGTTGAGCCATACCTCAGCCGCACCTTGTGCCGATACTTGTGTTGTAAAGAGCAACAATAGACAGCTGATGAAACTGATTGCAAGGCTTCTTGTTGGGATGATGGTTGTTTGCATTGCTTTAGTTCTTTATGGATTACTTATATAAGACTGCCAAACGGATAGAATGTTTAACGTCTTATCGAATAAACAGCAACTCGCGATACTTAGGCAAGGGCCACAGACTATCGTCAACCACCTCTTCGAGATCATCGATGTGAGAACGTAGGGCCTCAAGTTTAGGGGCTACGGTGTCATGGTAGGCGATGGCCTTTTCGTATTGTCCACTAATGCGGTTGGCTACCTTGCGACACTCGATCATCTCAGCTACGCCTGACTCAATCTTGTGTACGAGGTTGGCGATGCGGCGGATGAGATTGATGTTCGATGCAGACAAAGCTTCACCTTCTGCTCCGAGAATCTCCTTCATCTTATATACGTTGTCCACCAACTGGCTCTGGTATTTCGTGGCCACGGGGATGATGTGGTTGATGGCCATGTCGCCAAAGATGCGGGCTTCAATCTGTATCTTCTTGGTGTAAATCTCCCATTTGATTTCGTTGCGGGCCTCCAACTCTGCGCGGCTCATGATGTTAAGGTTCTCAAACATAGCCACGCTGGTTTCGTTGGCATAGGACTTGAAGATGTTGGGGGCCGATGTCTCGCAGTCGAGTCCGCGACGTGCCGCCTCGGCTTTCCATTCGTCGCTATAGCCGTTTCCGTCGAAGCGGATGGGCTTGCAATAGGTGATGAGTTTCTGAATCTCCTTGATGAGGGCCTCGCGCTTGTCCATACCTCCCTCGATAAGGGCATCCACATTCTTCTTGAACTCTACAAGCTGTTCGGCTACAGCACCGTTGAGGGGTATCATGGCGCAGGCGCAGTTGGCCTCAGAACCTACGGCACGGAACTCGAAACGGTTACCCGTGAAGGCGAAGGGTGAGGTGCGGTTGCGGTCGGTGTTGTCGATGAGCAACTCGGGAATCTGCGGCATCTCGAGAATCTTCTTTCCCGTCTTGCCTGCAATCTTGAAGAGCTCCTCGCTTGACGAGTTCTCCAAAGCATCGAACAATCCAGTGAGTTCCTGTCCGAGGAAGGTGGAGATGATAGCGGGAGGTGCCTCATGACCACCCAGACGGTGGGTATTGGTGGCGCTCATGATAGAGGCCTTCAATAGTCCGTTGTGGCGGTATACGGCGGCCAAGGTATTCACCACAAAGGTGATGAACATGAGGTTGTCCTCGGTGGTCTTACCAGGTGACATCAGGCGGTGCCCACGGTCAGAGCCCAGGCTCCAGTTGTTGTGCTTGCCCGAACCGTTGATGCCGGCAAAGGGCTTCTCGTGGAGCAGGCAACGGAAACCATGCTTGCGGGCAATCTTCTTCATCAGAATCATCACCAGCATGTTGTGGTCGCAGGCAATGTTGGTCTCCTCATATATGGGGGCGAGCTCAAACTGGTTGGGAGCCGCCTCGTTGTGGCGTGTCTTGGCGGGGATGCCGAGCTTCAATGATTCAATCTCGAGCTCCTTCATGAAGGCGGCTACGCGCTCGGGGATAGCACCGAAGTAGTGGTCCTCGAGCTGCTGGTCCTTGGCCGAGCCATGGCCCATGAGCGTGCGGCCCGACATGAGGAGGTCGGGGCGAGCGGCATAGAGACCTTCATCTACCAAAAAGTACTCTTGTTCCCATCCGAGGTATGAGGTCACGCGCTTCACCTCGGGGTCAAAGTAGTGGCACACCTCGGTGGCGGCCTTGTCTACGGCGTGTAGAGCCTTGAGGAGGGGAGCCTTATAGTCGAGAGCCTCGCCGGTGTAGGAAAGGAATACGGTGGGCACGCACAACGTGTCGTCCATCACGAAGGCGGGTGATGTGGGGTCCCAAGCTGAATAGCCGCGCGCCTCGAAGGTGGCACGAATTCCTCCATTGGGGAACGAAGAGGCATCGCCCTCTTGTTGCACGAGTAGCTTGCCGTCGAAGACCTCAATCATACCACCCTTGCCATCGTGCTCAACGAAGGCGTCGTGCTTCTCGGCGGTGGTGTCGGTGAGGGGGTGAAACCAGTGCGTGTAGTGTGTGGCACCCAGCTCCATGGCCCATCGCTTCATGCCCTCGGCTACTTGGTCAGCAATGGCGCGATCCATTGTGTCGCCGTGTTCCATCACGTCGACCATTTTGTTGTATACATCGGGGGAGAGATAGCGAGCCATCTTCTCCTTGTTGAATACGTTGATTGCAAAATATTCCGAAGGACGCTCGGCGGGCGCTTCCACCTCTAAGGGGCGTTTCTTGAACGCCTCACCGATGACCTCGAATCGTAGTGTTGCCATTTATGTTGTGTGTAGAGTTTAGTGTGTAATGCTTAGTGTGTAGGGGTGCTCCGCTCAGTTCTCTTTCCGGATGGTACCCTAAACTCTAAACTATGCCCCCTAAACTATAATTTAATTTATACCAAATGTGCGATCAACTCCTCACGGTCGCCGTGGAGCATATCAATAACGGGAATCTCAATCATCGTGTAGGCACCGGGACGCTGGCGCATAGCCGCACGGGCCACATTCACGAGTACCTGGCTGGTGAGGGCGGGGTTGTTGATGCGCATGTTGAACTCGAAGAGCTGGTTCTGGGTCACACCCGACACACCCTTGCGAGTGAGGTTAACGCCATGGCCCATATCCTTGAGCTCATCGACGCAGGGCACCTGCATCACGTGAGTCTCATCGTTCACGAAGTAGGCATCGGCCTTGATGGCTGCGGCCACCTCGTCGAATTTGTAACCCTCCTTCAACTCGATGTACACCATGCGGCGATGTATGCCGGTGCCCACGGGGATGGTCATTGAGAGGGCATCCTTGACACCATCAATAGCCTTCACGGCTACGGTGTGGCCCATGCTCATGCCAGGACCGAAGTTGGTGTAGCTGATGCCCTTGGGGGCAAGGCTCTGCATCAAGGTGCGTACGATAGAATCGCTACCCGGATCCCAACCTGCCGAGATGATGGCTACGGTGCCATGTTCCTTGGCGGCTGCATCGAGTGAGCGGCGCAGGTCCACAATCTTGCTATGTATGTCGAAGCTATCTACGGTGTTGATACCCAATGCGAGGCACTCCAATGCATATTGCTCAACGCTACGTGTGGGGGTGGCGAGGATGGCTACGTCCACATCCTTCAGTTCGCTCACGTGCTTCACGACAGGGTAGGGAGCGAGCTCGGCAGGACAGTCTACATTGCCATTACGACGTACTACGCCTGCAACCTCCATATCAGGGGCTGCCTCCAATGCCTCTAATGCATATTTACCTATGTTGCCATATCCTATGATGGCTACTCTGATATTCTTCATAATGATTACGTTTTGTTCTTAATTAAAATAGGACGCAAAAATACGGAAAAAATATGAATTAAACATCCCTCGTCCGTAAAAAGTTGGCGTGAAGTTTCTGCACGAGAGCTCTTCGTAAAACTAAACACCAACCAGTTCCTGTATTTTGGTAGTGAAGTCCTTTTATATTGGCTTTGGAATACGATTGAGAGCTTAATCTCCTTGATATTCCACAAGCCTTGTGAAGTACGATTATACTACATATGCGATAGGTTTGGTGTATATTTGCGGATGTCCCCAAACAATAGATAGGAATGACTACAGATGCGCAACATACTACCCCTACCATAGGAGTTGGAAGAGTGAGGAAGGTGATGTCGCTTAAGACGAGCGATGAGGTGAAGCAAGCCAGAATACGTGAGCGGCAGAAACAACGGCTATGTGAGGTACAACAGGTTATGCTCACAGCAGTAATTCAAGTAGTGGTATTGCCTGAACCATTGCCAAAGCCTATTTCTGAACCTATTTGTGAACAGATGAAGACTGTGGAGAGCTATCAAGAACCTATGAATGGTGGTGAGTGCGTAGTCCGAGAGCAGAGAAAAAGTACGAAGGTCGGATGTTTATGTAAGCTACGTAAGAAAATGGAGAGGGCATTGGAGATAGTGACGGCGTTTGTCGATAGAATGCGGGTGCTGCTATTGGAGGAGGTTTGAAATCGGTGATGAAGACGGTGGTGAAACGAAAACTTTTCGTACATTTGCAGTAGTAAACGAGCCCTGATGAGTTTGTTCAGTATATTCAAATCCAAAAAGACGAAGAGCTCTGTGAAACTATCGGAGTGGGAGGAGTTACTCAATGCTGTTGTGTACGAGAGCATAGCTGACAGGTATATTGTACAGGGCGTGCGTGGAGGAGAACGCTATATCTCTCCCTGCGAAGAACTTATCGAATTGGGTTAGTGGGGAAACAATCTGAAAAATAATGAAAGAAATGAAAGCACTATCATTATACGAGTTAGGAAGGCTGATACGCTTGACACTGTGTGAGGGGTTGCCTGATGCTTATTGGGTACAGGCGGAACTGAGCGAGGTGCGCGAAGCGTACAATGGGCACTGCTACATCGAACTGGTGCAGAAGGCCGAGAGGGGCAATACGCTGTTGGCCAAGGCACGCGGCACCGTATGGGCCAATGTGTATAAGATGCTGAAACCTTACTTTGAGCACACCACGGGACAGTCCTTTACGGCAGGTATCAAGGTGCTGTTACAGGTGAGTGTGGAGTATCATGAACAATATGGGCTGTCGCTCACGGTGCACGACATAGACCCTACCTACACATTGGGCGACATGGCGCGACGACGTAAAGAGATACTACAGCAACTTGAAGAGGAGGGGGTGCTGACACTCAACAAGGAGCTCTCCATGCCTGTGTTGCCACAACGCGTGGCGGTGATATCGGCTGCGGGGGCTGCGGGGTATGGCGACTTTTGCGACCAACTCGCGGGAAACCCTTATGGCTTTGTGTTCTATCCGAAGTTGTTCCCTGCTGTGATGCAGGGCGACAGGGTGGAGGAGACCATCATCGCTGCGCTGGACCGCATTGCTGCTGAACAAGATATGTGGGATGTGGTGGTGATTATCCGCGGTGGTGGTGCTACGAGCGACCTCTCAGGATTTGATACCTATGCCTTGGCGGCCAATTGTGCTCAGTTTCCTCTGCCTATCATTACGGGTATCGGCCACGAACGTGACGATACGGTGCTTGACATGGTGGCGCACACGAGAGTGAAGACACCTACTGCAGCGGCCGAGCATCTCATTGCCAGTTTGGTCGAGGTGGCCACGATACTTGACGAACTGACTGCCTCGCTGGCTACGGGAATGACAAACCGCATCCATCGCGAAGAGAAACGCGTGGAGCAGATTGCCCAACGACTACCAGCACTCTTCTCGGTGATACATGCCAATGGCTTGCACCGTATAGAGCAACTGGAGATGCGTATGGTGGCGGCTCTACAACAGACCTTAGTGGCACAGAAACATCGCCTGGAACTGATAGAAAAGGTCATTGAGGGAGCTTCGCCCATGCAGATATTGCAGCGCGGATACTCCATCACCCGATGTGGTGGGCATGTGGTGCGCAATGCTGCCGACCTGCCCGAAGGTAGTGTGCTCACGACGACATTTGCCGAGGGAGAGGTAAGGAGCGTGGTGAAAAATGACGAAAACGATAACGAAGACGAAAACTTGCAGGGTAAGGATTAAGAATTTAAAGTTCACAATTCATAATTCAGAATTTATCAACATGAAATACGAAGAAGCAATCAAGGAATTGGAGACCATCGTCTCACAAATCGAGAAGAACGAATTGGATATAGACCAGTTGACCGAACGCCTCAAAGAGGCCCAGAAACTCATCAAACTCTGTAAGGATAAACTCTACAAGACGGATGAAAAAATAAAGGCGATGTTGGAGGAATAAGGACATCGAGAAACTAAAGTCCCCCTCCTTGGGAGGGATAGTGGAGGCCTTATTTCCTTTCTCCAAATATCATCGAGCCGATGCGCACGATGGTGCTACCCTCTTCGATGGCAATGGGGTAGTCGTCAGTCATGCCTTCGGAGAGTTGGCAGAATGAGGGCTCGTCGATAAAGTGGGTGCTCTTGAGCTCGTCGAAGAACTGCTTCATCTGGCGGAACTCGCCACGCACCTGCTCCATGTCGTCGGTGTTGCTACCCATGGCCATGAGGCCCGCGATGCGCACGTGATGCAGATTGCGCCAGGGTTCTGTATTTAGCATCTCGCGGCACTCGTTGATGGTGAAACCAAACTTGGTGTTTTCTTGTGCGATGTGTATCTGTAATAGACAGTCAATGGTACGATTGTGCTTGGCTGCATGCTTGTCAATCTCGCGTAGTAGGCGGAAGGAGTCGACGGCATGGATGAGGCTCACGAACGGAGCCATATACTTAATCTTGTTGGTTTGCACATGTCCCGTGAAGTGCCATTCAATATCTTTGGGCAAGGTGGCGGCTTTGGCAGCCATCTCTTGGATGTGGTTTTCTCCAAACATGCGCTGGCCTGCATCGTAAGCCTCTTGCAGTGCTTCGATGGGTTGGAACTTGGATATAGCAAGCAAGTTCACCCCCTTGGGGAGTGAACTGCGTAGTTGCTGTATCTTATGTGCGATAGACACGTTTTTTTAATTTTGAATTCTGAATTATTGGCTCATTGCTCACAGCTCATTGCTCAAATTTCCGCCTTATAGGGATATACGTCCATAATGAGTGTTTCGGTAACGGCAGCAATGGTGTAGTCACCGATGGTGCCCTTCATTTGCTCATCAAGGTATTTGATAGCTTCGCGCAGGTCTGCAGCCTGTACGAGAGAGAGTGAGGCGCTCTTCTTCTCGGCACCGCTCTTCTCGTCCACGGTGATGTAGACAAGCTTGCACTTGAACCACTTGTCAGCGCTCTCGAGATCGCAGAAGAAGACGTCGGCAAACTTGACGGGCTTGATGCTGGTGACCTCAAACTCACCGCTCATAAAGGGGCGTATCTCTTCGAGGAATCTTTTCTCAGCCTCGGTGAATGAGAGGGCATCCACGAGATAGGTCTCTGTTACGGGTTTCTCCAGACCATTCTCCATGGTCTTAACATATTTTACTTTGCATTCGAACCATTTGTTCATCATAATCAGTTTCTCCTATTATTTATATCTGTTATTGAAAGATGAGAGCTTTGTTCTCATCCAATTAGTCTAACTTAAGTTTGTCGCTGTCGTCACGCTTCTCGAAGTAAAGTTTGCGCAGAGGGTTTTGATGCGCTTCGGCATCATGTTTGCGATTGCGGTAGATGTCGATAGCCATATAGAGGGCTTGACGGAACGAGTCGGCCGAGGCTTGGTTCTTACCTGCAATGTCAAATGCTGTGCCATGGTCGGGCGAGGTTCGTACGATGGGAAGACCAGCGGTGAAGTTTACTCCGTTTTCCATAGCCAAAGTCTTGAAAGGTGTAAGGCCCTGGTCGTGGTACATGGCAAGCACACCATCGAAATGACTGAAAGCACCGCTACCCATGAAGCCGTCGGCAGGGTAGGGACCGAAACAAATGATGCCCTGCTCGCGTGCAGCCTTGATGGCTGGGGTGATGATGGTTTCCTCCTCGGTGCCGATGACACCGCCGTCTCCAGCGTGAGGGTTGAGGGCGAGCACAGCAATGCGGGGAGCACCGATGCCGAAGTCGCTCTTGAGTGCAGCATTAAAGATAGTGAGCTTCTCCTCGATGAGTTCCTTGGTGAGCGTTGAAGCTATCTGGGCTACAGGTACATGCCCTGTGGCAAGGGCTACGCGCAGACAGTCATTGGCCAGTATCATCAAAGCCTTGGCTCCTTCGCCCACACTCTGCTCGATGTACTCGGTGTGGCCGGGGAAGGTGAAGCTCTCGGATTGTATCATCTGCTTGTGGATGGGGGCAGTAACAAGCACGTCATACTTACCCTCTTTGTATTCGGCCATCGCTTTCTCTAAGGCATCAAAGGCTGCTTTGCCCGATTCTTTACTGGGCTTGCCCAATTCTACCTTCACCTCATCGTCGCAGCAGTTGATTACATTAATCTTGCCGTGTACGGCCTCGGATGCCGAGTTGATGATGGTGAATGAGGTCTCCATCTCAAGTGCCTTACGGTGATAGGTCATTATCTTGGGCGAACCATACACGATGGGAGTGCAGAACTCAAACATCGTGGGGTCTTCGAAGGCTTTGAGTATTACCTCGTAGCCAATGCCATTGACATCACCCTGTGTGATGCCGACTTTTATCTTGGTTTGTTCCATTGGAGATTCTTATTTTTTTATTTCGGGTTCAATAATTATTTCGTCTAAGCTGTATGCAAGGTTGTTGACCTCCTTCTGTTGGGGGAGCTGCAGGGTATAGAGTGCTGCTTCCATGCGGCGTATGAGGTCTCGCTTCATGGCTTCGGGAGCATAAACAAAGGCTTCGGCTACGATGACGCGACCGTTTACCTCGTCTACTCGTGAGTGCGACACAAAGGGGCCTCCCATACGGTCGCCCTTCACAAACCACAGACCACGTGCCACCTGGGCATACTTGCCATGTACGGTAGCGTCTTTTACGTAGGTATAGTCGTGATTGGTGGTCATGTAACTGCCCTCGGGACCTCCGGGAATGTTGGCCTTCATCACCGAGTCGCGCTTGGCGAGGAAGTATTCGAGTGTGAAGGTGTTTACGTCGGTATAGGGGTACGAGTAAAGCACGATGCTCATGTCTTTCTTTCCTGTGTTGGTCGAAGCCCAAAGAAAGTCTTTGCCTTTCTTGAACTTGTTGATTTCCCAAGGTACCCATACATCAACGTCAAGCATTTCCTTGGCGAGGCGTGATACTTCGGGATTGTGTTTCTCGCGCAGGTTATTAATCTCGCGGTTCAACTCTGCTTTAGTGAAAAAGTCGATGATGGATTGTGCATTCTCTTCAACGAACTTTGTCAGGCTCTCTTCGTCGGGTGCCTGCAGGGTCATAACCATTTGGGGATATGAATACACGTCGCGTGAGAACTTCAGCTTGGGCTGTGTGTATCTGTTTTTTTGTATGTCTATCTTGATGATGTTGCGCATGATGCGGAACATGTTGCTGCTCATACCGCTGGGATCTACACGTGTGATGCGGAATGAACGCTCTGATTGAGGCAGACCCGGAACATCGCTATCAAGCACATTGAATACGGCACGGCCTAACGGGCGTTCCCACTGCGCTTCGTCCATCACGACCAACATCTCGTAGGGGAGGCCGCTGGCATTGGGCATCATAATTTTCTTCTTGCTCTTCGCCTTGGCAGTATTCTTTGCTTGTTCTTTCTTTACGGTTTCCTTCTTGGTCTCCTCCTTTGAGGCTCCGTCTTTACTGTTGACATTACCGCAACTTGCCATGCACAAAGCTACGAGGCAAGCGGTCATATAAGTGAAATACTTCTTCATAATGGTTATGATTACTTGTTTGGTTGATTCTTCAGTTTCTTGGTTGATAACATACCACATGCTGCATAGATGTCTTCTCCGCGTGATGCACGTATCGTGGTGAACAGTCCATGTCGTGTCAGGTAATCGCGGAAGGTTACCATGTGCTCCATGGGTACACCATCGAGCTCCGAGTCGGGAATGGCATGGAAACGGATGAGGTTGATGCGACATTGCAACCCATCGAGCAGACGTACGAGCTTGCGGGCGTCGGCCATCGTGTCATTCACTCCGTCGAAGAGAATATACTCGAACGACAATCGGCGCTGCCCTGTGAAGTCATATCCCTTGAGCACCTCTACCATCTCGGTGATGGAGTAGATGCGCTCGGCGGGCATCAGCTCAGAACGCAGCTGTGGGGTGGGAGCGTGTAGGCTGATGGCGAGATGGCATTCGCTCTCGTCGAGGAATCGCTTGAGGTTGCCCTTCACACCCACCGTAGAGAGGGTGATGCGGCGGGGACTCCATGCCAGTAGCTTGGTGTCGGTAATGAGGCGCAGGGCCTTGAGTACTTGGTCGGTGTTGTCGAGCGGCTCGCCCATACCCATCATCACCACATTGGTGAGCGATGCGCTCTCGGGGATGGCATAGAACTGGTTCAGTATCTCGCCAGCCGTAAGGTGTGCACTGAAACCTTGGCGCCCCGTCATGCAGAAGGCACAATGCATCTTGCAGCCCACTTGCGACGATACGCATAGCGTGGCACGATCGTCGTCGGGGATATACACGGCCTCCACGAATTGTCCCTCGCGTATTTTGAAGAGATATTTGATGGTGCCGTCTACCGAGTGTATGCCCTCTACGGGGTCGCTGATGCCTACCTCATAGTGCTGGCTCAATGCCTCGCGGTGCTTGAGCGAGAGGTTGGTCATCTCGTCGATGGAGCGCGCACGTTTTACGTATATCCACTCCATCATCTGACGTGCAGCAAAGGTGGGCATACCCATCTCTTTGACCACTGCCTGCATCTCGGTGAGGTCCATTCCTAACAGTCTCTTCTTTGGTTCGCTCATGGGTCTTTCTATACAATAAAACACAAAAGTAATGCAAATTTTCGGTTAATCGAATACAATATGTAACTATTTTCATATATTCTGCCCGTTTTGTGTGCACAAATCTCGCCTCGCTTGTTAGTGATGCATGCAGCGATTGCTACCGAGGTGCTCGTCAGTAGCTACTGATGTCTGCCTCGTTAGCTACCGAGGTGATGCTCAGTTAGCTTGAACGGAAGGAGATAAAGCAATGCTCGTTCTCGGCGTGGCGGGAAAATTATTCCAAATCGTTTGCTGAATACGAAATTATATCCTATTTTTGCAACTAAAAGTTGACGAAAATTGTGAGTAAGATACTGAAGAATACGCTGAAGATGGCACTTCCTCTGCTTTTGGCTGGGGGGCTGCTCTATTGGATGTATCGAGATTTTGAGTTTGCCGAGGCGAAGCGCATCTTTCTTCATGAGATGAATTTCTGGTGGCTTTTTGCTTCGCTTATCCCCATTACAATGAGTCATGTGTTGCGTGGTTTGCGTTGGCTCATCACGTTGGAACCGCTTGGGTATCATCCGAAGAAGGGGGATAGCATTGACTCTATCTTTATAGCCTATGCCACCAATGTGGTACTGCCGAGAGTGGGCGAGGTGTCGCGTTGTGCTGTGTTGAGCCGCTACGACAAGGTCCCCTTCAATAAGTCGCTGGGTACACTCGTGGCTGAACGATTGGTAGATATGCTCGTTGTATTCCTGTTTGTGTGTGTGATGTTGCTGACGAAGTTCGATGTGTTCGCATCGCTCTTTGCGAAGACGGGTACGACAGAAGTCTCACTTGCAGGACTCTTTACTTCGCCCAAGACCTATATTATAATAGGTAGCGTGGTCGGTGTGTGTGCCGTGTTGTGGATAGCGTTGAGAAAGTCGGCATTCTATGCCAAGATAAAGCAGACGATACGTGGCTTTATCGATGGACTGCTTTCACTCAAGACCATGAACAAGAAAGGCCTGTTCTTGCTTTACACGATAGGTATATGGATCGGCTATTTCCTCGAGTTCTATATAGCTTTCTTCTGCTTTCCCTTCACGGCCGAACTCAGTGTGGTGCAGGCATTGGTGACCTTTGCCGCCATCAGTTTGGCTATCATCATACCCACTCCCAACGGCGCGGGTCCATGGCACTTTGTGGTCATCTCCATGATGACGCTCTATGGTGTGTCGCAAACCGATGCCTCGTCGTTTGCCCTCATCGTGCATACTTTCCAAACATTGGGTGTGATGATGCTTGGTGCTTACGGATGGGTAGCGCTGCAGGTGAGAAATCGTAAATCGAAAGTTGAAAATTAAAGTTTGAGATTATACATTGATAAGATTGTAGGATTAGAACCCCTAATTCCTAATTCCTAACTCCTAATTATAAAAATATTATGGCAACAATTGCAGAATTAGCTCCCCAGAGCGTGTGGAAACATTTTTATGCGTTGACACAAGTGCCCCGTCCTTCGGGCTACCTTGAACCCGTGCAGCGGTTCCTCCTCGACTTCGGTAAGAAGATTGGCGTAGAAACCTTCATGGATGAGGCTGGCAACATTATCATGCGCAAGCCCGCTACTCCGGGTCTCGAAGACCGTAAGGGTATCGTGTTGCAGGCACACATGGATATGGTGCCCCAGAAGACCGCTGAGAGCACGCACGACTTTGAGAAAGATCCCATCGACTGCTATGTAGATGGTGATTGGGTGCGCACACGTGGCACTACACTCGGTGCTGACAATGGTTTGGGCGTAGCCGCCATCATGGCTATCATGGAGGATAATGCTCTGGAGCATGGCCCCATCGAAGGTCTCATCACTGCCGACGAAGAGACGGGTATGTTTGGCGCTTTCGGTTTGAAGCCCGGTACCGTGCAGGGCAAGGTGCTGCTCAACCTCGACTCAGAGGCTGAGGGTGAGCTCTACATCGGTTGTGCCGGTGGTATTGACGTGACCGCTACACTGCAATATATGGAGATAGAACCCGAAGAAGATTATAAGGCTGTACGCGTGACCCTGAAGGGCTTGCGTGGTGGTCACTCAGGCCTCGAGATTTGCGAGGGCCGTGGCAATGCCAACAAACTGATGGGCCGCTTCGTTCGCGAGGCTGTGCTTGAGTGCGATGCCCAACTCGCTCAGTGGAAGGGTGGCAACATGCGCAATGCCATTCCTCGTGATGCTTTCGTGGTGCTCACCTTGCCCGAGGATGCCGTTGAGGACATCAAGGATTTGGCAGCCCGTTGCGAGGCACTCTTCAATGAGGAGTTTGCCACCATCGAGAGCAGCATTACCCTCACTGTAGAGGAGGTAGAGCTTCCCGAGAGTGAGACTCCCGAGGAGATTCGCGACAACCTCATCGACGCCATCCTCGCCTGTCAGAACGGTGTGATGCGCTATATCCCCACCATACCTGACACTGTGGAGACCTCAAGCAACCTCTCTATCATCGAAATTGGCGAGGGTAAGGCACAATTCAGTCTCTTGGTGCGCAGTTCATCAGAGAGCATGAAGATGTATCAGGCCATCTCGCTCGAGAGCTGTTTCTCTATGGCCGGTATGCGTGTCGAGTTCAGCGGAAGCTATAGTGGTTGGCAGCCCAATGTGAATTCTCATGTGCTTGCCGCCATGAAGGAGACCTACAAGGAACTCTTCGGCAAGGAGCCTGAGGTAAAGGTTATCCACGCTGGTCTCGAATGCGGTATCATCGGTGCCGTGAACGAGGGTATGGATATGATTTCGTTCGGTCCCACCTTGATGTCGCCTCACTCACCCGACGAGCGCGTCCTCATCCCCACCGTACAGAAGTTCTACGACCTTATCCGTTACGTCATCAAGAAGGGCGTGGAGTAAATAGTGGACAACGGACAACAGACAACCGACGACAGACAGCAGACTTGTATGGCTAGGACATTAGAGAATCTACGTATTTGGATTGATGCTCGTGAATTGGTCTCACTTATTTATAAGTTGATGGCTGATAATCGGGATTATGGATTCAAAGATCAGATTCAACGTGCCGCAGTCTCCATTATGAATAACATTGCAGAGGGATTTGAGTATAATTCTGACTCTGTATTTATACGTTATTTGAATATAGCTAAAGGTAGTTGTTCTGAGGTGAAGAGTATGCTGTATCTATGTGAAGATTTGGGATATTGTTCTCCAAACCAGCGCGTGGAATTACAAGCGAAGGTCCTGGACGTATCCAGTGGTATTTATAACATGATTGCATATCTATCACAACCAAAACCGGAGAGTAAGTAGTCTGTTGTCTGTAGTCCCCCAAAAAAGAATCAAACAGCCCGGATGGCGACCGTTGTCTGTTGTCCGTTGTCTGTTGTCCGTAGTAAAAAACAAACAGCCCGGATGGCGACCGTTGTCTGTTGTCCGTTGTCTGTTGTTCGTAGTAAAAAAACAAACAGCCCGGATGGCGTCTGTAGTCTGTTGTCCGTTGTTCGTAGTAAAAAAACAAACAGCCCGGATGGCGTCTGTAGTCTGTTGTCCGTTGTCTGTTGTCAAATTAAAAACAAAGAATCATGAACAAAGACCTATCATTGAACCCCAACAAGATTGTGGCTTACTTGCAGAAGCCCTGCAAAGAATTTTCCAAGGCTGATATCGTGCGTTATATCAAGGAGACCGGCATCCGCATGGTCAACTTCATGTATCCTGCTGGCGATGGCCGCTTGAAGACTTTGAACTTCGTTATCAACAACGAGGCTTACCTCGATGCCATTCTCACCTGTGGTGAGCGTGTCGACGGCAGCAGCCTCTTCCCCTTCATCGAGGCAGGCAGTAGCGACCTCTATGTGTTGCCCCGCTTCTGCACCGCCTTCGTGGACCCCTTTGCCGAAATTCCTACGCTCTCCATGCTCTGCTCTTATTTCAATAAGGATGGCGAGCCCCTCGAAAGCTCACCCGAGAATACCCTGCGCAAGGCATGCCGTGCCTTCCATGAGGTAACAGGTATGGACTTTCAGGCGATGGGCGAGTTGGAGTATTATGTGATTGCTCCCGACTGTGGCATGTTTGCCGCTACCGACCAGAAGGGCTATCACGAGTCAGCACCCTATGCCAAGTTTAACGAGTTCCGTACCCAGTGCATGGCATACATCGCTCAGGCTGGCGGACAAATCAAATATGGTCATTCCGAGGTGGGCAACTTCACCATCGATGGCATGATTTACGAGCAGAACGAGATTGAGTTCCTCCCCGTCAATGCCGAGGATGCTGCCGACCAACTCATGGTGGCCAAGTGGATTATCCGTAACCTTGCCTACAAACATGGCTACGACATCACCTTTGCGCCCAAGATTACTGCCGGTAAGGCTGGCTCAGGTTTGCACGTACACATGCGTATCGTTAAGGATGGTCAGAACCAGATGCTCGATGGCGGCGTGCTTTCAGCTACCGCCCGCAAGGCCATTGCTGGTATGATGCAGTTGGCACCCTCTATCACCGCCTTCGGTAACACCAATCCCACCTCGTACTTCCGTCTTGTGCCCCATCAGGAGGCCCCAACGAACATCTGCTGGGGCGACCGCAACCGCTCGGTGCACGTGCGCGTACCCCTCGGCTGGGCTGCCAAGAGTGATATGTGCCAGATTGCCAATCCGCTCGAGGCCGTGAGCAACTACGACACCACACAGAAGCAGACCGTGGAGATGCGCTCACCCGACGGTTCGGCTGACATCTACCAGCTCATTGCCGGTCTTGCCGTAGCTTGCCGCTATGGTTTCGAACTCGATAATGCCCTCGAGATCGCCGAGCAGACCTACGTGAATGTCAACATCCACCAGAAGGAGAATGCCGAGAAACTCAATTCACTGGCCTGCCTGCCCGATAGCTGTGAGGCTTCGGCCGACTGCCTGGAGCAGCAGCGTGCCGTGTTCGAGAAGCATAATGTCTTCAGCCCCGCCATGATTGACGGCATCATCAAGCGCCTCCGCTCCTATGGCGACCGCACCCTGCGTGCCGACATTGGTGGCAACCAGGAGGAGATGCTCAAGCTCGTGCATCGCTACTTCCATTGCGGATAAAGGGAATTGTCAGGTGTTTCACCCTGCTTTTACCCTAAGCATCGGTAGTTGTTAGCTATCACAACTACAATATGCCATTGGCCGACACCTCGCATGAGAGGTGCCGGCCATCGTTTTGAGTATACCCTCGGTGCAAAAAGTCTTTGTCTGTCTCGAAAATTGCCTTTGTCCGATAGATTTATCACAGCCCTCTGGTAAATTTATTGCAGCCCTCTGATAGAAAAAAAGCCTTTGTCCATTTCAGAAAATCCCTTTGTGGAATTTTTCTCGTGTAGCTGTAGACGAGAATTTTTGTAGCTGTATAAAAACTTTATGCCGCAGGCATATTAACCTTATGAAGCAAATTAACCAGCAGCTTGCTGCATAGTTATCGTTATCGTCGGCGTTGAAAAACTGCAAATTAGGATTACTCCTAACCCCTATTCTTAATACCTCACTTTAAAGTAGTCGAGCAAAGCCTTGTAGTTGTCCTGTGCCGTGAGGCAGGTATCCATCAGGTAGCCTTTGATGTGGGGCCATTGCTGCAGGCCACGATAGTAGAACATCTTTAACTCATCGGTGATGATGAACGGCACATGCCCATTAGCCAAGCACTCCTTGAACATGATGAGACGTCCTACACGGCCGTTACCATCTTGGAAGGGGTGTATGCACTCAAACCGATGGTGCAGGTCGAGGATATCCTCCAGTGTCTTCTCCCCCTTGGCATTATACTCTTTCAGCAACCGCTGCATCTCTCGGTGCACCTCCTCAGGGGATGTCGTCTCATTGCCGCCCACCTCATTGGGCAACCGCTTATATTCACCTACGGCAAACCACTCGTGCCGACTGTCCGATGTGCCGTTCTTCAGCATCCCGTGTAGTTCTTTGATGAAACCCTCGGTAAGGCGCTCTTCGGCACGGTCAATGATGAGGTCTATGCAGCGGAAGTGGTTGCTGGTCTCTATGATGTCGTCCACATTGACACTCTCCGTGGTGATATCTATGGTGTTGGTCTCGAAGATATAGCGCGTCTGGTCATGAGTGAGACGGCTTCCCTCTATGTGGTTCGAGTTATAGGTGAGGTCAATCTGTGTGCGGTGATAGATACCGCCCGTCAAGCGCATCTGTTTCTGCTCGCGCAGTGTCTTGAGCAATGGCGATGCGTATGCCTTGCCCCGTCTGGGCAGAGTGGCATCGGCAGGGATATTCCAAGTCTTTCCCGTAAGGAAAGCCCCTTCAATCTTTCCCGTAGCACAATAGTTACGCACCGTGCGCTCCGACACTTCATGCAGTCGGGCGAAGTCTGAAACCGATATATACTCCATGACTAATTCTCCTATATAAACGCTCTTATCGGCAAGTTCTCATCATTTCAACACCACAAAAGTACTATTTCTTGCCGATATCGGCAAGAAATGAGGGTTTATTATTCTTTGCTCTGCGTGTCACCCATATCTCATAACCTCAATTATCATCATTTCCACAAATATCTATCGTCTCTGTTATCGCTTCAAATACGCAAAGTATGCTTTTTATTTGCTTTCGAGAAACAATTATCTCATTCGAGCGTTGCATTGATTTTGCAGAAAATTAGTGTATTTATGTTGGTTTTAAATTTAAATTACTAATTTTGCAGCATCCGAGGGGAGAAATCCTTGGATCAAGAATGCGTTTCTTGCTTTTACCCGTATAACGAAATCGCCAATTTCATAGGAGGGGTGGAGACAATGCAACGCTCATTCTGTTTGTATATCCCATGTACAGCCCTTGCTGTACCCCACGAGGTATATACGACAGCGTGGGGTATTTGTTTCTCAGTTCATTCTCCTAATGGTGTTTGGCGATACCAGTTATACGATGAGCGTGACAAGTCTCTACGCTTTTCTTGTATCTGTTAGCTATACACAATTATTATCGCTGACTTCGGGAGACTTATAGGCAATATAGATAAAGTTGTCTATGGAAGAAGTTATTAAAAGCGCTACTCAGCTATTGCACAATGGGGATCCTGAGCAGGCCTTGGTATTATTGGGCGAGCTTGGAGAATCCACTCAAGAGAGCAAGCAGTTAAAGTCTGTTTGCAGGCAAGTGCTATCACAACAATATTTATATTTACTTCGCGAAGCTCAAAAAGAGGGAGATTTTGAATCAGCAAAGGAGATTGCGGATAAATATAGAGAATACATTGGTGAAGATGAGCGAATTTCTCAATTGCTGGAAGAGACAAAATCCAAACACGAATCAAAGAAGGCGGCATTGGCTGTTGTCGAACAACAAAAGAAGGAATTAGAGGTGAAGGAACGCAAAAAACAACGCCGTAATTCCATTTGTGAAAATATATTTCCTATTACTCTTGGAATTTCGGCATTCTTCCTAATACTAGGTGCTCTTATCGCAAGAATTCCCTATAAACAACTCAAGACGGAATTATGGAGTGTTAATAAATCTCTGAGCGAAGTGCAGAGAAAGAATAATTATTATAGGACTGATATAAAAAACAAAGCAATAAAAATTCAAGACCTTCGGAGGTCTTTCGAAGAGGAGGTGCAAGTGTTGAAAAACAAAGTACCTCTGCTTGTCACTGATATACAGATAGGTAACACTGATTATAGCGGAGATAATATAATAACGGATTTTGGAAGCACCATATATAGTTCTTCTACTAAGTTTCTTGCACCAAAAATAACTGCATATGGCCTCAAAGATGGGGAAGTGGAACTTAAAATCAAGTGGTACACTATGTATGGTAGGCAGATACGAAGTGAATCATCTCCTCAAGGCTATGGTTATAAAGTAATACGTCAGTGCAAACAGAACGAGTTTGTTGATATGAGGTTAGATAGTTGGGGGAGTGACAATTGGGGATTTTGGCCTGCAGATGATTATCGTATAGAAATATGGTATAAAAACATATGTTTGAAGAAATTGGACATTACAATCAATTAATATATTAAGCTATGGACTCAAAGAACGAAACAATAATAGAACAGGATAAAGTAGAACTAACTGAAGATAACTTATCTCCTATGCCTAAACAGCATGATTCTATACCCTATGCAAAAATTGTCATTTGTGCAATAATTGCGTTTATTGTACCTTTTATTTGTTTTATTTCTCCCAAAGCTAAAGTAAGAAAAGAAATAAACAATGCATACTGCTCTCTTCAAAATGAAGAAGCATTAAATTTTTCTTTGTCACAACAATCATCCGATTCGAGCAGGGTTGTTGCATCTATGCAAAACGCAAAGCAAAGTATTGAAAAGCAAAAGACGTATCTAGCAGATGTTGAAGATAGAAAAAAGGCTAGTCGTTCATTCACAATAGATGGCTGCAAGTTTACCATGATAAGGGTTAATGGAGGTACTTTCAATATGGGCTCTAATAGCGGAAGAGATGATGAGTCTCCAGTGCACCGTGTAACACTTAGTAGCTATTATATTGGAGAGACTGAAGTAACTCAGAGGTTATGGGAAAAAGTAATGGGATACAATCCTTCAGAATATAAAAGTCCTGAATATCCTGTTACTAATGTTAGTTGGATTGATTGTATGAGTTTTGTCAGAATCTTAAATAAGAAGTATGGACTTCCATTCTCTCTTCCTACAGAAGCTCAGTGGGAATATGCAGCACGTGGGGGAAATAAGTCTAAAGGTTATAAATATAGTGGTAGCAACACGCATTCGGTAGTAGCCAATTGTGTTGAAGGCTCTTTCTGGGGTGATCTTTTAGGTTATTCCAACACCCCAAATTTTGTCAGAAGCAAATCTGCTAATGAATTGGGTATTTTTGATATGAGTGGAAACGTTAAAGAGTGGTGCTATGATAATGGAAATGAATATGAATCTAGTGCTCAGACTGATCCAATAGATTTAGTGGTCATAGATCCTAATGCTCCTGCATACAGAGCAGTACGAGGAGGAGGATACTTGAGCAAACCTGGTGAATGCAGGTCTACATGCCGGGACGACATGAAGGCCGAAAGTTCTTCAAAAGGTCTCGGATTTCGTTTAGTGCTGAATGAATAAATGCCGAATTAATTTATAAAATCAATGAACAATACTTTACGTGAGGCTGCTCGTCTGTTAAATGAATATAAGCCTAAGGAGGCTTTGCAAAAACTCTCTCAACTAAATGATAAGTCAGAAAAGAGCCTTCAATTAGAAAAAAATTGTAAGAAACTTCTGAGCCAGCAAATACTTTTTCATCTTAAGGAACTTGATGTCTCGAAAGATAATATAGCATTTAAGAAACATGTTAATGATTATCAGAAATTTATTGGAGAGGATAAGAGTATTACTCCATATATCAAACTCTTGAAGGAGTATGAGATCGAAAAGGAGAAAGATTTGATGAAAACAAATCTATATATTGGTATTTTTTCTCTTATTGGAATAGCTGTTGTAATAATATTATTTTACATATAGAAATTTATGGCATTAATTAAATCTATTTACTGGGAACAGGAAGACCGTGAAGAATTGGTTTATAAGTTCCCATTCAACAACATCAGTTTGGGCAGTATACTCACGGTAAACGAGAGTCAAGAAGCGCTGTTTTTTAAGAGTGGTGTACTGTGCGATACGTTTGGCGCAGGTCGTCACACACTCTCTACAGCCAATCTTCCTGTACTGAACAAGTTAATCAATCTGCCAAGTGGTGGAGAATCTACGTTCTTGGCAGAAGTTTGGTTTGTCAGCAAACTTGAAAAACGAAACATGTTTTGGGGTACTGGAGGCCTGCGCATCGTTGACCCTTATTTCCAAATTCCCATTAAGATATCTGCTCGTGGCCAGTATGGAGTAAGGGTTTCGGATAGTGCATTGTTCATGAAGAAATTGATAGGTACTCTCTCGTATATAACAACAGATTTGATAGAAGAACAGTTCCGTATCGATGTAGTAGAGACTGTAAAGGTGTCTATCGCCAAGTTCATGAAGGAAAACAATGTAAATGTCAATGAACTCGGCATAAGCTACAAAGAACTTTCCAAATTAATCTCTCGTGACCTACAAGCAGTGTACGAAGAGTATGGCGTAGAACTGCTCAACTTTAATGTGGAGGATATCGGCTTCGACGAAAGCGACTGGGGGTACCAAACCGTAATGGAGGGTGTAGCCGAACAGGCAAAGTTGAGCAAGTTGGGCGTAAGCTATGCACAGCAGAAACAGTTCGATATTGCACAGACCGCAGCAGGAAACGAAGGTGCGGGTAATTTTATGGGCATGGGCATGGGGCTTGGCATGGGCAATGCTATAGGGCAAATGATGGGTAGCACTATGCAGACTATGCAACAAGCTATGCCGCAAGCTCCACAGATGTCGTCGTTTTATGTAGCCAAGAATGGGCAGACAACGGGCCCGTTTTCTATTGACATAATACAAGGCATGATTAAGCAAGGTGAAGTCACTACAACAACCTACGTATATAAAGTCGGTGGTCAGGCTTGGGCGCTGGCTGTAGATGATGCCGAGTTGTCACGTCTATTCTCAATGATGACACCTCCACCTCCTCCACCACCTGTAGGAATGTAAACAGATGGAGAATGTAAAAACAATATCAACCATAAACACAAGTGAAAGTATGAAAAAGACCTTATTCCCATTGATGGTATTGCTTGTTGTTGCATGTACGGCAGGCATATACTATTTGCTTTTTGACGGAGAAACCACTAAGTTGTTTTATGTAAACACAATCGTTACTTGTCTTGCCGAGGTGCTATTGCTCTCTAATATACCTATTTGGTCAGGCGCAAAGATGATGACGGTAAAGAATGCAGCAGTTTCAATATCTATCAATGCGTATGCTATACTGCTGTTCTTGTGGACCGTTATCTACACGTTCGTCATACACAATTCTGAGAATGAAAACTATAAACCGCTTTATATCGGATTATTGTTCATTACGCTCTTGTTTGTCATCTTTTGTGGTGCCACTCTGATAGGTGGTGAGGCTACAGAGAAACATGTAAAGGAGTTAGATATAGCGGTTAGCAACAAGAAACTATTTGTCTTCTCTGCGCAAGAATCACTAATGAATATTAAGGATGCGTTGCATAATGAAGATTCAGACTGGAAAGATGAAACATTGCGTGCGTTGCGTACAATAGCAGACAAATTAGGTGCTATGCCTACGGAAAAGTTGAGCAAGCATGCCGATATTGCCAGTGAACTAAAAGAGCGTTTTCAAGAGATAGAAGAACTGTGTGAGGAACTTACTGCTGCTGAAAACAAGCAGGAAGTGCAGGCTAAGATTACTCGCAAGATAAGTCAATTGAAAAACTATTTAATGACAATTAAAACAATAATGTAATTATGCTAGCAGAAATTAAATGTCCCACTTGCGGTGGCGATAAGTACAAGTCTTTAGGCGATGGCACTTACAAATGTATGTATTGTGGTGCAACATTCTACTATGAGCAGGAGGAAGAAGATGATGATGAAGAAGAATTAGATTCGCCTATAGAAGCCACTCAACAAACACAAGTTGTAACTCGAGTAGAGTATGTCCCTCTACAACAGCCTGCCCCAAACACAGGAAGTTCCGTAGGCAAAGGTATGGCACAAGGTGCTGGCGCTGTAGCTGGTGGCTGTTTAACAGGAACTTTAATGGCTATATTAATCCCTATAATCGGAACTATTATCATAATAGCTTTTATTGGCAGTTGCGTTTAAGGTTGCGCAAGTGCTCTAATTTAGCTCTTCTTTATAAATATAATTCTAAAATATAGTTATATGAAAAAGTTTTTTTATCTACTTTGTTGCGTATCATTACTTTGCTCTTCCTGTAATCGGACAAGTGAATGCCAAAAAGTTATAGAGAAACTTCAACTAAATGAAAACGGATTCTGTGACATTGAATTAGGATACGACGCTTTTTTGGTTGCAGATAGGTTAGGAGATGCTAATCCTGCTAATTATAGTCATATGTGTAGTAGTTGTCAACTTAAAAAACAAAAAAAAATCAATGGAATAAATGTACTTGTTATTGCATCATTCTCTAGCTTTTTTTTGGATTCTGCTAATTATGCCTATGGTTCTTATTATACATTTTCTCCTATAAGTACAACTGAACTTTCAATTGCTATACCTTGTGATAAGAACTATAATAAGAGTATAGCTGGAAAACGCCTTGAGTTATATAATACTATATGTGAATATTATCGTCTAGAGTTCTCTCCGGTTTTTTATGATATGGATGAAACCTCAACTTTTTTTCGCATAAGAGTGCCTTCAAAAGCAAGTTCGCTAATAACGCCTAACACTGTTGTCGTTCAGCAAGATGAAGAGAATAATTGTGTGACTATTCTGATTAATGATAATGAGGATAGTTATGATGAATGGAAATCTGGAGAACTTTAATGTATAAAAAACATGAGTAAGAAGCGGTGGATATCCCTCCGCTTCTTTTATTCGCGTATTCATGATACTTCTTTGGGAGGTTGTTCACAAAGGAGTATCATTGCCTTAATAATCGCCTCTTTCCGCCCAAGCCCCAAGCCAATCAAAAAGAGCGCAGCCACGATCGATTAGGAATTTCCAAGAAGTAAGCGAAGGGTAGGGAAGTGGTGACACTTTGTCTCGTTATTGAAAAAGTCTATAGCTCTGATTTGATAGCCACGTAAGCAATCCGCAGGATTTGCCTATCAATATGCTACGAAAAAAATGTACGGGAATTACGTGCGTTTCGTAGATTATGCTCGCTTCGCTTTCTTCCTTTTCGCTCGGCTTAGCTTCGCTTTCCTCCTTCGCACCTCGGCATAGATTAAGAGAGCTTTATCTTTACTTTCGGTTTGGCGTCGGTTGCACTAAATTTAATCTGCTTCGCAGTTTGAAAATAGGCTGCGGCTCGGAAAACTGCAAATAAATTTGCGTTTTCGCTCGCCTTGCACTATTTTTGCAGCTTATTATAAAATAGGTATAATATACATACACGACATATGAGCAAGAAATTTACCGAATATGGCCAGCTTAACCTCTCTGAAGTGAACAAAGAGGTGCTCAAGGCCTGGGACGAGAAAGATGTGTTCAGCAAAAGTATGACCGAACGTGAGGGATGCCCTTCATTTGTGTTTTATGAGGGTCCCCCCTCGGCAAACGGTATGCCTGGTATCCACCACGTGATGGCACGCGCTATCAAGGATATCTTCTGCCGTTACAAGACGATGAAAGGCTTCCAGGTGAAGCGTAAGGCTGGCTGGGACACACACGGATTGCCCGTGGAGTTGGGTGTGGAGAAGGCACTCGGCATCACCAAGGAGGACATCGGAAAAACTATCTCTGTGGCCGAGTACAATGCTGCATGCCGCAAGGATGTGATGAAGTTTACCAAAGAGTGGACTGACTTGACTCACAAGATGGGTTACTGGGTGGACCTCGACGATCCCTACATTACCTACGACAATCGTTACATCGAGACCCTCTGGTGGCTCTTGAAGCAGCTCTACAACAAGGATCTCTTGTATAAGGGCTACACCATACAACCCTATTCACCCGCTGCAGGAACGGGCCTTAGCTCACACGAGCTCAACCAACCCGGATGCTATCGCGACGTGAAGGATACTACCGTGGTGGCTCAGTTCCGTATGAAGAACCCCAAGGCTGAGATGATGGAGTGGGGTACACCCTACTTCTTGGCTTGGACAACCACACCCTGGACATTGCCCTCAAATACCGCACTCTGCGTAGGTCCTAAGATTGACTACGTAGCCGTGCAGACCTATAACCCCTACACCGCACAGCCCATCACCGTGGTGCTGGCCAAGGAACTCGTAGGTGCACACTTCAACCCCAAGGCTACCGAACTGGCACTCGAGGGCTACAAGGCGGGCGACAAGCTCATCCCCTACAAGGTGATTGCCGAGTACAAGGGTGCCGACCTCGTGGGCATGGAGTATGAGCAGCTCATGCCGTGGGTGAACCCCGGTGAAGGTGCCTTCCGTGTCATCCCTGGCGACTACGTTACGACCGAGGATGGTACGGGTATCGTACACATCGCACCTACCTTCGGTGCCGATGACGCCTTTGTGGCCAAGCAGGCTGGCGTGCCTCCCTTGCACCTCATCAACAAGAAGGGCGAGACACGTCCCATGGTGGACTTCGTCGGTAAGTTCTACCTCATCGAAGAACTCGACGAGGCCTTCGTGGCCGAGCGTGTCAACGTTGAGGCCTACAGCGAGTTTGCAGGTCGCTTCGTGAAGAACGCCTACGATGCAAACCTCACCGATAAGGATGAGACCCTCGACGTGGCTATCTGCATGATGATGAAGGCCAATAACCTTGCCTTCAAGATTGAGAAGCATGTGCACAACTATCCTCACTGCTGGCGTACCGACAAGCCCGTGCTCTACTATCCGCTCGACTCATGGTTTATCCGCTCTACCGCAGTGAAGGAGCAGATGATGGAACTCAACAAGAGCATCCTTTGGAAACCCGAGTCAACAGGTACTGGCCGCTTCGGCAAGTGGCTCGAGAACCTCAACGACTGGAACCTCAGCCGCTCACGCTACTGGGGCACTCCGCTCCCTATCTGGCGTAGCGAGGAGGGTGAGGAACTCTGTATCGGCTCAGTAGAGGAACTTTACAACGAAATAGAAAAGGCCGTAGCCGCTGGCGTGATGAGTGAGAACCCCTATAAGGTGCTCGGATTCGTACCCGGTGACTACTCTAAGGATAACTACGACAAGATAGACTTGCACCGCCCCTACGTGGACGATATCTTCTTGGTGTCCCCCTCGGGCAAGGTGATGAAGCGCGAGACTGACCTCATCGACGTATGGTTCGACTCGGGCGCCATGCCTTTCGCACAGCTTCACTATCCGTTCGAGAACAAGGAAATCGTAGACAACAATACCGTATACCCTGCCGACTTCATCGCTGAGGGTGTGGACCAGACACGCGGATGGTTCTTCACTTTGCACGCTATCTCAACCATGGTGAAGGGTAGTGTAGCCTACAAGGCGGTAATCTCAAACGGTCTCGTGCTCGACAAGAACGGAAATAAGATGTCAAAGCGTTTGGGCAATGCCGTTGACCCCTTCGGTGCTATCGAGAAGTATGGTAGCGACCCCTTGCGTTGGTACATGATCACCAACTCATCGCCTTGGGATAACCTCAAGTTCGACGAGGAGGGTGTGATGGAGGTTACCCGCAAGTTCTTCGGCACATTGCACAACACCTATAAGTTCTTTGCTCCCTATGCCAACCTCGACGGCTTCTGCTATGGCGAGAAGGAAATCCCCGTAGCTGAGCGCCCCGAGATTGACCGTTGGATCATCTCTGAGCTCAACACCCTGGTGAAGAACGTGGATGCTTGCTACACCGAGTATGAGCCCACACGTGCGGGCCGTCTCATCAACGACTTCGTAAACGATAACCTTTCTAATTGGTACGTGCGTCTCTGCCGTAAGCGTTTCTGGGGTGCCGGATACACCGACGACAAGTTAGCTGCATATCAGACCCTCTATGTATGCTTGGAGACCGTGGCTAAGCTCATGGCGCCCATCGCTCCGTTCTATGCCGACAAGCTCTATATGGACCTTGTGCGCACTACCGGTCGCGACACCGTGGCTTCGGTGCATTTGGCTCAGTTCCCCGTATGCGATGACTCGCTTGTGGACAAAGAACTCGAGGTGCGCATGGAGATGGCACAGAAGATCTCTTCTATGGGATTGGCATTGCGTAAGAAGGTGAACATCATCGTGAAGCAGCCCTTGCAGAAGCTCATGATTCCCGTGGATGCCGAGATGAAGGCACGCCTCGAGGCTGTGAAGCCGCTCGTGATGAACGAAGTGAACGTGAAGGAGATAGACTTCGTGGAGGGCGCATCGGACATCCTCGTGAAGAAGGTGAAGTGTAACTTCAAGATCTTGGGTAAGAAGTTCGGTCCCTTGATGAAGCAGGTGGCAGCTGCCGTTACCGCTATGACCAAGGAGCAGATTGCTGAGCTCGAGAGCGCCGGTCGCCTCACCCTCGACTTGGATGGCACGCCTGCTGAGATTGAAGCTGGCGAGGTAGAGATTTACAGCGAGGACATCCCTGGATGGGTAGTGGCCAATGAGGGCGTGCTCACCGTGGCACTCGACGTTACCGTGACCGACGAACTCCGTCGCGAGGGTATCGCTCGTGAGCTCGTGAGCAAGATCCAGAACATCCGTAAGTCAAGTGGGTTCGAAATCTCTGACCGCATCGCTGTGACCATCTCAAGCAATGAGAATAGCGACGCTGCCATCGAGGAACACAAGGCATATATCTGCAATCAGGTATTGGCCGACAGTCTTACCATCGCTGAGGTTGCCGAGGGCACTGCACTCGAGTTCGACGGATTTACGCTGATGGCCACAGTCGAAAAGAATTAATCTTTAATATTAACATATAGGTTAGGGCTTCGGCCCTAACCCCCTAAAACAACAAAAAACTATGTCAGAAAAAACACGTTACACTGACGAGGAATTGGAAGAATTCCGCGCCATCATTCTGGAGAAATTGGAGTTGGCTCAACGAGACTACGACAACTTGAAGGGTTCGCTGAGCAATCGTGACAACAACACTGACCACGACACGGCTCCTACGTATAAAATCCTTGAGGAGGGTGCCAACACGCTTACCAAGGAGGAAACTATGCGTTTGGCTCAGCGCCAGATGAAGTTTATTCAGAGCCTACAGGCTGCACTCGTGCGTATCGAGAACAAGACCTACGGCATCTGTCGTGAGACGGGCAAGCTTATCCCTGCCGGACGTCTCCGTGCCGTACCTCACGCTACGCTGAGTATCGAGGCCAAAGAGGCTCAAAAGAAGTGATTAATTATAATGGAGTAAAAGGAAGTAGGTGTAGACAAAGCCGATAGCTTGTGCGCATGTTATGGACATTTGCTTTTATCTCCTCAAAAGCTAAACGAAATCTCCCTTATATCCTTATCTCCCAAAATTAAATGAAGAAGAAACAGCATGAAGGGCTTATGGTTGCGTTTATCGCAGCCATAGCTCTTGTCATTGACCAAGTCATCAAGTTGTCAGTGAAGTTGGGCATGCGCCTCTATGAGAGCATCCACGTTACTGATTGGTTCTACATCTACTTTACCGAGAACCCAGGTATGGCATTCGGCATGGAGATATTCGGGAAGTTGTTCTTGACACTCTTTCGTATCGTGGCCATTTGTCTTCTTATATATTATGTGTGTAAGATACGAGGCAAAGGGTTCCCCAAAGGCTATCTGGTGTGTGTGGCGCTCATCATAGCCGGTGCTATGGGAAATGTTGTCGACTGTGTGCTCTACGGACCGCTTTTCTCGGAGAGTACTCCCTATGCTGTGTCTCACTTGGTTCCGTGGGGTGAGGGATATGCTCCAATGCTCAAGGGTAAGGTGGTGGATATGTTCTACTTCCCCTTGGTAGAGTGGAACTGGCCTGACTGGCTTCCTGTGATTGGTGGAAATCATTTCATTTTCTTCAGTCCCATATTTAATTTTGCCGATGCTTGCATCAGCTGTGGCGTAATAGCCATTCTACTATTTTATAACCGCTGTCTTAATTGGGGCATGGAAGGTCCTGACAACGAAAAAGGCCGATGATAAAAAAAAGAGTAGGTGTTTTGTGCCTTGTTGTTGGAGTATTGATAACCCTTTGTGCTTGTTCCGACAAACGCCAAGCGGAGGTGTTGCCAACAGCAAAGCTTGAGGCTGTGCTTTACGATTACCACTTGGCGCAAGTGATGGTGGGGGATTTGCCTTCAAATCAGCGCTACAAGAAAGACCTCTATTTTGATTATGTATATAGCAAACACGGTGTAACAAAAGAGGAGGTTGATTCTTCGCTTGTGTATTATGCGCGCTATCCTAAAGGCTTGTCTGAAATCTATGTCAGGCTTTCGAAACGTGTCGAGGCCGATATGAAGCGTCTGGCCGATGAGGAAACCTCCTACGAAAAGAGAAAAGCTGTTTCAGTCGTTGGGGATTCTGCGAATCTTTGGTATGATGTCAGCTTTGTGGAAATGAATGCTTCTCCACTCGATGGTAACATGTATACCCTTATCATTCCTACAGATACTAATTTCAAATCGTATGACCGTATTGTGTGGGGTGGGGAGGTTCGCTTCTTGGATGAGAGGGCGGTAGACTCGTTGAACAGATATCTTCATTTGAATCTTCGTGTGCTCTATATGAACGATTCTATTCTCAGTGTTGATACCTTATTATATACTTCAGGAAATTTCTCTATCGAACTGTGCGATTCTGCTGTGGTAAAGAGTATCAATGGCGAAGCTTACCTAAAGAGTTCCAATGCCTCTGAACGTCTGCTAATTTTATCTCCCTCGCTGATGCGTTATCGTAATAGTGTAGACTCACTCATGGTGGGTGATTCCATTAAGATGCTCCAATAATCCTTTCTATGGCTCGCTACTGTTCTCATACAATTATTACCCCTGACGAGAGCCGTCTCAGCAATTTTGTTGTCGAGGTCAATCGTCATGTTGTAGTCTATTATCCTTTTACAGGGGAGCAGCATAGTACCATCTATATTGATACTCCAATCCTTCTTAGCTTTCGTGACGACTTGGAGGGGAAAACCATTGCGCTCAGTCAGCTGACTTGGGCACTCCGTGGTGGCGATTCTGGGGAGGATATAATGTTTGCCTATCGTCTTACTCCCTGTTCATCGTGTATGGGAGAGCGTTATGTTATGTCGAAATTAGGATAAGAATTGAACTTTTGTCAAAGAAAAAAGGTCAATTCGTACTTCCGACACATATGACTGTTTTGCTTCGTTTTTCATGTTTTGCAACATGTATCTGTCAATTCTCTATCATTTGTAAAAAAATGTATCGGTGTACCCTATTTGAAAATCAGCCGTTTGTGTTTCATTTGTAATTTTTCTCATAAAAAAGTTTCAATAATGTTTGGTCAGTTTGTTTAAAGTGTCTACCTTTGCATCCGCAATCGAGAGGGACACCCCTTGAGATGATGAAGAGAGAGTTCTTTGAAAATATTTTCCATACAGACAAGTAGTACAAGAAGCTGTCTTGTGATGTCGTCACGAGACAGGGTAAATTGAA
>JAZKYH010000078.1:0-3439 GCA_045612065.1 Bacteroidaceae bacterium
CTTTCTTCATAGTAAAGGCGGATAACTTCATCGTGATACTGAAGACGAAGTTGTTTGCAAGGGCGATGCCTTGACTGGCTCTTTTGTGATGCTGTACTCATTAGTTGACTCTTTTTTGTCAACTTTTTCTAGGACAAGACATTTCCCTTGTCTGATTTTTCTATCGGACAGCTCCAATTTTTAGTAGAATCGGATGATTGTTGTCTCACCCTTCATTACACCACCAGGGAAAGTGTACTTCTTACCAGGTGTTGAGTACTCAGCACCAAGCATGAAGGCTTCGGCCTGGTCGGGACACATACTCTTGAATGATGCAATCCACTGATTGATCGTGTTGACTGAAACGGTATTGTACTTACCCAACGTAGCAGACCCACCGTATTGCTGTATACACTCTTTGGCACGTTCCATCTTATCCACGCACAAGAGGTATCTGTAGCTATCCTTCAACGGATCCTTCGGATACAACTTGTTCTCAGAGTACATCAAAGCCAAACGATAAAGCGCATTACCATAATTCGGGTTAAGACTTACGGCACTCTTATAACGGAAAGCAGCCGTTTGCTTGTTGCCTTGCTCCTCCAAGATATTACCCCATACGTAATACCATTCAGCCTTCTCAACATTGTCAACACCCTCCTTAAGACCCAATATAAATCTTATCTGCTCTACAGCCTCGTCATAACGTTCGCGCCTCATATATTGTCTGATCAACAGACGACGCTTAGCCAAGATGTCTTCAGGATCCACGTTGGTCAAATAGGTATAGTTCTCCAAAGCCTCTAAGTACACCTCAGAATCAGGACAACCACGCATGCTTCGGATAACACGGCTAAGGAACTTCTCATCCATTGACTTCTCAAACATCTGCAGGGCGAAAGCCTCCTCCATAGCGCCACAGTCACCAGTGCTGGCACTAATATTCAATGAGACTTTATCAAAGTTTTCGGCATGTCCTTTGTGCAAAGCATTGATATTATTGATATGAGCCGCACTCTTCACATGCTCCAACAACGACTGCATTCGAACATCAAAAATCTCAAAATCGGCAACGTACTGATCCTGGTACTTTTTATAGCTACCATTCAAAGCATTGGTTCTATTCATACGCTGAAGAGAGATACGCATGAGCTTGTCGACATTAAGATAGTGCACCTCTTCCTGATTCTCTGGCTCATTCAATGCATCCATAATCAAGTCATACATCCGAACAAAGTGAGGATCCATCACATTCTCTTTATTAATCTCACCCGGATACATGCTAATGTAGTCTCTAACCTTTTCACTCTTGATGAAGGTCTTTGAGAAGTTCTCATTCATGCTGGCATTGATTGTATCACAATACTCATACCACACGTCATAGACATTCATCAACTCGTTGATGTATATCTCGCGTTGAATAGAGTCGCAGGTATACTCAATCAAACCCTTGAGGATACCGATACCATCATTGTACAATCCCACACGATACACGCTGTGGGTATCAAATACAGCCTTCCAGGGATAATAGGTCATCATCAACATCGTAGAGTCAGACTTAGGTTTCACTACATCGACAATGTTACCTACAATCGTCATTGGCACAGTGATACTATCTTCTTCCCCTCCTTCGTAGAAAGTCAACTCCTGCTTCACCTGTTCCACCAAGTCTATGATACCTAATGAATCCAAGTACAAATCTTCTTTAAACTTGGTGTTAAGGGTCAAATCTGTAGGTTCTACAACCATAACTTTCGCTACAGTCTCAATAACCTCTTTATTGATATCAGAAATTCTGATCTTATAGGCATTATACAACTCTGAATACAACTTCACATTGTACACAATAGTATCAGCAGCACTTAGAGCAGTCTGTGCCACACCATTCACAGGGAAGCACAGATGCAAAAAGATAACTGAGCTTAAAAGAAGCTTGAATCTATTCATTGTTCTCTATATTTTTCTTTAAAAAGTATATTTCATACCCATTTGGAGGTTGATAATCGCACTGCGGCCATTATTTACACCTGCATAACTTGGATTGAAGAAAGCTTGAGCACGGGGTTCCAACGAAAGGCCGAAGTTCTCGGTAAGATGGAACTGTACAGGAATACCTGCTTGTACACCCATAGAAGATTTTACATTGTGTTTTACGTACTCATTTCCAAATGCAGCCTTCACACCAAACACGGGACCTGCAGCAAGTGATACATCCAAACGACGATCGGGAGTGTAACCTGCAAAGAGGGTACTCAAATCGAACATGTAGTCAACACCGGTATTGACATGACTCGCACGCATAGTAGAACCATTTGTTACCTCCGCATAGTCAACTGTGAGACGAGCTCCAGAATAAGGATTGAAATGGTATTCACCTGACAAACCGACTGTTGCGCCCAACTGAGGCATACCCTCAACCAAAGTCGTCTGGAAACGGTGAGTAACACCACCAGCGACACCCAAGTTGTAGTGAGGTTCAAACTTGGCAAGGCGACCTGAGCGGAAACGTTGTTCTGTCATGGCATACTCCAAACCTGCAGTTACTGATACCAGACGATCATCGATTGTATAGCGAGGCTCAATGTAAAGTGCATGTTTCTCACTAGTGTGACAACGCAACTGAGCACCAACACTCAAGCTACTGTAAGCATGGATATCCAAATGAGTGTACATGGCATCAACCTTGGCACCAAGATCCCAACCGAGAAGCAATGCAGTACCAAAGCGACCAGGAGAATAGCTCCGGATAAGCTCCAACGGGTTGAACATCACATCCGCACGAGCACCAGCACGAACAGACTTCAACAACAGGTCTGCGCCATCTGCAGTTTTAACAGAGTTCAAATGGCAGGTAGCCACCTCGCCACCCAAACGAACACCCACGAGAGAGTTCATCCAACGACCAACGCCCAAGCCGAACTGTACACCACCGGTAGAAGCGAAATCCATTCCTGGACGGTTAGCATACTGAAGACCTATAGAATAGTTTACGAAATCGTAACCTTCAGCATAAGTTCTCTTCGATTTCTCCATACGATGGCGAAGTTGCTCACTGGGTGTATACTTCAGACCCACTTCAAGATTAGCAATCAAACTGCGGCCACAGTTCAAACCAGCATAGCTGGCAGTGAAGGGGAAAGCCTGAACACGGGGCTCTAATGAGAGGCCGAAGTTGTCAGTGAAACGGTACTGAACAGGGATACCAGCCTGAGCGCCAACTGTTGCTGAAACAAGCTGTTGTACTTCGGCATTACCATCAGAAGTTCTTGTGCTGAACACAGGACCGGCAGCAAGGGACACATCCAAACGACGGCCAGGTGTGTAACCTGCAAAGAGAGTGCTCAAGTCGAACATATAGTCTACACCAGTGTTGATATGACCTACACGCATGGTAGAACCACCAGTAACCTCTGCATAGTCAGCAGTGAAACGAGCACCCGAGTAAGGAGTGAAGTGATAC
>JAZKYH010000079.1:0-52606 GCA_045612065.1 Bacteroidaceae bacterium
TGGTGAGTTTGACTACTCTGGCTCACAGGCGCTCAAGGCATTGCGCGAAGAGGGCATCAGCACGGTGCTCATCAACCCCAACATCGCTACCGTACAGACCAGCGAAGGTGTGGCCGACAAGATCTACTTCTTGCCCGTAACACCCTTCTTCGTAGAGAAGGTTATCGAGAAGGAGCGCCCCGATGGCATCCTCCTCGCATTCGGTGGACAGACCGCCCTCAACTGCGGTGTGAAGCTCTACGAGAGCAAGGTGCTCGAGAAATACAATGTGCAGGTGCTGGGTACTCCCGTACAGGCCATCATCGATACTGAAGACCGCGAACTCTTCAACCGCAAACTCGAAGAAATCAACGTAAAGATTATCAAGAGTGAGGCCGTTGAGAACATCGCCGATGCCCGTGCTGCTGCTGAGCGCTTGGGCTACCCCGTCATCATCCGTGCTGCCTATGCACTCGGTGGTCTCGGCTCAGGCTTCTGCGACAACGAGGAGGAACTCAACAAACTCGCCGAGAAGGCATTCTCATTCTCACCCCAGGTGCTCGTAGAGAAGAGCCTCAAGGGCTGGAAGGAGATTGAGTACGAGGTGGTGCGCGACGCCTATGACAACTGCATCACCGTATGTAACATGGAGAACTTCGACCCCCTCGGTATCCACACCGGTGAGAGTATCGTAGTGGCTCCTACACAGACACTGACCGCCAGCGAGTGCAACAAGTTGCGCGAACTCGCTATCCGCATCGTGCGTCACGTGGGCATCGTGGGTGAGTGTAACGTGCAGTTTGCCTTCGACACCGAGTCTGAGGACTACCGCGTGATTGAGGTGAACGCCCGCTTGAGCCGTTCTTCTGCTCTTGCTTCTAAGGCTACCGGTTTCCCCTTGGCCTTCGTTGCTGCTAAGATTGGTCTCGGCTACGGCTTGTTCGACCTCAAGAACTCTGTAACCAAGATTACCACCTCATTCTTCGAGCCCGCCATCGACTACATCGTATGTAAGATTCCTCGTTGGGACCTCGGTAAGTTCCGTGGCGTTGACCGCGAGATTGGCTCTGCCATGAAGTCTGTAGGTGAGGTGATGTCTATCGGTCGCACCTTCGAGGAGGTTATCCAGAAGGGTCTCCGCATGATTGGTCAGGGCATGCACGGCTTCGTTGACAACAAGGAGCTCGAGATTGCCGACATCGACAAGGCTTTGCGTGAGCCCACCGACAAGCGCATCTTCGTCATCTCTAAGGCTATGCGCGCCGGTTACACCATCGACCAGATTCACGCACTCACCAAGATTGACCGCTGGTTCCTGCAGAAGTTGCAGAACATCATGAACACCTCTAAGGAACTGCACACATACAACGGTATCGCCGAGGTACCTGCCGAACTTCTCCGCAAGGCAAAGGTACAGGGCTTCACCGATTTCCAGATTTCTCGTGCCGTAGGCCTCGAAGAGCAGTTGGGTACCGATGAGGGCCTCATGGCTGTTCGTCTCCGCCGTAAGGAACTCGGCATCACTCCCGTAGTGAAGCAGATTGATACCCTCGCGGCCGAGTATCCCGCACAAACCAACTACCTCTACCTCACCTATGCAGGTACAGAGCACGACATCGAGTTCGCCCGCGACGACAAGTCAATCATCGTACTCGGCTCAGGTGCTTACCGTATCGGTTCGTCAGTAGAGTTCGACTGGTGTGGTGTGCAGGCGCTCAACACCATCCGCAAGGAGGGCTACCGCAGCGTGATGATCAACTACAACCCCGAGACCGTATCTACCGACTACGATATGTGCGACCGCCTGTTCTTCGACGAGCTCACCTTCGAGCGTGTGATGGATGTCATCGAGCTCGAGTGCCCCATGGGTGTTATCGTATCAACCGGTGGACAGATTCCTAACAACCTCGCCATGAGCCTCGACCGCATGGGCGTACGCCTCCTCGGTACACAGGCCAAGTTTATCGACAATGCCGAGGACCGCGACAAGTTCTCTGCTATGCTCGACCGCATCGGCGTTGACCAGCCCGAGTGGAGTGCCCTCACCTCAATGGACGATATCAACGCGTTCATCGACAAGGTAGGCTTCCCCGTACTCGTGCGTCCCTCATACGTGCTCTCAGGTGCTGCCATGAACGTATGTTCTAACCAGGAAGAGCTCGAGCGCTTCCTCAACCTCGCTGCCAATGTATCGAAGAAGCACCCCGTAGTGGTAAGCCGCTTCATCGAGAACGCCAAGGAGGTAGAGATGGATGCCGTAGCCAAGGACGGTGAAATCATCGCCTACGCTATCAGCGAGCACATCGAGTTTGCCGGCGTACACTCTGGTGACGCAACCATCCAGTTCCCCCCGCAGAAACTCTATGTAGAGACCATGCGTCGCATCAAGCGCATCAGCCGCAAGATTGCCAAGGAGCTCAACATCTCAGGTCCTTTCAACATCCAGTTCCTCGCCCGCGACAACGATATCAAGGTAATCGAGTGTAACCTCCGTGCTTCACGCTCTTTCCCCTTCGTGAGCAAGGTGCTCAAGATCAACTTCATCGAGCTTGCCACCAAGATTATGCTTGGCTTGCCCGTGGAGAAGCCCGAGAAGAACCTCTTCGACCTCGACTACGTAGGTATCAAGGCATCACAGTTCTCATTCAACCGCTTGCAGAAGGCCGACCCCGTACTCGGTGTCGACATGGCATCAACCGGTGAGGTAGGCTGTATCGGTGACGACACCTCAGTAGCCGTGCTCGAGTCAATGCTCTCAGTAGGCCAGCGCATCCCCGAGAAGAACATCCTTCTCTCAACTGGTTCAGCTAAGCAGAAAGCTGCTATGCTCGATGCAGCCAAGTTACTCCAGAGCAAGGGATACAAGCTCTTCGCTACCGGTGGCACCTCACGCTTCCTCACCGAGAACGGCGTGGAGAACACCCTCGTATACTGGCCCAGCGAAGAGGGCATGCAGCCTCAGGCACTCGACCTGCTCCACAAGAAGGAGATTGACATGGTAGTGAACTTGCCCAAGAACCTCACCGCAGGTGAGCTCACCAACGGATACAAGATTCGCCGTGCCGCTGTTGACCTCAACATCCCCTTGCTCACCAACGCCCGCCTTGCCGAAGCGTTCATCAACGCCTTCTGCTCACTCTCTGCAGGCGACATCCCCATCAAGAGCTGGGACGAGTTCAAGTAATTTCTTAGGGTCCCCACCCTATAACGACAATAGCCGACTCTCATGCAGAGTCGGCTATTTGTTTTTTGTTATCTCCTATCCAGAAACTCAAAGTTCGGTATCACAAAGATTTCGTTTTCCTAACACATAAAAGCCCCCAAAGTCTTTCCAAACTTTGGGGGCGTTCGTTAAGAGAAAAGCCTTAGTCTACCACCTGCAGGTTGTTTTCGGCGATGATGAGACGAAGGGTTGTGCCGTCGTCGATGTTGCCGATGTAGCGGGTGAGCACACGGATCTTGTCGCCGTGGCCGGCAGCCACGAGGTCCTTGATGGAATTGCCCACGCAATAGTCGCCACAAAGTCCTGCCACATAGATTTCCTGTATGCCCTTCTCCTCAATCATGGCAAGGAGTTTCTTTGCACTCGCCTCATTGGCCAGGATGGAGTATTCGTCTACCGCCACATTGTCGCCCTTGGTCAAGATGGGCGCCTGGGAATCATGCTGATTCACGGCATCGAGTACGGACTTGTAGATGGATGCGCCTTCGGTGTTCTGCACGCAGTGCGCGGGCCATATGCCACCGTAGTCCTTGAACGAGGAGTGGTCGACCGGATGGTGGTCGGCTGTCATGACAATGGCATCGAACGTGCCCTGAGGCTGCCCGGCAATGTACTGGGCAAGGCTGTCCATCACAGTAGGAGCACCGGCAACAGCCAGCGAGCCGGTAATGAAATCGTACTGCACATCGACGAGCAACAGGAGGCGGTTGGGGGCCGTTGACTGGGTTGCCGATGACTTGGGGGCATGTTGGCAAGCGCACAGCATTGCCACCCCTGCGAGTAATAACATCTTGATGGATTTCATGTTTTTTTCTTGTGTAGAGTTTAACAACTCACTGCTCACTGCTTGTTGTCGGAGGTGAGTTTCTGGCCTTGATATTCACCGGTGAGGGTGCGCAGGAAGGCTACGATAGAGGCTACCTCGGCATCGGTGAGTGCTACGTCGCACTGGTAGAGGGCCATGTCGCGCACGGCCTCTTCCATGGTGGCACGGGTGCCATCGTGATAGTAGGGCCAGGTGAGCTCTATGTTGCGCAGGCCGGGTACCTTGAAGCGATGACGGTCGCGCTCATTCTGTGTCTGCTTGTAGCGGCCGTTGTCCTCCTCGGTGAGGTCGGTGCCGCGTGCCTCGAAGTAGTGTTGGCGCAAGCCCATGAGTTCGTATGACTCGCCACCCAGGTTGGCTCCCACATGGCATGTGGCGCAGTTGTTGGCCTTGAAGAGTTCATAGCCGTGCACCTCATCGGCACTGAGTGCTTCGCTATCGCCCAGCAGCCACTGGTCGAACTTGGAGTTGGGGGTTACCAGCGTGCGCTCAAACTCCTCAATGGCATTGGTGATGTTGGCCTCGGTGATGCCGTCGGCGTAAAGGGCATTGAACTCCTCGACATACTGCTTGTCCTGGGCGAGCTTGGCGATAATCTCGTCGAATGAGGTAGAGGCCATCTCCACGGGGTTGAGGGGAGGTCCGGCTGCCTGCTCGGCAAGGGTCTTGGCACGGCCATCCCAGAACTGCACAAAGTTGTACACGGCATTGTAGGTGGTGGGGGCATTCACACCACCCATGTTGCCTGCTACACCCTTCGAATACTTGAGGTTGTCCACACCACCGGTGTTAAGGCTGTGGCATGTGGCACACGATACGGTGTTGTCGACAGACAGGCGGGTGTCGTGGTAGAGGCTGTAGCCGAGGGCTACCTTGCGCTGGTCGACGTCGGGGTTGGCGATGATGGGGCGAATGGGTTCGCCTGCACGCTCACCACTGAGCCCGTCATGGTAGTAGGCCGTGCGGTAGTCGCGTGCCCATGCGGTAATCACAGCGGCCTTCTCGGCGGTCATCTGGCTACCCCAGTGCACGAGGTAGTACTTGGCCATGGGCATGCGCTCGTCCTGTGCCACCTTCTCAATCTTGGCCACATCGACGGGGCTGGGTGTGCCGCCATCCTTGAGTTTGGCCATGGCATCCTCGATGTCGAATGCACGGTAGCCCTCCTCGATGTCCTTCATCACCATATCGCCCGCTACGGGGATGTGGGCATAGAACGGCACCTTGGGGTTGGCACTGTGGCAACTGATGCAACCACCCTCTTCCAAGATGGCTGAAACTCGTGCCTCGGGAGCCAACTCCGCAGAGGGCACCGTGAGCATTGCACGATAGGTGATGAAACCACCGACCAGAAGCAGCAATGCGGCAATGATCAGATACTGACCTCTTTTTTGCTTTTTCATAATCTTTTCTTTTAATGGTTAATATTTAAGTTTTGCTTTTGGCTATTATCTTTTGGCGGCAACCCTAAACTCTCAGCCCTCATCTCTCAACCATACACATGTACGCTTGTCGCTGCCGAGGGCAGGTAGTTGATGCCATACCAACACATCTGCAGTGCCAGGAACCCCAGCAGGATGATGGTGTGGTATACCCATCGGCGGGAGGTGTTCATCACGCTGGGGGCGAGATGGATGGCGATGAGGTACAACCCCCATGTGGCGGCTGCCCACGACTCCTTGGGGTCCCAACTCCAATAGGCTCCCCATGCCTCCTTGGCCCACAGAGCACCCGTGAGCATGCCCACCGAGAGGAAGGCCAGGCCAGCATACAGGAGCCTCTCTATGGCCATGCCCATGTCGGTGCTTCGTCGCACCAGGGCCACCGCCGAGAGCAGTGTGGCGCATCCGAGGAGCGAATAGGAGAACATATAGACAGAGACATGAGGAACAAACCACAGGCTCTGCAGGGCGGGCATCAGTGTCTGGTCATGAATCTCGGGCTTGACGATGTTGATGATGATGAACACACCCGCAAGCATGGTGGAGAAGGGCATAATCCATCGGTATCGCCAGCGCGAATAGGTGAACAGGCCCGAGACGAGGATGAAGAAGGAGTACCACAGGCGGGTCTCGCCCATCGTGCGCAAGGGTGGCCGCTCAAGGGTAATCCAAAGCATGGCTATGAAGCCAGCCATGGCGAGAATGGCAACCGACATCGTGGCTACGGCCACGGTGCTGCGCTCCTTTTTTATTATGGCCCACGTGGACGCTGTGGCTGCAATCAGCATCACAATACCTGCCCACAAGGGAAAAATGTTCCAACTCATAATATTATCAGAAGACCCCCTCTAGCTCCCCCTCTATGGGGAGGACTCGGGCATCGCGGTTTTCGTTATCGTATTCGTTTTCTGTTTTAAACATTTTATTATTTGTGAAAATTTGTGGGCTATTTACGGAAATTTGTGTTTCAATTAAATCATCATCGCGTTATTATTTTTGAACGTGAATGACCATAAATGGCCCGTAAATTATCGTAAATATCAAGTTTCGTTAATCGTCAAATTGTAAATTTATAGTTTGTCGTTTTCGTCTTCGTTTTCGTTAATTGAGACGGTCCTTGGATGAAGAGCAGCATCGCACCGGCAATCAGCATGATGATGCCTGCGGCCGACAACCATTGCCAGGGTTCGTTGACAATCTCAACGATAGCATATCGCTCTCCCGAGGGTGAGGTGGAAAAACTGACAAGGTATATCTTTTCGCTTATCGTCCGTGCATAGGGGTGGTTGACTCGCAGTGTCACCACCGTGCCATCGACCATGACCTGCGCCTCGTAGTGGGTGGGCGTGCCGTTCTCGGATTGCTCGATGATGAAGTCTTTCAACTCAAGGGTGTAGGGCAAGCGCCGCTCCTCGCCCTCCATGGTGTATGCCTCGTTGGAGGGATAGCGATGCACGGGGGTGCGCAACTGCTCACGGTCGGGTGCTCCCCAGAAACCGGCTCCGAGTGCCAGAAACAGGCCGATATGTGTCAGGCAGAAACGCCATCGTATGCCCTTCCCGTTGCGCCAGCCACGCAGGATGACAAGTAGCAGATGGCTCAGTACGAACAGGAGCGAACATACCGTGGGCCATGCCGTCGACGATGGCTTGCGCTCGAGGCCGAGGGTGATGCCTATCGCAACCACCATGCCAAGTGATAGCCATGTGGCCTCGCGCGAGAGCATGAACCGGGCACAGGCGTTGCGGGCTCTGTCGCGATAGATCATCGTCATCAGCACCACCCACAAAGCCAACGCCAAGAGGTTGAGCGGGAAACGGAAGATGCCTACAGGAAAACTCCCCAAGCACACCTCAACGAGGAAAGACAAAGCCACCACCACGCCTACAATGCAGACGCCCTTCAGGTGCGAAAATCTCTTATCCGTCATCTGTGTCTTCATATCTGGCTATAAAGGTAGTTCTAATTTTTCAAATCTACAAGAAATCGGCAACAGTCTTATTCATACACAATAAAGGCATACCCCCACACGGAGTATGCCTCTATCTTTCATAACTCATTTAGCATTCATAATTCATAACTCAGCGTGTCACAACGCATGTCCACCCGACACTTTGATGACCTGTCCAGTGAGCATCCGTGCCTGCCTGCTGGCAAGGAAGAGTATGGTGTCGGCAATCTCTTCGGGCTGGATAAGTTGTCCCATGGGTATGAGTGGGATGACAGCCTCCTCCAACGCCTCGTCAATCCATCCCGTCTGTGTCGGTCCGGGAGCCACGCAGTTGACCGTGATGCCATATCGTGCCACTTCGAGGGCTATGCTGCGGGTGAGCGCCTCGAGCGTAGCCTTGCTTGCCCCATAGGTGATCTGTCCGGCAAAGACCTGCGCAGCATCCGTCGACAGGTTGATGATGCGTCCACCAGTAACGTTGTCCGTTACCTGATGGCCGTCGTCCGTTGAACGTTGACCTACATAGCGACGTACAAACTCGTGCATCATCAGGATGCTTCCGCGCACGTTCACCGCAAAGGTGTCGTCAATCACCTGCCGCGTGATGTGCTCTATCGTGTCGAGCCCGTTCTCATCGTCCGTAGCCGCATTGTTGACCAAGATGTCCACCCTGCCATACCGCTCCATTGCCGCCGTGTAGATAGCCTCCACAGCCGCTTCATCAGAGATGTCGCTCTCCATGACCAGGTAGTCCGCTCCCTGTCTCTTCAGTTCAGCCTCCACCTCATCGGTCCCCCCCGCATTGGCATGGTAGTAGCGGTCCACCCCGTTATGAGCCGTCTTGTCCGGGTCGAAAGGTCTGAACACCTTCTTATACACCATCACCACCTTAGCCCCCTCGCGGGCGAAGGCCAGTACCGTCGTTGCCCCTATGCCTTGCGGGTTGTTCGTGCCCGTGATGAGCACCACCTTATCTTTCAGTCTGTAGTCAATCATATCTATTTGCTATAGCATGAGTCGGTAGATGTTCAACCTCTGACGCTCTTACATTGTCTTGGCTTTCTCGAAGTTGCGCTTCATATAGGCAGCAGCGACGGTAGAGTTCATCGGCGATTTCTTGGATTCGGCGATTTTCTTCATCTTCCGCTCCACGGTTTCTTTGTGAAATTGATTCAAATACATCATGTGCCATTCCTCTTCTTGTCGCGAAGATAACGATTTTTTTTTATCCAACAAACTATATACATTAAAGTCTAAAAGCATAGACACTCATTCTCTTTAGCACTGAGGCTTTATCGCCGGCTCGTTTATTTGCATCTTGGAAGCGTTACACCTTCTACTCCCCCACCCAGCGATAGTAGTGGCTACTCCTCGGTACCAGCTCCAACTTGCCCTGCTCCACATAAGCCTTGAGTTTGCGATAGGCCGTGCTCACCGCAAAGTGCCCGATGCGGGCCAACTCGCGCACATGGATATCCTCGTGAGTAGTGAAATATTCGCGCAGCGCCTCCTCGAGTTCAGCCTCGGTGAGCGGTTTGCGGCGCACTCCCTCCACGCGGAACTTCACATCGGCCAGACGCGAGGCTAAGTTCTTGTCGGGGCGGAAGCGGATGCCGCTGATGCGCACCTCCTTGCCCGTGGGCGGTGTCGTGCCCTTGTGGCTGCTCAGTTCCATATTCAGCGTGCCCAGCCCTGCCAAGTCCACGCGATAGCCATGAGCGAGTGCCTCCACGATGCGCTCGCTCATAGCCTCCCATACCAACTTCACATCTGTCTCCGTAGCAGTAGTGGCATCGCAGATGTCCTTGGCCAAGGAGGCCACATCCACTTTCATCGGGTGCGACACGGTGAGCGCCATGCCCTCCGCTTCGGTGCTCGCCCCACACATCAGTTTACGACTCGTAGCCTTGCAAGCCACCTCAATCCCATACATACGCTTATGCGCTGCCGTCTTGTACTTCTTTGTCTTCATATCGTTATATAATTAGTTTCAAAATTAGGACCTTCTATTATTGTCATTCTGAACGAAGTGAAGAATCTCGCAGAGTGCTCTGGCAAAGTCCCAGCGCGGGATCCTTCCTGTCGTCAGGATGACACGAGACGTAAGGTCTTCTGAAAATTATTACCTATATTCTATTTCTCTTTCTAATATCCATCCTTACTCATACTACCCTAATTCTCAGCACTTTTCTTCAATTGCAAATTCTTATCCTCGCGAGGAGAATACATTATCCTTGCGAGAGGAATAATTTATCCCCGTGAGGGTAATAGTTTCTCTTCGCGAGGGTAAGGAATTTTGCTACTATATTACAAATGTAATAGTTTATGATTTCTCTTGCAATGGTTGGGACGAAAAAAAGATTTATATAAGAATCATACATCGCCCATAAGCTTATGGACGATGTCTTGTTTTAATCCTACTGACGAAAAACAACAAAATGACAACAGTTCGTCGGTTGTTGCGAACTATAGCTTTCCCCTTGCATCCGAAGAGTTTCATTTCATGGCACTCGTTTTCGTACGACAAGCAGCCCTTTCGTCATCATTACCCCTTCACCTTTGACCTTTCATCTTTAATCGTTAATCATCATTGCACAGCAACTTTCCCACCTCATCGTTTGTCAATTGCAAATAATTGTATAACTTCGCTGAACTAAGAGAACTGCTTTAGTTATGAATTGTAAATGGATTTCGGATTCTTCGGGCCTTGTCATACAAGGATGCAAGATTAAAAGAGGCTTTTTCTATTTAGGAGAGGCTTTTCCTGCGTATAATAGAAGACGGCTCTTAGGGGAGATTGGTAAGAAAACGAATGTGCATTTCTTGAAGGAACCTGTAATCGACCCGAGTTTACCAATCAGTGAGTCTAAAACTCGGAGAAAAAAGGTTGTCTCTTACTACCATATGGATTCCTACCAAAGATTTATATATTTAAATTGGTTAGCAGGAGAGATAGATATACGACATACACCTGAAGCTATTATAACATATCATTTATGGGTTATATCTGTACGTATATTCTGTGACGATGAATGCACTCGTGCCGATGTAGATGCCATCATTGAATATTTAACCTCACTAAAATCAGATTGTGAGAAGATGTATTGGGAAATTCCCCGAAGAATAGCTTTGCTTCTATCATATATTTGCTTAAAATATTTCCCAAAATTAGCGCAAAAGTATAGAGCTTTTGAGCATGTAAAACAGGATATAGCAATTAGACAATTTTCATCTTATGAAATCAGTAAAATAGAGGACGCATATAATATTTGGGAGGTATGTTTTCCTAAAGATAAAAGGAGTTATAAAATTAGTGATGACACTAAGAAAGAATGGTGGACTATTGCTTGTAATGTGGTTAAAAGAACTAACTCAGGAGTTCCATTGTTTCCCTCAAAAATCAAATTTGATTCAAAAGAGTACGGATATAATTCTTGTTTTTCTGCAGCTTATCTGCCTTTAGATTTTACTATTAGACAGTATTCCAATAGAGAAGTAATGCTTTATACTTTATTGTATAGATGTGACAATGAGTTTCAGACCTGCTATAAAAGATATAGAGCAGGGTTAGATCCTAGTAGAACTATTCTAATAAATAACAACACTAAGTCTAAGGCAAAAAAAAGGAAGACAATCAATAAAAATATTATTGCAAATAAATCCGAAGAGAATAAGAAGAATTCTACCAACACGGGATTTGTCAATACTTTCTTAGATGTTGTACTCAGCCCCACTCAAAAATATGCTAAAGGTATAAAAAAGAATCTCACTTCTGATTATCAAGTTATATCCGTTAGTAAAATTTTAGAAGAAGTTGAGTGTAATAGTACCAATCCTCTAATAATTACAACCAAACTCAAGGTAGTCTATCAAAGTTTTTTCGACGAGGGTATAGGAATGGTACCTTCTCATACATATTTAAACAGGTATTTTAAGCCAGAGGACAAACTTATCATTTTTCAAAGATTGCCTGGCGAATTGTATGAACCCGACTATTTATATGACTTTGTAGATGTATTTCTAAAATTAGCAGCATATATTTCTCAAGGTTCTGTAACTGACCGCGAACGTTCTTTTGTACAAAGCTTTATTGCCAATAAAGATAAGAGAGTAGGTAATCAAAAACAGTTATATGCATATTTCTTATGGTATCTCAAGACTATAAGAAGCATAAATACAGAAATTAGGCAATGTATCAATAATGATTTAAATGCAAAAGGGAGAGAAAATATAGCAAAGCATTTAGTTGAATATGTTGAATCTGATTTCGATACTCTGTTTACGAAGGAACTCTTACTCGTTAATGTACTGCCTATTCTGTCATCGAAACCATTCAAAATCTCTGAAGTTAAGCGTAACGAGGCTTTAGTGACAATAGACCAAAACAAACTAAGCAAGATTAAACAAGATACTCATGTTGCTCAGTCTTTTCTTTCTGACATCTTTGATGATAACGAACAGGAAGTAATAGTAAAGACACAAGGTTTTGAACATGAAGAAATTTTAGCAGAGATTCTATCTAAGGATTCTTGGGAAAGAGATGAACTCAGTAATCTCTGCAAGCAAAAAGGATATATTTTAGGTTCTCTGTTAGAAGAAATTAATGATTATTCATATAGCAAAGTTGATGATGCCATTATTGAAGACGATGGCGATGTGCTATATGTAAATGTGGAATATAAAAAATATTTACTATGATACGTCCAATCAGAAATAAAGAGCGAGAAGCTATTATTCAGTCACTTAGAAGTGGTGTAGTTCCTAAAATAGGCCTTCAGCATATTCAAGTTGGAAGAAGCGAAGAAATTAAGTCTTTTGTCAGAGATATCCAGAATGTCTCCGAAGGCGGTTCATCGTTTCGTTTCGTAATTGGAGAATATGGATCTGGTAAGACATTCTTCCTTTCTCTTGTTAGAAGCATTGCTTTAGAGAAGGGATTGGTTTCTATGCATGCAGATTTATCTCCTTCGAAAAGACTACATGGATCTCAAGGCCAGGCCAGATATCTTTTATCAGAACTTATTTCAAGTTTAGCGACAAGAACTCGTCAAGATGGTAATGCACTTGAGAATATTCTTGATAGGTTTATGTCTATAGTTAAAGAAGAGGTAAATCTCAATAAGAAAGGTATTTCTCAGGTTGTCTCTTCTATGCTAAAGGATATGGCAGAAATACCTGGAGGATTCAATTTTATTCAAGTCGTTAGTGTGTATTGTAAAGCATATGAATCTGAGGATGAAATACTAAAAAATAAGGCCCTTAAATGGCTGCGCGCTGAATACACAACAAGAATTGACTCCTTTGCAGATTTGGGTGTTCGTGAATATATAAATGACAAATCCCTCCTGAATACCATAAAGTTGTATTGCTTATTAGTGCGTAAATCAGGATACAATGGACTTATGGTTTGTTTAGACGAGCTTGTTAATCTCTATAAAATAACAAATTCTGTATCAAGGAAAGCGAATTATGAAGAGATTCTAAGGATGCTTAATGACACTCTTCAAGGTAGTTTTTCGAGTCTTGGCTTCATAATGGGAGGAACACCGGAGTTCTTGACAGAGCCAAGGCGAGGATTATATAGTTACGAAGCCTTACGCTCACGGTTGGCAGAAAATTCATTTGCGACTCAATTGGGTTTAGTTGATTTTAATTCGACTGTTCTGCGTCTAGCCAGTCTTACTAAGGAAGAACTTTATGTATTATTACAGAACCTTAGACATGTGTTTGCATACGGCGATACGGATAAATATATGGTTCCAGATTCAGCTCTTAATGCTTTCCTGATTCATTGTTCTAATAAGATTGGGGATAGTTACTTCCGTACCCCGAGAACAACCATAAAGGCATTCTTAGATTTACTATCAATCTTGGAACAATACCCTTCAATCAAATGGACAGATGTAATGGGAAATATAGAAATCGTGGCGGATACTGAGCAATCGGAGTTCGGGAAATGCGATATCTCACAATTAGGAAATAATGCTGACGATGAATTCGCATCATTCAGATTGTAAATATGCGAAAAAAGGACTCATCTTTTGATTTGTTGGCTCCCTTTATTCAGCGGTGGATATGGAGACAAGGATGGCATTCATTGAACGAAATTCAAGAGAAGGCCATACCAATCATATTGAAAGGTGATAGTGATGTTATAATCAGTGCAGCTACGGCTGGAGGAAAAACTGAGGCTGCGTTATTCCCTATCTTGACTTCAATAGAAGAGGGTGCTTACGGAGGATGCAAGGTTTTATACATAAGTCCTTTGAAAGCCCTTATCAATGACCAATACAGGAGACTGTTGGAACTCACTGAAGGGACTAATATAACAGTCACTCCTTGGCATCAGGATGTTAGTCATTCGATGAAGAATCGTTTTCTGAAATTACCAAACGGGGTTTTGATAATAACTCCAGAATCGTTAGAGTCTTTTTTAGTAAATCGCAGAGCAGAAGCGGAAGACATATTTTGTTCGCTTAGATACATAGTAATCGACGAGTTGCATGCGTTTATAGGAGCCGAACGAGGAGTGCAGTTACAATCATTACTCTCAAGAGTTGAGACAATGGTGTCTCGCCATATACCTCGCATTGCGATGAGTGCGACATTTTCAGATTTTGACAATGTGAAAACATTCCTTTGCAACGATAGAAACTACCCTTGCGATGTTATTGCTCAGGAAAGGTCCTTGCACGAAGTCAAGATTCTCATAAAGGAATATATGGAATGCGAGAGTCAAAATGTCGGTGATGAAATTAGCAATGAGATATACAACAAACTGCGCGGAACAAATAATCTTGTGTTTGTAAACTCGAAATTAGAAGCAGAGGAGTATACGACAAGATTAGGTGCATTGTGTGAGAGGAATAATGTTCCTAATGAGTTTAAGATTCATCATGGAAATCTGTCAAGAGAAATTCGAGGGAGTGTAGAGCGAGAACTGCAAGAGGGACGCTATCCAGTCACTGCCATCTGTACTTCTACCTTAGAATTGGGAGTCGACATAGGAAAGGTAAAGTCAATAGCACAGATTGGAGTGGCAAACTCCGTGTCAGGATTGCGTCAGCGTCTCGGCCGCTCAGGACGACGAAACGAACCGTCAATACTGAGAATCCTATCCGTAGATAATGAGGATGGACTATTGGGCAAGTTACGAGCAAGTATGTTCCAAAACATTGCCGTGGTAGAACTGCTGAAAGAGCATAAGTTTGAGGTGCCGTCCGTGGGAAACCTTCATCTATCGACGCTAATCCAACAACTATTATCATTGATTGCTTCTTATGGTGGTATTCTTGCAGGCGAGGCTTGGAGATTCTTATGCGTGGACGGTGCTTTTAGGAATGTAACATCTCCCGTCTTCCTTAAGTTGCTGAAATGCTTAGGGGAGAAAAAAGTAATCTCACAATTGCATACAGGAGAGATTGTTATAGGGTGGGAAGGAGAAAGAATCATACGAACCTTGGACTTCTATGCAACGTTTATGCAAACGGATGATTACACGGTTGTTGATATAAACGGAGGGCGTATTGGAATCGTTCAAGGGGATCCAAAAAGAGGAAAGGTGATAAAACTGGCTGCAAGATATTGGGAGGTAAAAAAAGTTAGTCAAAGAAGCAAAACTGCATACGTTTGTCAAACAGACCGGAATGGTATTTCGCTTTTTGGTGGAGTTGGGGTCGAAGTTCCTCCATTGATTATCGAAAAGATGAAGGACGTATATAATTCTTCAGACGAGTATCCATATTTAGATAGTAACGCAAAAGAACAACTTCTTGTCGGACAAAGATTTTTTAGTCTCTACAAGTTGGGATGTACCTCTTTTGTTGTGTATGATGGAAAAAGTGCTCTCTTTACGTGGGCTGGGGTTCGAATAAATCACACGATAGAACTGATACTGAAACTATACTTGGAAGACATAAAACTTGATGAATGTAATGCTATATACATAGTCGGTGTTAAGCCATCTGATATTGCATACGTCATAAAAAAAGAGAAGCCCAATGCAACTGATTTGGCATCGTTATTGGACTTCGAACTTAAGATATGTCACAAATATGACTTTCTCTTAACAGAAGAACTGATTAATATGGAGTATGCCTTATCTCACTTGGATGTGGATGGAGCCTGGAAAGTGTTGGGGAGTGTGAGCTGTATAGGCTAAGATATTGAATTATGGATACTGTTGTTATTATTGGGAGTGGCTTTGATATTGATTTAGGATTGGAAAACTCTTGTTCGGACTTTTCTAAGAATCGTCTCTGTCCAACGATAGGACATGAAAAATGGAGTGATTTTGAAAACACTTTACGTGAAGAAATTATTGATTGGTATGAAAATGGGAAGGATGAACAAATATCGAAGAAGCTGAATCTACTATGGCAATCTTATGTAATAAATATATCATGGTTCTTTACTGAAAAGTCTGATAATTTCTCAAAAAACAAAAAATGTCAGAAAGGAAGAAAATGCAAAAAAACTAAAAACACTTGTGCTTACAAGTTTCTTAAGAAGCTGAAAAAAGGAAGTGGATGCAAAATATACACCTTTAATTATACTAATCCATACGAATATGTTGATATTCTGCAAACAAAAGTTTTCACCCACTTGCATGGTAAACATCACATAGATACTTTTGACAAAGACTTATTAGTGATGTCACAAGGGCATAACATTATTTTTGGAATAGATGAGTGCATTCCCAAAGATGGTATCAACCATCCCAACATTTATCCCTTGGTAAAAAAACATCATCCGGCATACAAGCAAACTAATCTAATCGCAGAACTATCAAAAGCCGAGAAGGTTATATTTTATGGATTTTCAATGGGGAAAATAGATTATTGCTATTTTCTGGAATTCTTTAATTCAATCAGTGATGCTTGTTCTCGCTGTAAAGACATATATTATGTGACATATCATAAAAAAGGATTCGATGCTTTTTTACAGAATCTTGAGAACAATAACCTCAATACAGAAAATATTCTAAGAAAAATAAACATAAAACCTATATACACAAGGAAGGGATTTAAGAATAGAGACTTTCGTATGATGCTAAGGTTTTTATGAAATTATACAAATGTAGTAAAAGCAGGCATAGTAGAGGTGTTATCCTTGCCCTCTTTCCGCCCAATCCCCAAGCCAAACGAAAAGAACGCAGCCACGAGCTATTAGGAATTTCCAAAGTGTTAGCAAGAATAGAGAACCGATAACACTCTGCCACGAGAACGGAGAAGTCTATACTTCCGATCTCAATACCGCGTAAGCAATCCGCAGGGTTTGCCTATCAATATGCTACAAAAAAAATGTACAGGATTTCCGAGCGTTTCGTTCAAGACTTAGCGCCATAGCACATCAAGGCATTTCCATACCACAAATTCCACAGACGGTTTTCGAAGAATAGACGTAGGCGTACTTAGAAGGCCTTCTGTGGATTTATGACTTCCCCCCCCCTTATTCGTCGCTTTTCCCTACGGCCAGCGACCTAAAGGTTACGCTGATTAATCAAGTTCACCACCACCTTTACCATCACATCTTTCTCCTCGGTCTTGCTCTCGGCAATCATAAGGGTGAGGGCCACGAGGGTGTTATCGGCAAGGCGTTTGGTTCCATCAGGGCGATAGAGGATGCGGTTGCCATTGAGGAACCAAAGGAATAGTGTGGCAGCAATACGTTTGTTGCCGTCACTGAAAGAATGATTTTTTGTGACGAGATAGAGCAACATGGCTGCCTTCTCTTCGACAGAAGGATATAGTTCCTCTCCACCAAAAGTTTGATATATCTGCCCGATACTACTCTTGAAAGAGTCATCCTTCTCGTTGCCAAACCATCGGCTGCCGCCAAACTTCTCGCGTAGGCGGTCTATCTCTTTCATGGCACCTTCGTAAGTGGCGTGGAATGGCTCTTCACTTGTGGTTCGGTCTATGGTGAGGCGCTCGTAGTCGTAGTTGTCGAGTGTGTCGAGGGCATAGGTATAGTCTACCACCACATCGAGCAGGTCTTGATTCTCTTGCTTGCTCAACTGTTCTTGGCTGCTTATCGTACGACCCAGTATCTGTACCAGCTGGCGTAGTTCGGTGTAGTGCTCCTGCACACGACGTTCGTTCACGGCATAGCCCTTGACGAGATATTGCTTCAGTACGCGGTTGGCCCATTGGCGGAATTGTACGCCGCGCTGACTCTTCACGCGATAGCCTACGGAGATAATGACATCGAGCGTATAGAAAGGGACTGGTTTCTTTACGCCATTAACGTGTAAATTTTGCACGTTATTCGTTCGTTCAAGCTCGCCCTCATTAAAGACATTGATAATATGTCGACGGATATTTGACTCTTCTCTGTCGAACAAACTCGCCATTTGGCTGGCACTTAGCCACACAGTCTCATTCTCCATACGGACATCAATCTGTGTCTGTCCGTCTTCGGTCTGGTAGATGATAATCTCGTTTGTCATACCTCGCACATTAAAGATATGCAAAGATACTAACAAACGAGCGAGAAATATCAAGCTTGCTTAGATATTTTTCAAAGCGAGTGCAGTATATCTTCGCTGTTTACTGCAAAGATAATGATATTTCCGTAACTGCAAGTTTGTACCGATTATTAATCTGTGAGTTTGCTCGCTAATCCCTCATCCTTGCGATATTAATCTGCTTTGCATCTTTTAATTAGGCTGTGTCTCGAAACCTTTAGGTCGCTGGCCGTAGGGAAAAGCAAGAACTCAAAATAAGTTTTGGCTTTCTCTCGCCTGGCACTAATTTTCCCGCCTAACCCCCAAGCCAATCGAAAAGAACGCAGCCACAAATAATGAAACCGCCTCAGAGGATATCTGAGGCGGTGTTTTCTCTTACTCTATCAAGTGAGCGACGTATTGTTACCCTTCATACATGCGAGTGCGCATCTCCTTGACCATATCATTTGTGATGTACTCGTCATATTCCATCATCTTGTCGATGATACCATTGGGAGTGAGTTCGATGATGCGGTTGGCTACGGTTTGGATAAACTCATGGTCGTGACTGCTGAAGAGCACATTGCCCTTATAGAGTTTCAAGTTATTGTTGAATGCCTGGATGCTCTCGAGGTCAAGGTGGTTGGTGGGTGTGTCGAGGATAAGGCAGTTGGCATTCTTCAATTGCATGCGGGCAATCATACAACGCATCTTCTCGCCACCCGAAAGGACATTGGCCTTCTTCAACACCTCCTCGCCGCTGAAAAGCATACGGCCAAGGAAACTCTTGAAGTACACCTCATTGCCTTCGCCAAACTGACTGAGCCAATCGACCAGGTTGAGGTCGGTGTCAAAAAACTCGGTATTGTCGAGGGGCAGATAGGCGGTGGTGATGGTAACGCCCCAATCGAAACTGCCGGCATGGGGTTGGCGATGGCCGTTGATAATCTCAAAGAGAGCCGTCATGGCACGTGGGTCGCGGCTGAGGAAGACAATCTTGTCGCCCTTCTCGACGTTGAAGTTCACATCACTGAAGAGCACGGTGCCATCCTCCATCTCGGCACGCAGGTCATTGACCGCCAAAATCTGATTGCCCGGCTCGCGCTCGGGAGTGAAGATGATGCCGGGATACTTGCGTGAAGAGGGCTGGATGTCCTCGACGTTGAGTTTCTCCAACATCTTCTTGCGGCTGGTCGTCTGCTTGCTCTTGGCCACATTGGCACTGAAGCGACGGATAAACTCCTCAAGTTCCTTACGCTTCTCCTCGGCCTTGGTCTTCTGGTTTTGTGCTTGGCGGAGGGCAAGTTGAGAACTCTCGTACCAGAAACTATAGTTGCCGGCAAAGATGTTCACCTTGCCGAAGTCGATGTCCACGGTGTGGGTGCAAACCGAATCAAGGAAGTGACGGTCGTGGCTCACCACCAATACGGTGTGCTCGAAATTGCTCAGATACTCCTCGAGCCAGGTCACGGTCTCCATGTCGAGGTCGTTGGTGGGCTCGTCGAGAAGAAGGTTGTCGGGATTACCGAAAAGTGCCTGGGCCAACATGACACGCACTTTCTCCTTACCGCTGAGTTCGCTCATCAACAGATAGTGCTTGTCCTCCTTGATGCCCAATCCGCTGAGCAGGGCGGCGGCATCACTCTCGGCATTCCATCCTTCGAGTTCGGCAAATCGTTCCTCCAACTCGGCAACCTTCAAGCCATCCTCATCACTGAAATCAGGTTTAGCATAAAGCGCATCGCGCTGATTCATGATATCCCAAAGCACGGTGTGACCCATCAACACGGTATTGAGTACGGTATACTGGTCCCACTTGAAGTGGTCCTGGCTGAGCACCGAGAGACGCTCATCGGGGCCAAGGGTCACACTACCCTTGGTAGGCTCCAACTCGCCACTGATAGCACGCAAGAAGGTCGACTTACCCGCTCCATTAGCGCCAATGACTCCGTATATATTTCCGTTGGTGAACTTTAGGTTGACATCCTTGTATAACACTCTTTTTCCAAACTGAATCGCTAAATCTGAAACTATAATCATATTCTGTAACTTAATTTGAGTACAAAGATAGTACAAACGAGTGAATAAAACTTGTTTTATTTTCAACGAGTGCAACGGAGCATGAAAAATATTCGTTCAAACTATCATAAGCATGGGGAATTATCTCTTATCACCTATATGAATAAGAACTTCGAGAAGGCATTTAATTAGGAAATAGCAGTTTGCCATTGCACAACACAATCAATCTCACCGAGGGGTATTGTTGCCGAAAAATATATTACCTTTGCGAAGTATTATCAATTATCACAACGAAAAATGGGAAAAACAATATCTCCATCGACCTCATTGGCCAACACGAAACCGCACTACGAACTGCTTGACGGCTTGCGTGGGGTGGCGGCCATATTGGTGCTACTTTATCATGTGTTCGAGGGCTTCTCGTTTGCCGAAATCACCAACGGCGATGGCGACGGCATCATAAGGACGCTCAACCATGGACACATTGCCGTCGACTTCTTCTTTATCCTGTCGGGATTTGTGCTCAGTTATGCCTACGACGACCGCTGGACGAAGATGAGCACGTGGCAGTTCTTCAAACGACGACTGATACGCCTGCATCCGATGCTGGTGATGGGAGCCGTCATAGGGGCCATAGCATTTGCCTTTGTCGGCTTCGAGAGATGGGATGGCACCACAACGCCTACGGGCTGGGTGATGATAGCGATGCTGCTGACGATGTGCATGATACCGGCACTACCGGGTATGCCGCACGAGGTGCGTGGCAATGGCGAGATGTTCCCCTTGAACGGCCCTGCATGGTCGTTGTTCTTCGAATATGTGGGTAGCATACTGTACGCAACGGTTATACGCCGCTTGTCGACAAGGGCGCTTACTGTGCTGGCTACCGTGTTGGGAGGTCTGCATGCGTGGTTCTTTGTGGGCAACGTATCGGGATACGACATGGTGGGTGTAGGTTGGACCATCGATGAGGTGAATTTCTGGGGCGGACTTGTGCGTATGCTCTTCCCCTTCACCGTGGGCATGCTGCTTGCCCGTACCTTTAAGCCCCGCAAGGTGAAAGGTGCGTTCTGGGTGTGCAGTTTAATCCTTGTGGCGCTATTTGCGGTGCCCTATATCCCCTCATGTGTCAATATGAGTTTAAACAGCCTTTACGAGGTTATCTGTATAGCAACGGTATTCCCGTTTGTCGTGTGGTATGGTGCGTGTGGCGTGTGCCAAGGCAGGACATCGAGGTGGAGCAAGGTGCTTGGCGACATATCCTACCCGTTGTATATCGTGCACTACCCGATAATGTACGTATTCTACGCCTGGCTCATCGAGAAAAGGTATTACACCTTGCAGGATTGTTGGGCTGTGGTGCTGCTGGTTGTCGTCGCAAGCATATCGCTGGCACTCCTTTGCTTGAAACTATACGACGAACCTGTGCGCCGTTGGCTTGGCAGAAAGCAATGAAGATTAAAGTCAACGACAATAACGCACCAACCAAATAATCGCTTACCTTTGCAGCATAACACTTTTGAAGAGCCTACGAGTTAAGAGGCTTTGAAAGCACTCATTTTCTGCACGGATTGCGGTTTTTAATCCTAAAAATTAGAATATTCGGATAAAGAGACTTATATTTGCAATCAATGCGAACCTGAACCTATATTTACAAACACAAAAACGGTATTCACCGACACACACAACTCTCGATTATGTTACGGAAAATCAGAATTACGCTTGCCGCAGTGTTCTTTGTGGGCATCACGGCATTATTCTTGGACTTCACCGGAGCGTTGCACACGTGGCTGGGATGGATGGCCAAAATCCAGTTCCTCCCTGCCCTACTCGCCCTGAACGTTGGAGTGGTAGTGGCACTTGTGCTCCTTACCCTCGTCTTCGGCAGAGTTTATTGTTCCATCATCTGTCCGCTGGGTGTGATGCAGGACATCTTTGCCTGGTGGGGCAAGAAAGCCAAGCGAAACAGATACTCCTTCTCCGCCGAGAAGCGCTGGTTGCGATGCATCATGCTGGTGCTCTTCGTCATCTCACTCTTCGTGGGAGGCAGTGTAATCGCCCAACTGCTGGCACCATACAGTGCCTATGGACGCATCGCCAACAACTTGCTGGCTCCTCTCTACCGATGGGGCAACAACGGCTTGGCCTACCTGGCCGAGAGGATGGGAAGCTATGCCTTCTATGAGACGGAGGTGTGGATGCGCAGTGGTGTGACCTTTGGCATCGCTCTTGCCACGCTCCTCATACTGGGTTTCCTGGCATGGCGTGGTGGACGCACCTACTGCAACACCATCTGCCCAGTGGGTACGGTACTGGGATACACGGCCCGATTTGCTTGGCTGAAGCCGGTCATCGACACCGAGAAGTGCAACAGTTGCGGACTCTGCGAACGCAACTGCAAGGCGGCCTGCATCAATAGCAAGGAGAAGAGGATTGACTATACACGTTGTGTGGCTTGCATGGACTGCATCAACACCTGCAAGAAACATGGCATCAGCTACAAACACTGCAAGGCCCAAGGCAATACACCCAAGGATACAGAGGTGGACACCTCACGCCGTACCTTCCTGACGACGACTGCCGTGGTGGCGGCTACAACAGCCATCAAAGCGCAGGAAATGAAGGTGGACGGTGGCTTGGCTGCTATACAGGACAAGGTGGTACCCGACAGAAAGACACACCTCGTACCACCCGGAGCACTCAGCGCACGAAACTTTGCCAGGCATTGCACGGCATGTCAGCTATGTATGTCGGCATGTCCGAATGATGTGCTCACGCCCTCGACCGACCTGACACGACTGATGCAACCCGAGATGACTTATGAACGTGGCTATTGCCGTCCCGAGTGTACGAAGTGCTCGGAAGTGTGTCCTACAGGTGCCATACGCCCCATCACACGCGAGGACAAGTCGTCGACACAGATTGGCCATGCCGTATGGGTGAAGAAGAACTGTATCCCCTTGACCGACGGTGTGTCGTGCGGCAACTGTGCTCGCCACTGCCCCGTGGGTGCCATACAGATGATACCTTCCGATGCCGAGAACAAGCGCTCGCCCAAGATACCTGTCATCAACATCGAGCGATGCATCGGATGCGGTGCCTGCGAACACTTGTGTCCGGCACGACCCTTCAGTGCCATCTATGTGGAAGGACATGAACGGCATAAAGAATTGTGATTTATGAATTATGAGTTCTGAATTGCCTCCGGATGGTGAATCGTAACTCATAAGTCAGAATTATTTCCTAAACTCTTCACTCTTAACTTTTCACTCTTAACTCTAAAAATGGATAGACGCAATTTCTTAAAGATAGTAGGCATCAGCACCGCTACGGGTGCCGCCACACTCTATGGATGTAAACCCAAACCTCAGGCTGGTGCTGCCAGCGGTGAGTTGGGCCCCATCCCCACCGATAAGATGACCTACCGCAGTTTCCCCTCACTGCACAACGACAAGGTTTCGATATTGGGCTATGGCTGTATGCGCTGGCCTACAATACCCAACCCCGAAGGTGAGGGCGACATCATTGACCAGGATGCTGTGAACGAACTCGTCGACTATGCCATCGCACACGGTGTGAACTACTTCGACACGGCCCCCGTATATGTGCAGGGATGGTCGGAGAAGGCTACAGGCATCGCCCTGAAACGCCATCCGCGCGAATCGGTATTTATCGCCACCAAGCTGTCGAACTTCTCGAACCCCACACGAGAGAACTCCATGGCGATGTATCACCGCTCGTTCAAGGAGTTGCAGGTCGACTACATCGACTACTACCTGCTGCACTCGTTGGGAGGTGGTGGCATGGACAACTTCCGCCGCCGCTACATAGACAATGGTATGCTCGAGTTCTTGCTCGAGGAGCGCAAGGCCGGACGCATACGTCACTTGGGATTCTCGTTCCATGGCACACAGGAGGTATTTGACGAGCTGTTGACATTGCACGAGCAGTATCACTGGGACTTCGTGCAGATACAACTCAACTATGTCGACTGGGACGGCTCGAACGCCAAGGGGCTGTATGAGTCGCTCGTCAAGGCCGGCATCCCCGGCATCATTATGGAGCCGCTCCTCGGAGGCCGACTGTCAAAGGTACCCGATCATATCGTGAGCCGACTGAAACAGCGCTCACCCGAGAGTAGTGTGGCATCGTGGGCTTTCCGCTTTGCCGGCACACCGGAGATTATACTCACCGTGCTCAGCGGCATGACCTACATGGAGCATCTGCAGGACAACATACGCACCTACTCTCCTCTGGTACCGCTGAACGAGGAGGAGAAGGAGTTCCTCTACGAAACGGGCCGACTGCTCAAGCAGTACCCCACCATCCCGTGCAACGACTGCAAATATTGCATGCCCTGCCCCTATGGCATTGACATACCTGCCATCCTGTTGCACTATAACAAATGTGTCAACGAGGGTAACATCCCCGAGGACCAGCAAGACGAGAACTACCGCAAGGCACGCCGTGCCTTCCTTGTGGGCTATGACCGCAGTGTGCCCAAGCTACGCCAAGCCAATCATTGCATCGGCTGTGACCAGTGTAGCAAGCATTGTCCGCAACGTATCAACATTCCGCGTCAGCTCCACCGCATCGACCGCTTTGTGGAGGAGTTGAAACAGAACACATTATAATACCGGATGATGAACGAACTGGTAGATATCCTGCACCAAGGGGGCTACTCCTGTGTCATCCGCAAGGGAGACGACACACGCACGTTCCATCAGCGTGGCGTGACCGACCTCTGGCAACTGTGTCAGAGCGGAGAGGGTTTCCTGCAGGGTGCACACATCGCCGACAAAGTCATCGGAAAGGGAGCGGCGGCCCTCATGGCTTATGGAGGGGCAAGTGAGGTGTATGCTGATGTCATCAGCCACCCTGCCCTTGTCCTGCTCCAAGATCATGGCATCAGTGTCAGCTATCAGCAACTCACCGAACGTATCCTCAACCGCCGTGCCGACGGGCTCTGCCCTGTAGAGACCCTCTGCGTGGACCTCAACACCATCGAAAAGATGGTGGAAGCAATCAGTAACTTTATAAACAACATCAGATAATGGAAAAGACTATCAACCTCTACACGTTGTCATACCGCGAAGTGAAGACCTATTGGATGGCGCTCATCTTCGTTGCTGGCAACATCCTCTTGCCTCAGTTGTGTCACCTCGTACCACAGGGTGGACCTACGTGGCTACCCATCTACTTCTTCACTCTCGTGGGAGCCTACAAGTATGGCTGGAAGGTGGGGCTGCTCACCGCATTGGCATCGCCCATCATCAACCACATGCTCTTCGACATGCCAGCACAAGCTATGCTGCCCATCATCCTCATCAAGTCGACCTTTCTGGCCCTTGCTGCCGGATGGATGGCACAACGCATCCAAAAGGTGACCCTACCGTCTCTCCTGGCGGTTATCCTCGCCTATCTGCTGATTGGTACCTTAGGCGAATGGGCCATCACGGGCAATCTGCACATCGCATTGCAGGACTTCCGCATGGGATTTCCCGGCATGTTACTCCAATGGTTTGGCGGATTCCTTCTGCTAAAGACAATCAAAGACTAATCATTAATAAAAAGACAATATACCACTATGTTTGGAATCGGTTTTCAAGAGATTATCATCATCGCCCTCATCGTACTCCTCCTCTTCGGAGGCAAGAAAATACCCGAACTGATGAAGGGATTGGGCAAAGGTGTGCGTAGCTTCAAGGATGGCATGAACGGCACCGACCAAGAGGAGAAGAAAGAGGAATAAGCGACTCCCGAATATGACCTTCTGGGAACACCTCGACGAGCTACGCGACAGTCTGATACGAATGGTTGTCGCCGTGGTGGTGTGTGCCATTGTGGCCTTCTTCTTCAAGGAGGAGTTGTTTGGCATCATCCTTGCCCCACAGGACAATGGTTTCATCACCTATCGTCTGCTGGAAGATATTAGCCAGGCCATCCTGTCGTCTCCATTGGCGGCAATGGACAGGCTGAATGTACAGCTCATCAATACGGGGCTTGCTCACCAGTTCCTCCTCCACGTCAAGGCTTCATTGTATGCCGGGGTGCTCGTCACCTCTCCCTATCTCATCTATCAGCTCTTCCATTTTGTGTCGCCCGCACTCTATGAGCACGAGCGGCACCAAGCTATCCGACTGGTGGGATTCGGTTATCTGCTCTTCCTGATGGGTGTGCTGCTCAGCTATTTCCTCATCTTCCCATTGGTATTCCGTTTTCTCGGCACCTACCAGGTGAGCCAAGCCGTAGCTAACACCATCACCATAGAGTCCTACATGAGCAGCCTCATGAGCATCACCCTCGCCATGGGCATCCTCTTCGAGATACCTGCCATATGCTGGATATTGGGACGCATGGGCATCATCAATGGCGAACTGATGAGCCGCTATCGCCGCCACGTCATCGTGGCACTGCTCATCGTGGCTGCTATCATTACCCCTACATCTGACGTGTTCACCCTCTCCATCGTTGCCTTTCCCATGTGGATGCTCTACGAAGCAGGCATACTCATCGTTAAGAGAACAAGCCGACAAACCTCATCGAAAAGATAGCAGTAAACGATATGTACCAGAAATTCATTATCACCCACGAGGGTGTGTTGCGCTTTGGCAACGTGTATCAACACCGCGAACTGCTACGATGGGACGAGGATTGCCCCTATGGTGGCGGACTGTGGAAGATTGATGAAGGGCGCAGAGCCGTGCTTCTCTATGGACGCTCGTTTGCTTTCGGGCCTCCTTGCTTCGAGCAGGTGAAGCGCATCGAATGGTCGGGATTGGGTGGTACCCCTCGCCCACTCTTCCACCTCCCTCACTGGCCCTCCGAGGAAAGCCTTGTGCCGGTGTATGCGGGGAGGTAAAGGGGGATAGGTTATGGGTTATAGGTTAACAATTTCATTGTTGAGTTCTGGCTGCGCTCGCTGAAAATCGCAAGTAAACTTGCATTTGCTCACTGGCACAAACCTTAAAGGTTACGGGTACTAAACACGACACTCTACACACTAAACACTACACTCTAAACAACCAAAGATAGCCATTGACTCACACCGTGCAGAATAGTGTTACCAATAACGGAACGCTGAAGTCGACCAGCAAGCCATGAATGATGGAGATAGCCACAAACTGAGGGCCGCAGATGCGCGATATGATGGGTAGCGTAGTGTCGGCCGTGGTGGCTCCACCGATGCTGATGGGTGCCAAGGGCCCAAACAGACGCAATAGCAACGGAGCAAACAGCAACGTGGTAATCTCGCGCGATACATTATACATCAAGGCCAACGTGCCGAGTTCAACACCTCGCATCTCGGAGATGAGCATGCTGGATAGCGAATAGTAGCCAAAGCCCGAACTCACGGCAAGCCAGTCGGTCACGCTACGTTCTCTTATGAGCAGAGCCACGAGCAGGGCCCCCACCCAAGTTCCGAGAATGGTGACGAGGGGCATCAGCACCAATCCTCTATCTATCTGGCGTAGGTTACGGCGTATCTCCTCACTCTGCCCTATGCCAAAGCCCACACAAAGCAACAACACGCACAGGCTATAGTAGGAGGCCTTTGTAGGCAAGTAGGCATCGGCACCAAGGTAGCCGAGCACGCATCCACAAGCAAAGCAGACAAAGATGATGATGCTATCGCGCATACTCAGCCATAGGGTGCACCAATGTAATTGACCGGGGCGACTCGGCTGAAGAGACTTCTCATCGCGAGGTCGCAAGCGTCGCCACAACAACATGGCTCCCACACAACAGCACAGCGTGGTGAGCAACGTGACAAGCAATGCCTCTACACCCAATCGGCCAAGCGACGACACGAGCAACTCATTGCCACCTACCTCGACGCCGATAGTAAACAGCATCGCCCATATAGCTACGGTGAGCACGTGGCCTACCCACGCCTGTGGCCAGCGACGTAGCAGATAGCCCATAACGGCACTGCCCCAAAGCATTAATAGGATGATTAACATGGGTGTAGGGTGTAGGGTGTAGGGTTTAGAGTGTAGTGTGTAGGGTGTAGTGTGTAGGGTGTAGGGTGTAGGGTGTAGGGTGTAGGGTGTAGTGTTAGTGTGTAGTGTTGTTTTTGTATCAATAGTTGCGATTCCTAATCTCCAACGTCACATCCATATAACTACGCTTGCCCTCGATATAATCAGCATAGAGGGTCTCGGCATCCTTGCCCTTGAGGATGCGGCACTTCCCACAAGCCTCACAATCGTGCAGGCAACGCCAAGCATCGATGACATAGGCACGACGCTCCTCTGCGGTGGAAAGTTCAATCTTTGGTGCAAGCATTTTTGTGTAGTGTGTGCGTGTAAGGTGTAGAGTTTAGTGTGTAGTGTGTAGAGTTTAGTGTTTAGTGCCCGTAACCTTTAAGGTTTGTGCCAGTGAGCAAATGCAAGTTTACTTGCGATTTTCAGCGAGCGCAGCCAAAACTCAACAATGAAATTGTTAACCTATCACCTTTAACCCATAACCTTTAACCATTAACCTTTAACCATTAACCTTTAAATCAACTCCCATCCGTGGTCGCCGTGGTAGATCATTTGCTTGGTCATGCCACCATCGATGCAGATATTCTCACCAGTGATGAAGCCGGCCTTGTCTGAACAGAGGAACAGCACCATATGGGCAATATCCGAGGGATGTCCCACACGTCCTACGGGTTGTTGTGTAGCGTCGGAGCCCTCATATAGGGTGCCCGTAGTGTCAATCCAACCGGGTGAGATGGAGTTGACTCTCGCCCTACCGGCGAGGCTCACGGCAAGGGCATGGGTGAGCGCGGCAATGCCTCCCTTGGCGGCAGTATAACTCTCGGTTTGCGGCTGGCTCATGCGGTCGCGCGAAGAGGAGATATTGACAATGGAGGCTCCTGCGGCCAGGCGGTCCTTGAGGAGTTTGACCAGATAGAACGGTGCGGTGACACCCACGCTGAGGGCATACTGAAACTCATCGTAGGAGCACTCGTCGATGCCACGCGTGATGGGCAACGCATTGTTGATGATGCAGTGTACCTCGCCATGGCGGCTGAGAATATGTTGCACGAAGGCTTCGAGTACCTCTTGACGGGCTATATCGCCCACGAAATGGTCGCCCTCGACCTTGTCAATCACATACACATGAGCGCCGTGAGCACGAAACTCATCGGCAATGCAGTGGCCAATACCATTGGCTCCGCCCGTCACAATCACGACTTTGTCCTTGAACATTGATTATATGGTTTAGTCCGTTTCAATGATTCAAAGGTAGAATTATTTTTCGAGATAAGCGAGGCTATGAGCGATTATTTCTATGAAAAGTCTTACCTTTGCCCTTGGTTAAAAACAAAAAACGAAGCACATATATACATATATGATACAATTCCAATGCGACTATAACGAAGGGGCACACCCGATGATTCTGCAACGTCTGGCCGAGACAAACATGGAGCAGACCGTGGGATATGGCGAAGACCCTTACTGCGAGCAGGCACGTGAACTGATACGGAAGGCTTGCCAAAACGACAACATAGACGTGCACTTCCTCGTGGGTGGCACGCAAAGCAACACGACGGTGATAGCCCACACCTTGCGCCCTTATCAAGGGGTGATAAGTGCCGTGAGCGGACACATCAACGTACACGAGACGGGAGCCATAGAGGCTACAGGACATAAGGTGCTGGCCATAGCATCAAATGACGGCAAACTGACGGCATCGCAAGTGGAAGAGGCGGTGATGGCTCACCGCAACGAGGATGGACCCGAGCATATGGTGCAACCGGGCATGGTGTATCTGTCGTTCCCTACCGAGGTGGGCACGGTATATACACGTAGCGAGTTGGAGTCCATCAGCAAGGTGTGTCGTAAGTATGAACTGCCCCTGTTTGTCGACGGTGCACGCCTGGGCTACGGATTGTGCTCACCCGAGAGCGACATCACCCTACCCAAGTTGACCCGATTGGCCGACGTATTCTATATAGGTGGTACCAAGGTAGGCGCACTCTTTGGCGAGGCGGTGGTAATCATCAACGAGACACTGAAGCGAGACTTCCGCTATAGCATCAAGCGCCACGGAGGGATGCTGGCCAAGGGACGTTTGCTGGGCATACAATTTGCCACGCTCTTCACCGACGACCTGTACATAAAGATTGCTCAGCACGCCATCGGCGAGGCCATGCGTATCAAGCAAGCACTGAAGGAAGCGGGCATCAAGTTCCTCATTGACAGCCCCACGAACCAGCAGTTCCCCATCTTCAGCAATGCACAACTTGAAGCCTTGGGCAAGAAATACCGATTCTCCTTCTGGCAACAGATGGATGCCGAGCACACGGCCGTGCGCATCTGCACCAGTTGGGGCACAAAGAGCGAAAACGTAGATCTCCTCATCGAGGATATATTAACGATTAATGGTTAAAGGTTATTGGTTAAGGGTTATTGGCCAGCTTCGATAAACTGAAATATTTTGGATAACGAGGAGCGCGCTTCACGATAAAACAAGTGACACGTAATGAACATAACGACAAGGATTGCCAAAATTGAAGATGCTCGCATCATCGCCCAAGCGATAGCCATGGCCATAGGTGACACCCACACCTTGGAAAACTATTGCGGAAAAGACTACATCGCGGTGCTTGAGGAAATCGTGAGATTGGAGGACTCGCAATACAGTTACAGGAATGCCCTTGTCGCCGAGGTGGATGGACTGACCGTGGGGGCGATAGTTGCTTATGACGGAGCACTGCTACATCCCCTACGACAAAAGACACTCTCGGTGATACACAAATATAACCCCAACTTTATCATGGCAGACGACGAGACCCAGCCTGGCGAATATTATCTCGATTCGTTAGGGGTGCTACCCGAATACAGGGGATTGGGTATCGGGAGGATGCTCTTATGTGCACTACAGGAACACGTGGCAAAGAAAAATCATCCTTGCATAGGACTGCTGGTCGACTATGACAATCCCCAAGCCGAACGTCTATACCACTCCGTAGGATTCAGACGAGTAGGCACAAAGTTATTCATAGGACATAAGATGTGGCACATGCAAACCATGGGCGCACATAGTGCCAATTAAACACGCGCACGAGGGATACGTACCAGAAATACATCATCACACACTCGATGGGGAGGTTGCAGTATTCGTTGAGCGGGAGATTTGAATTTCGGTAAAGATTGTCCGTTACTTTAGCAACACACGCCCCTCATTCATTCCATACTTGCACAGATGTCTCAGTCCGCACGTCTCGCATTTAGGTTTGCGGGCGATGCAGGTGTAGCGGCCGTGGAGGATGAGCCAGTGGTGAGCGATGGGGATGAGCTCGTCGGGGATATGGCGCGTGAGCTCCTTCTCGACACTATAAGGGGTGGTGCAACGCGAGGGTACCAACCCGATACGATGGCTCACACGGAACACATGGGTGTCGACGGCAAAGGCGGCCTTGCCCCACACGACAGACTGGATGACGTTGGCCGTCTTGCGCCCTACACCGGGAAGGCGCACGAGTTCTTCCAACGTGTCGGGGACCTCGCCACCGAAGTCGCGCACCAACATCTGCGCCATGCCCACCAGGTGCTTGGCTTTGTTGTTAGGGTATGACACGCTCTTGATGTACTCGAAAATGACCTCGGGTGTGGCCAGGGCCATGGCCTCAGCGGTGGGATAGTCGTGCAGGAGGCGGGGCGTGACGAGGTTGACGCGCTTGTCGGTGCACTGTGCCGAGAGGATGACGGCCACGAGGAGGCTGAACGGTGTGTCGTAGTCAAGTTCTGTCTCGGCCACGGGCATGGCTTCCTTGAAGTAGGCGATGATTTTGTCGTAGAGTTCTTTCTTGCGCATTGTGTCAAATGATTAGGATGCCCTACCCTTTCAGCCAAGTGTGCTTGGCCACGCTATAGATGGGCACAAAGGGAATGATGAGCGGGGTATTCTTGATGTATCTTTGAAATTCGGGATGGCTACCATAGGTTTCCGCTTGGCGCAACTCGAGGCGGCGGGCTCCACTGAACATGACATACACGATGCCTGCATAGCCCAACGAGGCTATCACCCACTGGCCGACGGAGCAACACGACCCGAAGCAGATGATAAAACTACCCGTCCACATGAGCACCTCACCGAAGTAGTTGGGGCATCGCACGATACGATACAATCCCGTGTCGACATAGCGGCGGGCGTTGACCTTCTTGGCGGCGCTCTTCTGCGCATCGGCCACCATCTCGATAATCACGCCCAGGACGGCCACGATGGCTCCTGCCCACAGCCACGCCTCGTTCACGGGGAGTCCACCGCGGAGGTTATAGAGGTAGAAGGTCACGGGGCTCACCTGCCCCACGTAGAGCAGGGCACACGAGATCCATATCATCCACATCACGAAGGCGGGCTTCCTGGTGGTGTTCTCGGGTTGATAGAGGATGTGCTTGTAGGATGCCGAGCGCTTTTCTCTCAGGAGGAGGAACAGGCCCAGGCGGATGCCATAGACGAACAACGCCACGCACAACAGCAGTGCTGGCAAGGTGATGATATCGCGGAAGAGGATGCCCGTAGCCAAGGCCAGAGCCGAAATGGCGAATCCATAGCCGATGCTGAAGAAATAGATGAAATAGACCCAACCCAAGGCAGAGAAGGCAAACGACAATGCCAGAAGCAGATAAAGGTATGTCATAATGGAAGCTTTTTTCACCTATAACAATATTGGAGGAAAAATTATTCACTTAATCCAACATTGCCAAGAATTCCTCTTCACTGACAATGGGAACTCCCAACTTTTGTGCCTTCTCCAGTTTGGATGGTCCCATGTCGCGACCGGCGAGAATAAAGTTCGTTTTACTTGATATGGATGACACGTTGGCACCACCATGCTGCTCAATCATAGCCTTGTACTCGTTGCGTGAATGCTGTGCAAAAACTCCGCTGATAACAATGCTCTTACCGGCCAATTTATCAGTGTGCTCTATAGTTTCATCAACTACAATCTCCATCTGTAGACCAGCCTCTTTGAGGCGTGCCACAAGAGTGCGGCACTGCTCGTTGGAGAAGAAGCGAAGAATGCTCTGCGCTATCTTCTCGCCTATTTCGTCGACAGCGATAAGTTCTTCAAAGGTAGCTGTTTCCAAGCGTTCCATAGAGCCGAAAGCACGAGCAAGTTTCTTGGCAACGGTCTCACCTACGAAACGGATTCCAATGGCAAAGAGCACACGCTCGAAAGGCACCTCACGCGAACGTTCAATGCTTCGTACGATATTCTCGGCCGACTTGTGGCCCATGCGTTCCAAACGATAGATATGCGGGATACGTAGGTTATAGAGATCGGCAGCATCGTGTATCAACCCTACCGAATAGAGCAAATCTACTGTTTCGGCACCGAGACCATCAATATTCATGGCCTTACGTGAGATAAAATGCTCAATGCGACCTTTGATTTGAGGAGGGCAAGAGATGTCGTTAGGACAAAAGATGGCTGCCTCGCCCTCGGTACGCATCAACAGAGTTCCACACTCGGGACAACGCGTAATGAATCGTACCTTTTCGCCCATCATGAAGGAACGTGCATCAAGGTCTACGGCCGTAATCTTAGGGATAATCTCTCCTCCTTTCTCCACGAACACCATGTCACCAATATGCAGGTCAAGGTTCTCCATAAAGTCGGCATTATGCAGTGTGGCACGCTTGACCATGGTACCCGAAAGCTGCACGGGTTCGAAATTGGCCACAGGAGTCACCGTACCTGTGCGACCCACCTGATAGGTCACCTCGTTGAGACGTGTGAGTGCCTTTTCGGCCTGAAACTTATAGGCAATAGCCCAACGAGGCACCTTGGCTGTATAACCTAAAGAGTGCTGTTGTGCCAAAGAATTGACCTTGATGACAATACCGTCCGTAGCCACAGGAAGATTCTTACGTTCAGTATCCCAGTAGTTGATGTACTCAAACACTTCATCGAGTGTCGTACACTTACGCATCGCTGGCGACACCTTGAAGCCCCAGCGGGCTGCATGTTGCAGACACTCATAGTGTCCCGCATCGGGAAGTTCATCACCCAACATATAATATAGGTACGCGTCAAGCTTACGAGAGGCTACGATGGAGGAATTCTGTAGCTTGAGTGTACCCGATGCTGCATTGCGCGGATTGGCAAAGAGAGTTTCTTCCTGTGCCTCTCGCTCTCGATTTAAGCGGTCAAACTGCTCCCATGGCATCAATATCTCACCACGAATCTCAAAGTCTGCAGGATAATCGTCACCCTGCAACACGAGCGGTATGCTCTGTATGGTGCGTACGTTGGCAGTCACATCATCACCCTGCACGCCATCGCCACGTGTCACGGCACGCACCAAGCGCCCCTCCTCGTAGGTGAGCGAGATGGAGAGTCCATCGTACTTAATCTCACAACACAACTCAAACGGTTCGCTACCCAACGCACGCTGCACACGTTCATAGAAGTCACGTACCTCATCAAACGAATAGGTATTGCCAAGCGACAGCATAGGATAGCGGTGAGCTACTTGAGCAAACTCATTCGTGATGTCACTACCTACACGCATCGTGGGCGATGTGGGGTCATACAACTCGGGATGCCCGGCCTCGAGGTCCTGCAGCTCACGCATCAGCTGGTCAAACTCATAGTCTGATATCTCCGGTGCATTGAGCACATAGTAATTATGGTTATGGCGATGCAATTCGCTGCGCAGTTGAGCTATTCGTTCTTGAGGAGTCATGATTCACACGTATATATATGGTACAAAATTAGTGCAAGAGGAGCGAAAAAGCAAAACTTGTTTTGTGTTTTTCCGAGCCAAAATTCGCACAAAGCAAGCGGGACTTCAAAATCTATTTGTAGATTAGAAAAAAACTCCTTGTAGATTAGAAAAAAAGTCTTTGTAGATTAAAAGAATCAGACAAAGACTTTTTGAGAGCTTACCTAAACGCACTACTCCGCTCAAACTTATGTTCCTATTTCTTTATACCCAATTTATTCAAAGCTTGCTGATAACGCCGTGCATTGGCGTTGTGCTGGGTGAGCGTGGTGGCAAAGTTGTGATAGCCCGAGAAATCCTCCTTGGCACACATATACAGATAAGTATGCTTAGCGGGGTTGAGCACACTCTCAATAGCCGACATGCTCGGTATGCGTATGGGACCAGGAGGAAGACCGGCATACTTGTAGGTGTTGTAGGGCGAGTCGGTTTGCAGGTGCACATAGAGGATGCGGCGCAATTCAAATTCTCCAAGGGCAAACTTCACCGTGGGATCGGCCTGCAAGAGCATGCCACGCTTCAAGCGATTGAGGTAGAGCCCTGCCACCATAGGTTTCTCATCGTCCTTGGCGGTTTCCTCATCGACGATAGAGGCCAACGTCATCACCTCATTGGGAGTCAGTCCCTGCGCTTTGGCTTTGGCCAGGCGAGAGTCGTTCCAGAAGCGCTTATTCTCCTTGAGCATGCGTGCCACGAACTGCTCGGGAGTCATGGTCCAATACACCTCATAGGTGTTGGGCACAAACATACAGGGAGCAGTTGCCGAAGTGTAACCTAAACTATCGAGGAAGTGTTTGTCGGTGAGCAATGCCATCACCGCAACCGAGTCGGTCATGAGTTGCTTGCCCACGGCACCAGCCAAACGGTCGAGCGTGCGCACCGAAGGGACGACGAGTTTAACGGGTGTTTGGTTGCCCGAAAGCAGTCGCAGACAGATGTCGCGCATCGAGTCGCCGGGACGAATGGCATAGTTGCCGGGCTTGACGCGGGTATCGTAGTCATAGTGCTTCATCAAGGGAGCAAAGCCCGCCATGGTCTTGAATTCGACGGCTGAGGAGAGCATATCCCCCACCCTTTGCGCACCATCATCGGGAGATATCTGCACGTATACGACCTGCTCACCCTCGACTACGGGTGCCATCACGGCATTGTAGGCCACATAGGCCACGGCGGCTACTGCCACAAGGAGTGTCAGCACGACTCCGCTAAGGATATAAATGGTTTTCTTTTTCATGTTGCTTGTTTATATGTAGAGTGTTGAGTGTTGAGAGTTGAGGAAGCCAATGGCTAATGGCTAACAGTTCCCTTCCATGCCTCCAAATACCGCTCGGCGACCTTGAGGCTGTCGTGATGACGACGTACATACTCTATGCTATCGCGCTTGAGCTGGGCGATGCGCTCGGGGTGAAGCACCAGCTGCTCGAGTTGACGATAGATACCCTCCTCATCGGGCTGCACGTTGATGATGGGGCGCAACTCCTCCTCACCCAATATCTCGTAACTCTCCTCCTCGCCTCCACTGACCACAATGAGTCCTTGGCTCATCGCCAGCAGGGCATTCATCGCAGGGGTGTAGGAATAGATTTGGTCGAGCAGCACATCGCAACTCCTCATCATCTTCTTGTATTCGTCAAAAGGCACCGACTCGGCCTTGACCATCTCGGCACGGTCGGGGTAATCGGCAACAAGCCTCTCGAGGGCACACAACATGATATCGGTACCCTTGAGCATCGTACGGCTACGATTGATGCCGATGAAGAAACGAAGTTTGGCATCTTGTGCTGTGTCAACAGACAACGGACAATGGACATCAGATAGCCTTCCGGATGATTGGCTTTCGTTAATCGGTAATCGTTCAACGTTAATAGTTTCAATAGGCAAAGGGATAAAGGTGGTCTTGTCGGAGAATTCAAAACGATAGGCCACATCATATTCGTAGAGGCCGCTGATGATGCCATCACAGGTCTTGGCCACGTGGATGCTGACGTCCTTTTTGAATGTATGCAACCAATCGTATTCGTTGGCCTTGTTCCAATCGTGCTCGACCTCTCGCGTAGGGGTATAGAAATCGCAATAGCGCAGGGTGCGGCGCACCACACTATCGTAGATGTAGTAGTAGTCGTAACCGAAGGCACCGAGGAAGACGCGCTTGTTGTGACGGCGCAGGTAGTCGTAGATGCGCACACCACGCTCGGCCTTGAGCTCGATGAAGTGCACGGGATTGATGAGTTGCACCACGTCGTAGCCACGCCACTTGGGTAGCAACCGTAACACCTTGAGTAGGTAGGCAATGCTGCCAAGGCGACCCGGATGGCGAACGAGCGAGATACCCGTGGAGTAGCCCTTCCACTCATCACCATTGGACACCACCGTGACCTCGTGCCTCAACTTGCGCAGGGCCTGGGCCAGTGTCCAATGCACGTTGCTAAATTCTCCTAAAAGCAGTATTTTCATTGCCACACGTTGTATGTAGGGCAAAGGTACTAATAAGCGAGCAAGAAATATAAAGTTTACTCCAATATTTTTTTCAGTGAGTGAAAGTATCTTGGAGATTTTCCTCAAAGAGAGATAAAAAAACGGCTCCAACACATAATATTTACCGATAAATGCCCATTCAACAAAATAAATACGTACATTTGTGCTTATGAATACCTGCGACATGCACCCTACGGTATCAATCATCGTTCCCGTGTACAAGGTGGAGCCCTACCTGCGCCGATGCGTCGAAAGCATATTGGCACAGGGCTATCGCCATTGGGAACTCATCCTGGTGGACGACGGCTCGCCCGACCGTTGCCCCGCGATGTGCGATGCGTATGCCGCCAAGGACGAACGCATCAGGGTGGTGCACAAGGCCAACGGAGGACTTTCGGATGCCCGAAACCATGGGCTCGACGTGGGCACCGGCGACTATGTGCTCTTCGTGGATAGCGACGACTACATACACCCCGCGATGTTACAGGTGATGACCCAACTGGGCACGGAGGAGGATGCCGACATCGTGCAATGTGGCTACATACGCGGCACAAGCGAGTGCTTCCCCACCATCGAGGAGAAGACAAGGCACGAGGCCTTCGACAACCGCACGATTTTTGCAAGCACGAAGCAACAGACCATCCTGTGCGCCAAGCTCTATCGGCGCACGCTATGGGAGGGACTGCGCATGCCCGTCGGCAAGATACATGAGGATGATTTCACGACATGGAAGCTCTATTACCGTAGCCGCAAGATTGTAGTCACCGGCACGCCCTACTACTACTATTACAAGAACCCGCAGGGCATCATGGCCAGCGAGGGACGGAGGCTCAGCCCCGTGCTCGTGGAGGCCTACGAGGAGCGCATAGCCTACTTCGAAGAGGTGCACGAGGAGACCCTGGCACTGCTCTCCCGATGGCGTTTCAGTATGCCGTTGGCGTACACCTACCTCAGGGGGAACATCACGAAGGAGGAGAGCCGATATCTCCTTGAACTGTTGCACGAAAACATCAAGCGTTTTGTACATTGCCGCCAGGTGCCCTGGAGGCATCGCATAGCTTTTACACTCTTAGGTTTATCGCCCCGAGCATACCGCGCACTATCGCAACTGGCGGGAATGGCCAGGACAATCGAATAAGGCTACTGGTGCTTAGCAGACAGTGCTACATATAACTGCAGATAGGTAGCGAGCCCCACGAGAGGGAGCGGAAGGAGCTTGAGGCTCTTGACATTCTTCGTCCTCTGCAACATCACATCGAGCAAAGCCCTGTAAGAAGGGTGTTCCGCCTCGGCTTCTTCTATTACCTTTTTGTAATCGGCCTTATCCACATCAGCACAACGCCCCATATCGACAAGTTGATTCAAGCAATATGTCCATAGCAACATGGCCTCGGAGCGCAAAGCCAGGTCGTCCTTGACCGTCAGATAGAGGCGATGATTATTGGCAAACAACTGGCGAAACTTCACATACCGGTAGCTCGTGGTGATGGTGCCCGCATGGGCTATGTAACGATAACACCCCTTGTTGGAATAGTGTATGCTACGGCAACGACGGACAACATCGGGCATGATGGCGCCATCCTCGAAGTATACCCCCACGGGGAAGCGCAACTCATGCCACAAGCGGGATGCATATATCTTGTTGCAGGCATAACTATGCGTGTATCCCTCGCGGCGTATCCAGTCGGCAAAGAGGTCGCCGCACAAGGTCTCGTCGGAGAAGGTGAGCGTGTGAGCCTCGGCACTGCCGGCATACACCTCGATGGGATATTCCAGCATATCCACCTCGGGGTGGGCAACGAGAAAATCCACGTTGTGTGCCAAGGTCTGCGGGTCGATGCAATCGTCCGAATCAATGAAGGTGACATAGCTACCCCTTGCCACCTCAAGTCCCCGGTTGCGTGCCGCACTGAGCCCGCCATTGGGCTGGTGCACCACCACAACATTCAGCTCGGGATGAGCCTGGGCAAAGTCATCGCACATCGCCCCACCCCTGTCGGTGGAGCCGTCGTCGACGAGTATCAGCTCATAGTCGCCACACATCTGCACGGCAATGCTCTCGAGGCAACGATGCAGATGCCTTTCAACATTATACACGGGAACGATGATGCTCAGTCTCATTATTAGGGATGTTTACTGCAAAGGTAACGCAAAATTTCGCCAAATCGAAATTTTACACTATTTTTGTAGATTGTATAGATTCATCATCCCGTGAAGCAAGAGCAAGACAACCACACAACCAAGGACTCCGGATATAACGGTATACTGAAGTATATCGGTATCTTCGGTGGCGTGCAGGGTTTTGTGAGTGTGATAACCCTGCTCAAAGTTGCTATCGTCTCGCGCTTGCTCGGCCCTATAGGTGTGGGCATCACAGAGGTGTACAATCGTTCCATCGATTTGGGTAAGAAAGTTGCCGACATAGGTATCTCATACAGTGCCGTACAAGCCATCTCTGAACAACGAAGTGAGAGCGAAGGCAACAAGGCTATGGGATATGCCATCAAAGTGGTGCGTTCATGGTCGCTATGGTTAGCCCTATTCGGGACACTACTATTCTTCCTTTTAGCCCCAGTACTGAGTCGTTGGAGTTTTGACGGCGACTCCACCTACACTTCCGTATTCCGCCTGCTATCGCTCATCGTAGGCTGTTCGGTACTGATGGGAGGTGAGCTGGCCGTGCTGAAGGGAGCACGCATCTTAGGACGTGTGGCGTGGTACCAACTGCTCAGCGCAGTGGTGATGCTCGCCGTATCTGTGCCGTGCTACTATGTCTTGGGATTCAAAGGTATCGTCCCCAGCCTTCTACTCACCGCAATAGGTTTGCTGGCAGTAGCCTGTTGGCACTCATTCAAGGAATTCCCTTACCGGGTGTCACTTTTCTCACGCAAAGTGATTGTCGACGGCCTCTACATCATCCGCCAAGGCATCAACTACACGGTGGCTGGATTCCTCAATTCAGGTGCATTCTACCTCGTCTCAGTATACATCTTCAATCAAGGCAACGAGGGTGAAGCTGGATGCTACTCCTACGGTAGCTTGCTGATATCCTACCTGAGCATGCTGGCATTTGCGGCACTCGACAATGAGTTCTTCCCGCGACTCTCTGCGGCCAACAAGCATCGCCAACGCACCAACCACATCGTGAACAGTCAAGTGGAGATACTCATGGTGCTCATCACTCCACTCATCGTAGGCTTTGCCGTATGCCTGCCCATGATTGTAAGCCTATTGCTCGATGCCAAGTTCATGCCTCTCGTCACGATGACCCAACTGGGCGTAGTAGGACTATTCTTCAAGACGATGATGCACCCAGCGGCCTGTCTATCACTTTCGAAAGGCGAGTCACGCATCTTCCTCCTACAGGAGGCATTGTCCTACACCTTTATGGTCGCAGTGATGATAGGAGGGTTCAAATATTATGGCCTCAAAGGATTGGGAGTGGGCATGTTGCTCTCAAACCTATTTGACTGGCTTTCGGTATGGCTTATCGCCAAGTTACGCTACGACTTTGCCTATAGCCGCCGTGTTTGGCAACTATTGATGGCGCAGTGCCCCATTCTAATAGTCATGTTGGCAGTGTGCTTATGCGCCCATAGTTGGATTTATGTGTGTGGGGGCCTTGTAGTAACAGTGTGGTCTGCAATGTACTCTATCCGCTTCCTCCATCGCAACACCACTTTCACTCATCTCTTGATGGAAAAGATACGTTCAAAAGTACCAACCAGAGACAAAACAATTAGAGATTAAGTCTGAATCAATTCAAAAAAAATTGTATCTTTGCACGATAATAGATATCTCAGTACTCCATGCATATGAAAAGAAATGTATTATTCATCCTCGTGCTACTGACCGCAAGCATCTGTTTCGCACAACAAGAGACGAAGCCCAAGGGAAAAGGCGAGATGAAATTTGAGAAGACCCGACACGACTTCGGTGTTTTTGCTCCCGACACAGCCATCCTAACCTACGACTTCGTATTCACCAACGTGGGAAAGGAACCTATCATCATACATCAAGCATCGGCATCGTGTGGTTGCACCGTACCTGAATATACCCTCGAGCCTATCATGCCTGGAAAAACAGGTAAAATCAGTGTCACCTACAACGGCAAGGGGCGCAAACCGGGCGTATTCCGCAAGAGCATCACTGTTCATAACAACGGCAAGCAAACCCCAGTGCGCCTTTATATCGAAGGAGAAATGATTGACACCACCCCGCCCGAACTGATCAAGGAGAGCGAGTTATACCAAGGCATATACTAATCGACAACAACTATTATATCATTCATTTATAAAACCAAAATCTATGAGAAACAGATTCCTGACCTTGTGCCTCGCCCTGCTCTGCGCAGGAGCCACCACGGCACTGAAAGCCGAGAATGAAAAACCGTTTGTAATCCCCGAGCTACGCCAGTGGCAAGGTGCTGAGGGAGTGACCATCGTCAGCGCCAAGAGTAAGGTGCTCTACACCGATGCCGCACTGCAACAAGCAGCCGAGGCAATGGCCGAAGACTACGGATTGCTCTTCGGCAAAGCACTCAAGGCGAAGGCTACCAAAGATGCCGCCAAAGTTGCTGGTGCTATCGTGCTGAACCTCACCAACGATGCAGAGTTGGGCGATGAGGGTTACAGCATTGAGATTGCCGACCAAGTAGTGATTAACGCAAACACCGCTACCGGTGCCTACTGGGCAACACGTACCCTGCTTCAAATACTTGAGCAGAACGAGGGAGTGAACCTTCCCAAGGGTAGTGTTCGAGACTGGCCCGACTATGCCGTACGCGGATTCATGATTGACTGCGGCCGCAAGTACATTCCTCTCGAATACCTCAAGCAGTACAGCAAAATCATGTCTTATTACAAGATGAACACCTTGCAGGTGCACTTGAACGACAATGGCTTCAAGCAGTACTTCGGCAACGATTGGGACGAGACCTATGCCGCATTCCGCATCGAGAGCGAGCTCTTCCCCGAGCTGAGCGCTAAGGACGGATGCTATGGCAAGGATGAGTTCCGTCAGTTCCAGAAAGATGCCGCCAAGATTGGTGTAAACATCATCCCCGAGATTGACGTGCCCGCCCACTCACTCGCCTTCACCCACTTCCGTAAGGAGTTCGGTACAGAGAAGTATGGCGTTGACCACCTCGATCTCTTCAACCCCAACGTATACGCCTTCCTCGACTCACTCTTCACCGAGTACCTCGAAGGTGAGGATCCCGTATTCGTAGGCAAGCAGGTACACATCGGTACCGACGAGTACTCTAACGCCGAGAAGGAGACCGTAGAGAAGTTCCGCGCCTTCACCGACCACTACATCCGCCACATCGAAAGCTTCGGCAAGCAGGCTTGCGTATGGGGCGCACTCACCCATGCCAAGGGCGACACTCCCGTGAAGTCTGAGAACGTTATCATGCACTGCTGGTATAACGGCTATGCTGACCCCACCGAGATGAAGAAGCAGGGCTACCAGCTCATCAGCATCCCCGACGGCTCGGTATACATCGTGCCCGCCGCAGGTTACTACTACGACTACCTTAACCTCCCCTACCTCTACAACACCTGGAACCCCTCAATGATCGGTAACCAGAAGTTCGAGTTTGGCGACCCCGCCGTCCTCGGTGGTATGTATGCCGTATGGAACGACGTGGCAGGCAACGGTATCTCTGTTGACGATATCCACCACCGTTGCTACCCCGGCTTGCAGGCTATCGCAACCTCTACATGGAGCCCCACCTACCGTGCCGTACCCTTCGAGGTATTCGACCAGAAGCGTCACCTGCTGAGCGAGGCCCCCGGCGTGAACGAGATGGGTATCATCAAGGGCGAGCCCAATAGCGTAGTATACGAGCTTGACGTAGTGAAGCCCGGTAAGGTATATCCCGTCAAAGAGGCAAGCTATGGCTATACCATCAACTTCCACCTCGATGCAGCCAAGGAGGAGCGTGGCGCACTGCTCTTCTCAAATAAGGACACCGAGTTCTACTTGAGCAGCCCCATCGATGGCCGCATGGCTTTCGTACGCGATGGCTACCTCAACACCTTCGACTACTATGTACGCGAGGGTTGGGATGCAGACATCCGCATCGAGTGCACCAACACCGCTACACGCCTCTACGTGAACGGCAAGTTGGTAGACGAGCTCAAGCGCGCTAAGCGTTGGGCATCAGAGAAGACCTCATACGACTACGTCCCCACTCTCTTCTTCCCCTTGGAGAAGGCTGGCAACTTCAAGAGCGCCATCACCAACCTCAAGGTAGAGAACTTCGTGAGATAATGATAAGCTTCGAACTATGAGAAATAAAAGAGGGTGTGTCGGTGACACACCCTCTTTTTTACTTTTTAATAGGTATCGAGTATCTCCGCGACAAACCTCCAAGATACTTCACCCATTGTAAAAAATATTCAGGCAAGCTTGACAATTCTCGCTCGCTTATTCGTATCTTTACAAAAAATTTGCTCATACACGATATGAAACCATTTCTCCAAGCAGTAGCACAAGACATATATCGTAGGTTTGGCGACAATCTGAGCCGTACAGCAGTAATATTCCCCGGTAAACGTGCGGGGCTATGGATGGACCGTTATCTTTATGAATGTGCCGGACATCCACTATGGTCGCCATCTTATGTAACCATCGATGACCTCTTCGGAAGCCTATCGGCATTGAAAAAGGAGTCACAGATACGTACGGTGTGCCTATTGCACGAGATATTCTGCCGTCTTACACACAGTACCGAGCCGCTGGACGATTTCTACTATTGGGGCGAACTGATGCTGGCCGACTTTGACGACATCGACAAGAACCACGTCGAAGCCGAACGGCTCTTTGTGAACCTCGCCAACATAAAGGATATTGAAGGCCAATTTGACTACCTCAGCCCTGAACAACGCAAACTGCTGAGCCAATTCTTTGCCGGGCTACACAGTGAGGCGCAACAGACGGAACTGAAGAAACGCTTCATCGAACTATGGCAGGCGATGGGCGGCATATACCACGAGCTACGCACAGCACTCGAGGCCAAAGGATTAGCCTACGAGGGTATGCTCTATCGCCACGGCATCGAGCATTTCGATGCTTCAAAGCTCACTTATGACCACTATGTAGTAGTAGGATTCAACGTCCTGAATCGTGTGGAGCAAGAGCTCTTCGACCGTCTCAAAGAGAGCGGCAAAGCATTGTTCTACTGGGATTACGACCATTACTACTACGACAACAAACAACATGAAGCGGGTACCTTCGTGCGCGAAAACATCGTGCGCTACGGCAATGCATTTGAGGATGGAGAATTGTATGACAACCTACGTCACCTTCCCGAGATAAACTACATCAGCGCCTCCACCGACAATGCACAAGCACGCTACCTGAACACCTGGATAAAGCAGCATCTTACCCAACAAGAGGAGGAAACGGCGGTGGTATTGTGCAACGAAGATATCGTGCAACCGGTATTGCATGCACTACCCAACGATGAGGTGAAGAACGTGAATATCACCATGGGATTCAAACTCACCCAAACCGTGCCCTACTCTCTACTGAATGCCTATCTCACACTACACACCAAGGGATTTGACGAGACACAGGGCATGTATATGCTTGAAGAGGTTGCCACTCTCCTCGCCCACCCCTACATGCAACAACTATATCCCGAAGCGCTGAGAAACGAATTGCTAAACAGCAAACGAATATACATAAACACCAAGGATAGAGAATATCAGGATGCAGGGCTGAAGGTTTTGCTCACACCACCTACCGACAATCAGACATTGTTCGCCACGTTATCTACACTAATCAGCAGTGCCGGACGATTGTTCGCAGAGAGCAAAGATAACGAGAGCCACATGGTACAACTGGCCGAGGAGGCCCTATTCCAGATGCACCGCATCGTCGAGAACTTCAAGACGCTCATCGAAGAGGGCACATTGTGCATTGCCCCGAAGACCTTGGTAAGACTGATGCAACGTGTGATGACACCGATGTCTATCCCCTTCCACGGTGAGCCCGCCATAGGCTTGCAAGTGATGGGAGTGCTTGAGACGCGCAACCTCGATTTCCGCCACCTGATACTACTCTCGGCCAACGAGGGCAAACTACCCAAGGCTTCGCACGAGTCGTCATTCATACCCTACAACCTACGCGAGGCATTCGGCATGAATACCATCCAACGACAGAATGCCGTGTATGCCTACTATTTCTACCGCATGATACAGCGTGCCGAGAAGGTGACTATCGTATACAACAATGGCACCGACGGATTGAACAAGCAAGAGCCCTCGCGCTACATCATGCAGTTGCAGGTGGAGTATCCCGGCAAGCTCTCGGCATGGGAGTTGCACTCTCCCTCGCAAGTAAAGGGAAGAACCGAGATTTCCATTGAGCAAACCGATGAGACACGACGTAAGTTGCAAGAGCACTTCCGCTACGAGTCGGACAAGAAACGCGTATATCGCCTCTCACCTTCAACACTCAACGACTATCTCGATTGCCGTCTACGATTCTACCTCAAGCACGTAGAGGGTCTCAACCCACCCGAAGAGGTTAACACCGATGTCGATGTAGCTGCATTGGGAACTATCTTCCACAAGAGTGCCGAGCTGGCCTATGAAAAGTTGACCGAACGAAACAAGACCATCACGAAAGAGGACCTCGAAACTTTACTGAAAGACGAGCACCACATACAGGGCTTTGTTGACGAAGCATTCCGCACCGAATTCTTCCACATCGAGTCTGATGTCCCCCTCAAATATAACGGCACGCAACTCATCGTGCGTCATGTCATCCTCAGCTATCTGCGCCAACTATTGACGATGGATAAGCACATGACACCGTTCACATACATTGCCAGCGAAAAGAAAATACGCCAGGTATATGATATTAAGAGCCACGGCACCACGCTCAAGGTATTGCTTGGCGGAACTGTCGATCGTATAGACAGCAAGATTGATGAGCAAGGACACGAAGTGACCCGAATACTCGATTACAAGACTGGCGGAAGCCAAAAGTCCATCAAGAGCATCGACGAGCTTTTCCAACGCGACAAGAATCGAGACGGATATGTATTCCAGGCATTCTACTACTCCTACCTCATGAGTCACGAATATGCCTGCATAAGCCCTTCACTGCTCTTCGTGCGCAACACATCGGACGAGAGCTTCGAGCCCAACATCGTCATCGACAAGCATCCCGTAAAGGATTTCAGCATCTATCACGACAAGTTTGGGCAACTACTTCACGAGACTATCGAAGAAATCTTCAATAGCGATGTACCCTATACAGCCGCCTCCCTCACCGAAGAGGGCAAGATACCCCAAGCATGCAAGTACTGCAAATTCACCTCATTGTGCGGCAGAGACAAAAAAGAATCAAACTATTGAAGAATGCGATGAATCTCCAATGAACAAATCCACAAGCGAGGCGTTATACAGATGTGTTTTTCATAGTAAATAGATTTACCGTCTGGCCTGCTTGCGAAAGTCGGAAAAAGACAAAGCGGAAGCGTCCGCTATAAAACAAATGCCTTGGCGTCCCCACCAAGGCATTTGTTATTTTCGTACAATTCAGTACATCCAGGAAGTCTATCTTACTTTGTGAGCCACTCGGTCACGTTCTTCTCGATACGTGCCGCGATGTCCTCGGTGTTCTCCTTCACGAAGGTCTCACCAGTGATGTGCTCATAGAGCTCGATGTAGCGCTCGCTGATGCCGGTAACGATTTCGTCGGTCATCTCGGGCACCTGCTGACCCTCCTGACCCTGGAAGCCGTTGCTCATGAGCCACTCGCGTACAAACTCCTTAGAGAGCTGCTTCTGGGGCTCGCCCTTCTCGAAGCGCTCCTGGTAACCCTCGCTATAGAAGTAGCGGCTGCTATCGGGAGTGTGAATCTCGTCCATGAGGTATATGGTGCCGTTGTGCTTACCAAACTCATACTTAGTGTCTACGAGGATGAGTCCGCGCTCAGCAGCCATCTCAGTACCGCGTTTGAAGAGAGCGAGGGTGTACTGCTCGAGCAATGCATACTCCTCGGGAGTAGCGAGGCCCTGTGCCAAGATTTCTTCCTTAGAGATATCGGCGTCGTGTTCACCAATCTCGGCCTTTGTGGTAGGAGTGATGATGGGCTCGGGGAAACGCTCGTTCTCACGCATGCCCTCGGGGAGCTTCACGCCACAGATCTCACGCACACCGCTCTTGTAGGCGCGCCATGCAGAGCCACAGAGGTAGCCGCGTACAATCATCTCCACGGGGAATCCCTCGCACATCACACCCACGGTTACCATGGGGTCGGGAGTAGCGAGTTTCCAGTTGGGGCAGATGTCGGTGGTGGCATCGAGGAACTTTGCCGCAATCTGGTTGAGCATCTGACCCTTGAAGGGGATGCCCTTGGGTAATACTACGTCGAACGCTGAGATGCGGTCGGTGGCTACCATCACGAGCTTGTCGCCCATGTTGTACACATCACGTACCTTGCCGTGATACACTCCCTGCTGACCGGGGAAGTTGAAATCGGTTGCTGTTAAAGTTTTCATATTCTCCAATATTAAAAATGTTATTTATCTTCGTATTGATAGCGCACTATTCCCTACTGGGAGTGCTCTATACTTCTCGTAGAAAAAGCCAAGTATATCACTTTCTAAATTCTTTTCATCCTGTGGACCTTTTCGAGTAATAAAATAGACATCACAACCAAACTCAATCATATAAAAATATCGATTATAATCCCACCATTTCTCGTGATATTTTTTATCGTTTTTTATTGATTGATATTTACTTTTATGCTCATAAAGTCTTCTTCGCAAATTAGAACTCTCGCCAATGTAAATAACTCTTGATTCTCCCTTTGGATAAATGAATTTTTGCTCTTTGCTAACGAAAACATACACCCCTCCCTTACTTGGAATATCTAAATCTTTGAAATTTTGATATTCGAACAAATCTGCAAAGAAATTCTTAAAAAAATCCTCTTTGCGTATGTACTTGTTCAGGAAAGACAAATCGTGTTTTCTCATATATTTACTGCTTGACTCTTATTCTTCCCTTCCTTTTCATATGCCTCCACGATACGTGTCACGAGCTTGTGGCGCACGATATCCTTCTTGTTGAGCTCCACGATGCCGATGCCCTTCACATCGCGCAGGATGTGCATGGCGTGGGAGAGACCACTGCGCACCGATGAGGGGAGGTCAATCTGCGTGAGGTCGCCCGTCACGATCATCTTCGTGTTCATACCCATACGGGTGAGGAACATCTTAAGCTGAGGTATCGTGGTGTTCTGCGCCTCGTCGAGGATGACCACCGCATCGTTGAGTGTGCGGCCACGCATGAAGGCCAAGGGAGCAATCTGTATGATACCCAACTCCATGTACTCCTTCAGTTTCTGCGGGGGTATCATGTCTTCCAATGCATCATACAAGGGTTGCAGGTAGGGGTCGATCTTCTCCTTCATGTCACCGGGCAGGAAACCGAGCTTCTCGCCCGCCTCCACGGCAGGGCGGCAGAGGATGAGCTTCTTCACCTCCTTGTTCTTCAGTGCACGCACGGCAAGGGCGATGGCGGTGTAGGTCTTACCCGAACCTGCGGGACCTACGGCAAACACCATGTCGTTCTCGCGGTAGCTCTTCACCAGCTGGAGCTGGTTCTCACTGCGCGGAGTGATGGGTCGCCCCGTCACCGAGAACACGATGACGTCGCCCTCGCGCTCCACCATGGGGCGGTTGCCGTTGAAGATGTCGAGCAGCACCTCCTCCTTCAGCGAGTTGTAGCGCGCGCCATGCTCTTCGAGCTGCTTGATGTAGTTTTCGAAGGTCTCCAGCACCTCATCGTCGCCCATGGCACGGATGACATTGCCGCGTGCCATGATGCGCAACTTGGGGAACAACGCCTTTATCATCTGCAGATTGGCATTGTTCACCCCATAGATGAGCGCGGGGTCTATATCTTCGAGTACAATATGTTTTTCGATCATTTTGTTTTTGTGTAGGGTTTAGAGTGTAGTGTTTAGAGTACCATCCGGGAAGACAACATCGCGGAGCCTACCCTAAACTCTAAACACTAAACCTTAAACACTATAATTATTCTGTCAACTTACGATAACGGATACGCTTGGGTTCTTCGCGGCCGAGGCGCATCTGCTTGTTGGCTTCGTACTCACTGTATGAACCCTCGAAGAAGAACACCTGGCTATCACCCTCGAAGGCGAGGATGTGTGTACAGATACGGTCGAGGAACCAGCGGTCGTGGCTGATGACCACGGCACATCCGGCAAAGTTCTCAAGACCCTCCTCGAGTGCACGCAGGGTGTTCACGTCGATATCGTTGGTAGGCTCGTCGAGGAGCAACACGTTACCCTCCTGCTTCAGTGCGAGGGCAAGCTGGAGACGGTTGCGCTCACCACCCGAGAGCATTGAGCAGAGCTTCTCTTGGTCGCTACCGGCAAAGTTGAATCGGCTCAGGTAGGCACGTGCATTCACGTCGCGGCCACCCATGCGGAAGAGCTCGTTGCCCTGGCTCACCACCTGGTACACGGTCTTCTCGGGGTCGATATCCTGATGCTGCTGATCCACGTAGGCGAGCTTCACGGTCTCACCCACCTCGAAGGTACCCTTGTCGGCCTTGTCGAGCCCCATGATGAGACGGAACAGGGTGGTCTTACCCGCACCGTTAGGACCGATGACACCCACGATGCCGTTGGGCGGAAGCATGAAGTTGAGGTTCTCATAGAGGAGCTTGTCGCCGAATGCCTTGGCCACGCCCTGTGCCTCGATAACCTTGTTACCCAAGCGGGGACCGTTGGGGATAAAGATTTCGAGTTTCTCTTCGCGCTCCTTCTGATCCTCATTCAAAAGTTTGTCATATGAGTTCAGACGAGCCTTACCCTTGGCCTGACGCGCCTTCGGTGCCATGCGCACCCACTCGAGCTCGCGCTCCAAGGTCTTGCGACGCTTCGAAGCCTGCTTCTCCTCCTGCTCGAGGCGCTTTGACTTCTGGTCGAGCCAGCTGGTGTAGTTACCCTTCCAGGGGATACCCTCGCCACGATCGAGTTCGAGGATCCATCCAGCCACATTGTCGAGGAAGTAGCGGTCGTGGGTAACGGCGATAACGGTACCCTCATACTGTTGCAAGTGTTGCTCCAGCCAGTCGATGCTCTCGGCATCGAGGTGGTTGGTGGGCTCGTCGAGGAGGAGGATATCGGGCTTCTGCAACAACAGACGGCACAAGGCCACGCGGCGGCGCTCACCACCCGAGAGGTGTGTCACGGGCTGGTCCTCGGGCGGACAACGTAGTGCGTCCATCGCGCGCTCGAGCTTAGAGTCGAGGTTCCATGCGTCGGTAGCATCGATGATATCTTGTAGCTCGGCCTGGCGACTGAAGAGCTTGTCCATCTTGTCGGGGTCCTCGTAGTATTCGGGCAATCCAAACTTGTTGTTTATCTCCTCATACTCGGCCAGTGCATCCACGATGGGCTGCACACCCTCCATCACCACCTCCTTGACAGTCTTCGAGGGGTCGAGCTGGGGGTCCTGGGGCAGATAGCCCACGCTATATCCGGGCGAGAACACCACCTCACCTTGGTAGTCCTTCTCCAATCCGGCAATGATCTTCATCAAGGTCGACTTACCCGAACCGTTGAGACCGATGATACCAATCTTCGCTCCGTAGAAGAACGAGAGGTAGATGTCCTTAAGGATTTGCTTGTTTTGCTGGTAGGCCTTCGATACGCCCACCATCGAGAAAATGATTTTCTTATCGTCTACTGTTGCCATTATAAAAAAGTTCTGTTTTATGTTTCTTTTCTAATTATGTGCAAAGATACAACCTTTTGTTGATTTAGTCAAGAATTATCCATACCTTTGCTCCTATACAATTCAGAAAATGTAGACAAACACCCATGCGCCCCGCCACCCTCTTCAAAGAATACATTTGGCTCATCAACACCATCCACCGCCATCAGCGCCTCACCTTCGAGGAGATCAACCAGCACTGGACAAAGACTGAGATGAGTGGCGGGCTTCCCATGGCACGTAGTAGCTTCAACCGCCACCGCGATGCCATCCTCGACATGTTTGGCATCATCATTGATTGCGACAAGAAGGACGGCTACCGCTACTACATAGGCAATGCCGAGGTACTCACCGAAGAGACCATACAGAACTGGATGCTCTCGACCCTCTCGGTCAACAACGTACTTGCCGAGAGCCTTGGCGTGCACGAGCGCATCATCCTCGAGTGCATCCCCTCCGATGGCGAACAGCTGCACCAGTTTATTGACGCCATGAAGCAGAGCGTGCGCATCATCATCCGCTACCAGCGCTATGGTGCCGAGGGCAGCTCGCTCATGCTCCTCGAGCCCTACCTCGTGAAGCTCTTCAACAAGCGTTGGTATGCCCTGGTGCGTCACCCCGAGGATGGCGGCCTCTTCACCCTCGCCTTCGACCGCATCGTCTCGCTCGAGCTCACCGACACGTCCTTCGAGTACGACACCACTTTCGACCCTGCCGGCTGGTTTAGCGACTGCTACGGCATCGTCAACGACCACCACGTCCCCATCGAGAAGGTCGTCATCCGTGCCTTCGGTCGCGAGCCCCACTACCTGCGCGACCTACCCCTGCACCATAGCCAGCGCGAGCTATGCTCCACCCCCGAGCACACCGACTTTGAGCTCACCCTGCGCCCCACGGCCGACTTCATCACGCCCCTCCTCTCGCGTGGTGCCGCCATCCGCGTACTCTCTCCCGAGTGGCTTGCCCAGGCCATAAAACAAGCCCACCTCGATGCCGCCGCATTGTATGAATAAAAGTTTGTGCAATAAGTCTAAGAATATCCTCTTTATTAACCGATATCGTTAACAATACAAAGATACGAAATCCGTACCCCCGTTGTCAAGTTTTTTGAGTGTTTATTTTTCATCGAAAATGCACTTTTTTATCGCAGGTGACAAGGAAAGTGATGACGATGACAATTAATGTGCTCTCTCTCGATGGAGGTGAAATAGTTGAAGTAAAAATTCATATTTAATTATATAAATATGCCTATATATTATACCCACTTGGAGCAACAGCACAAGATAATTGTCATCGTCATCTGTCATCATCGGGGTATGGGCGCGCGCTCGCGTGGCGCATGCGCATTATGCGCGTATCCCCCGTCTCAGGGAGTTAGGCTCGGTGGCGCTCAGTCGCAGGCTCGGCAGCGTTCTGTCACGGGTGCGAAAAAAAATTATTTATCGCGTTGTGTTTGACGTTGTTTGACGTTATTTGAGATATTTCGAAGTGCCGAGGATGGATGTTGTATCTTTGCATTAGAAAACAAGACGGGGATGGCCATCCCGACTTGAAGTCCCTGGCCAGGACTTGCAGTGTGGGGCCAGAGCAAAAATAAAGGAGATAATATAGCAGTTGTCCAGCAAAGCAAAATCAGCGATGTTTGTCATTGCTTTCAGCGACCTAAAGGTTCTGACAGAGCGTAGCGACGAAGGATCCCGCGCAGGGACTTGGCAAGAGACGTCTGCGAGATTGCCTA